>CAZDIQ010000023.1:6242-24347 GCA_964505525.1 uncultured Acidimicrobiaceae bacterium | reverse complement strand
CTGACCCTTCGGCGGGGGTCACCTCGATCCCGTGGCGTTGGAGGATCGGGGTCAGGTGAGGATGCGGGAGGGAGAAACTCCCAACGCCCGGTTCGAGTGTGTAACCGTCCCTCGTCACTGTGGTTGCCACGCCACCAGGGCCGGGAAATCGGTCGACAAGGGTCACTTCTGCACCGGCGGCCAAGAGTTCCGACGCAGTGAACAGACCGGACCATCCGGCGCCTACCACCACGACCTTCAACGTCGCACTGCCTTCACCATTGCCTCGACGTGGTGGGGCGGCGTGTGCTGGTCGATGCCATGGCCGAGGTTGAAGATGTGACCGGCGCGCCCGTCGACCGCACCGAGAATCGTGGCCACCTCGTCCCCGATCGTCTCGGGATCGGTGAGCAGAACCGCAGGGTCCAGATTGCCCTGTATCGCCACGTCGCCGAGCTGCTCCCATGCGATGTCCATCGGGAGTCGCCAGTCGACACCGTATCCGGTCGCACCGATCTGCGGTTGGACCGAGAGTGCGTGGCCCGCCCCGGGGGAAAAGTAGATCGTGGGGACATCGAGGTCGGCCAGGCTGAGACGTGCCGATGGAACGGCCCACCTCTCGAAGCCGGAAAGATCGAGGAGACCGGCCCAGGTGTCGAACAGTTGGACGACGTCGGCGCCGGCCTCCGTCTGCATGGCAAGGTATTGGTTCATGGCCCGACCCAACCGTGCGAGTGCCTCTGCACCGGCCACCGGGTCCGATCTCAGGATGGATCTCATATCAAGATGTTCCTTCGACCCCCCTCCCCCTGCCAGGTAGGCGAGAAGTGTTGCGGGGCCTCCGGCGAACCCGACCACGGCAACTTCGTCAGGAACTTGATCCTTGACGAGTCGGATGGTTTCGCCGACCAGCCCGATCCGGTCGGGATCGGGGTCGGGAAGCTCGTTGATCTCGGCAAGTCCGAGTGGGCTCAGCTTCGGGCCGGGGTCGAACGTGATGTCGACGCCCATCGCCTGGAGCGGCGTCATGATGTCCGCGAAAATCACCGCGCCATCCATGCCGTAGCGTCGAATCGGCTGGAGGGTTGCCTCGGCGGCCAGATGTGGCGTGCTCACCATGTCGGTGAAGGCGTGCTTCTGTCTCAGCTCACGGTATTCCGGGAGGTGACGTCCCGCCTGGCGCATCACCCACACCGGGGGGTGAGGAAGCGGACGACGCATCAAGGCTTCGACGAGGGGCTTGGTCACGAGGCGTCTCCTATCGCGGCGACCAGCACGTCGCCTGCCTCCTCCACGACCGTTCGGTGCGCCTCCATCAGGAACATCGCCTCGAATGGCGACGGCGGAAGCAACACTCCGTTCCGGTAGGCGGACTGGAAGAAGCGTGTGAACTTCTCCCGATCGACCGACGCGGCATCGTCCCACGAGCGGACTTGGGTCGGTCCGAAGAAGACGGTCAACATCCCCCCGACCCGCTGGACGCAACCGGCCGTCCCGTTGTCGGCGAGGGCCGCGGTGAGCCCGGATTCGAGAGCGGCACCGATCGTCTCGAGTTCGTCGTAGAGCGAAGGATTGGCGGCGATGTATCGGAGTGTGGCAAGACCAGCCGCAACCACGAGAGGGTTCCCAGCGAGGGTTCCTGCCTGGTACACCGGCCCCTCGGGGGCGATCTGTCGCATCAGGTCACGACGTCCACCGTAGACGGCTGCCGGCGTGCCGCCTGCCACGATCTTGCCGAGACAGGTGAGGTCCGGTGTGACACCGTATCGCTCCTGGGCACCTCCCCTGGCCACGCGGAAGCCGGTCATGACCTCGTCGAAGATGAGGAGCGCGTCGTGGTGGTCGCAGAGTTCCCTGAGTCCGGGAAGAAAGTCCGGGTCGGGAGGAACCACGCCCATGTTCCCTGCCACCGGCTCGACGATCACGGCTGCGATGTCACCACCCGAGAACGCCCGGTCGACGGAGTCGAGGTCGTTGAACCGTGCTGGATGGGTATCAGCAACGGTGGCAGACGGCACCCCGGGACTGTCGGGCTCCCCGAACGTGGCGGCTCCACTGCCTGCGCGCACGAGGAACGGGTCTGCATGACCGTGATAACACCCCTCGAACTTGATCACCCCTGCCTTGCCCGTGGATGCCCTGGCGAGCCGGACAGCCGAGGCCGTGGCTTCGGTCCCGGAATTCACCATCCGCACCATCTCCATCGAGGGCACCAACTCACCGATCAGTTCGGCCAGTTCCACCTCCTCGACGGTCGACACCCCGTACGACGTCCCCCTTCGGGCTGCGGATTCGACCGCCACCACTACCTCCTCATGCGCGTGGCCGAGCACAATGGCTCCCCACGACGCGATGAAGTCGATGTACTCCTCGCCGTCGAGTGTCGTGAGGTGAGCCCCCTTGCCCGACACGATGAACGGGGATTCTCCACCGACTGCCTTGAAGGCTCGCACCGGCGAGTTGACGCCACCGGGCAACACGGCCGATGCCCGTTCCCGCCAATCCGGTGTCGTCATGTCGTCCCCAGGAGACGGGCCGCACGAGTGGCGTAGTAGGTGAGGATCACCGAGGCACCTGCCCGTGCGATCCCGGTGAGCGATTCGAACATGGCACGTTCCCCGTCGAGCCAGCCGTTGGCTGCCGCCGCCTCGATGGCCGAGAATTCACCGGACACCTGATAGGCAGCCACAGGCACATCGACGCGCTCTCGGACCGCGGCGATGACGTCCAGGTAGTGGCCGGCGGGTTTGACCATCACCATGTCGGCGCCTTCGGCCAGGTCGAGTGTGGCCTCGATCAACGCCTCTCTGACGTTCGCAGGATCCATCTGATGGGTGCGCCGATCGCCGAAGCTCGGAGTCGACTGTGCCGCTTCGCGGAACGGTCCGTAGAACGCGCTGGCGTACTTGGCCGAGTAGGAGCAGATGGCCAGTTCCTGGTGACCACCCGAATCGAGCGCCGTCCTGATCGCTGCCACCCGTCCGTCCATCATGTCGGACGGGGCGATGAGGTCGGCACCTGCATCGGCGTAGGTCGTCGCCGCCTGGGCCAACAGCGGAAGCGTCTGATCGTTGTCGACGATGTCACCGTTGAGGACACCGCAATGCCCATGATCGGTGTACTCACACAGACACACGTCGGCCCACACGGTCAGGTCGTCGACCTCGTCCTTGATGGCCTTGATGGCGTCAGGGACAGGGCCGTTCGGATCCCACGCACCCGAGCCGGTCGAATCCTTCGACCCGGGTATACCGAAGAGAATCACACCGCCGACACCGACGGAAGCTGCCTCCTTGACCACCGGTATCAATTGGTCCACCGACAGCTGGTAGTTGCCCGGCATCGATCCGATCGGAGTCGAAACCCCCTTGCCTGGAACGACGAAGAGCGGAAGCACGAACGAGGCTGGATGCAATCTGGTTTCGGCTACCAGCCTGCGCAGTGCCGGGGTGCGCCTGAGGCGGCGGTTGCGGACTTCGGGGAAACTGCTCAAACCGAGGACCTCTCTTTCAGGAACGTCTCGACTGCCTTGGCCATGGTCCGATATCCGGGGGTGGGTGCGACGATGTCAGGAGTATGGCCCATGCGCGAAAGTGCGGCACCGGTGGTGTCACCGATCGCTGCAACCACGAGCCCGTCAAGGTCGCGTGAGAGCAACCATCCCGTGACCGCAGACGGCGAACCGAACGTGACCACATCGACCGGATCCGGATCCGGAGCGATCGGGGTCGTGTGATAGACATGCACCGGTGTCACCGAGACCCTTCCCCGTTCCAGGGTGGCAACGGCACGTGGCGAAGCATTCGACGCCTGGAGCACGGCCACCGAACCAATATCCGCCGTCTTGAGCAGAGCCGTTGCCAACGCGTCCGCTCCACGATCGCCGATGATGTCCACCCGACCTCCGGCATCCTCAACCGCGTGGGCCGTGGAGGACCCGACCGCTGCCACGCGGGTGTCAGGAAAATCACCGTGCGGCCAGAGGAACGCGATCACACGTGGGGAGGTGATCATCACCCAATCGGCTGCTGCAGCGATGGCACGGGCCTCATCCAACCGAGCGGGAGGTGCCGCTGTCACCTCGATGCAAGGCAGGACGACGGGCTGCACCCCGACCGCAGACAGATGAGCGCTTGCTTGTGCGCTGCGGTCGATCGCCGTGGTGACGCCCACCCGGATCATCGGCTGATCTCCAGTGCCTCGAACAACAGGCTCGTGGCTGTCGTCGGATCCGAAGCCGTCACCACCGCTGTGCGGGCACCCCGGTCGTCTTCGATGAATCCCGTGGCGGTGATGCCGTCATCGACGCTGACATATACCCCCACGGCCGACCGACACCCGACGTCCGCCATGGCGAGAAGCCCACGTTCGGTCTCCATCGCCCGTCTCGTTGCAGCATCGTCGATCGCCCCGACCAGCTCGGCCGATTCGCTCCCCGCGATCGCCTCAACCGCAAGCACGGCCTGAGCAGGTGCGGGGACCATCTCGTCAAGGGTGAAGCGATGCCCGATCTCAGCCCCGAGCCCGAGTCGACGCAAACCAGCTTCGGCAAGCACCACGGCGCCATATTCGCCGGAGCGCATCTTTGCGAGACGGGTCTCCACATTTCCCCGGATCTCGGCGACATCGACATCCGGTCTCAACCTGCGTAACTGGGCGGCTCGGCGGGGACTGCCGGTACCGACCCGAGCCCCTGCGGGCAAGCCAGCCAGGTCGGAACCGCACAGGACGTCCCACGGACTGTCGCGTTCGGTATAGAAGACGGTCAACTCGCTCGGACCATCGACCGGCAGATCCTTGCAGGAGTGGACCGCAACATCGGCCTTCCCGTCGAGTACCTCTTGCTGGACGGCACGCACGAAGGCACCGACCTCGGTCAGGGCAGCGACCGGCGAGTTCCGATCGGCGTCACCGCTTGAATCCACTTCCACGAGGGACACTCCGAGACCAGGATGGGCAGCCTCCAGCGCCGATGCGACCAGTCGGGCTTGCGCCAAGGCGAGGGGGGACCTTCGGGTCGCTATCCGCAGATCAGTCATCCGGCATGCCAAATGCCCTGGCAAGGACATCGACCGAATCCGGTTCCTCGTTCGCGCCGTTCAGATACGCCACCGGTGCGGCGAGGATCGCCCTGGCAACGGTGTGGGCGGTCTGGCGCAACACATCCACCTGATGTTCGTCGGAGAGCTTCCCCGCGAACTTCTCCACCGTCCGTTCCACGATCTCGTCGGCGGACTGCATGAGGTGCCCGACCACCGGAGCAACCCGGTGGTGCCTTGCGTAGCGGTCCCATGCCGCTGCGGAAGCCGTCGCCACGAACTCGTCGACCGCGTCTGTCGGTGGCAGATCCTCGGACATCGAGGCGAGCGTGTCGATGTCGATGTAGGTGAGGTGCTCCGATGGGTCAGGTTTGAAGTCGGGAGGCATTGCCATGTCGACGATGATGAGCGGCGTCGACAGACGGGACAACAGTTCCGCCATCGCCTCGTCGTCCACCGGTCGGCGTTTCGCCGATGTCGCAGAGACCACGGCAGGGAACCCGAGGATCGTTTCGGTTGCCCTTTCGAACGGCCACACCGTAACTCCGGGTCGCGCGGGCACCGCTGCGGGATTGCGAGCCACGACGGTGATGGCCGGCGGGGCATCAAGAGCGACCAGGCGCTCCACCACCGCGGTCGCCATGGTTCCCGAGCCGAGAACCGCGACACGATCGACCTGTCCGATGGCGTTGACCGCGAGGGCCGCCATCGAATCAGCAGGTGAACCGGGGAGCATCTCCCGACTCTGGCGACCGACCGACACGGCGGTTTCCAGGAGCTTGGTGAACAGACCACCGAGGCTGCGATCGGCACGGGCCAAAGCCTGGCGGAACTGCGTAAGGATTTCGACCTCACCGAGAACCGGGGATTCCAGGCCGGATGCCACCCTGAAGAGATGGGTCACCGCATCGATACCGGTGCGTACAACGGGTTGTGCCGTCGCGCCGAGATCACCGAAGATGTCGTCGAGACGGGCCTTGAGCTCGGGTTCGTCGCCGGGAACCACCACCTCGATGCGCAGACATGTCGACAGCACGAAGGTGTCCGAACCGATCTCGGCCGTGGCCAGACCTGTCGCCAAGGCAGCGCGCAACGGCCCGTCATGGAAGGGGTAGGCGTAGCTGGCAGAAGTCAGGTCCAAGGGGTGCTCATGTCAGGTCGGGATATCGAGAATCGTAGTCGGGTCGTTCTCTGACAAGCTGTCGGCACATGGCGTCACACCCATGCGCGCGGTTCGCCGCGGACCATCTCGAGGAGAGATGCCTCGGGGGAACCGGGCGACGGTTCGTGCCCGTACACCCACCGAGCCCTCGGGGGCAACGACGCCAAGATCGATTCGATACGACCCCCGGTCTCCAATCCGAAACGTGTCCCGCGGTCCCACACCAGATTGAATTCGGCGTATCGACCGCGGCGGATCTCCTGCCACTCTCGTTCCGCGTCGCCGAATGGTGTCCCGATCCTTCGTTCCAGAATGGGAACGTAGGCCCCGATGATCGCTGCACCGAGTGCGGTCTGGAACGCCAGGACCTCGTCCAGCCTGTCGACGAGATGGTCGAAGAAGATGCCGCCTACACCCCGGGCCTCGCCGCGATGAGGAAGCCGGAAGTAGGTGTCACAGTCGGCCTTCCACGTTGGGTAATCCGCAACCGGATGCGCAGCGCACACGTTCTTGAGCACCTCATGGAACCAAACCGCATCCTCGGTATGGAGGTACGCAGGGGTGAGGTCCGCTCCCCCGCCGAACCATGCGTTCCCATCGTCAGTCTCGAAGTATCTGAGGTTCGCATGGAACGTCGGAGCATGGGGGTTCGAAGGGTGGACGATGATGGACACACCCGTGGCGAAGAACTGGTCACTCCGGGCTGCAAGCATTTCCGACAACTGCTGTGGAGTCTGCCCGTGCACCGCCGAGAAGTTGACTGCCCCCTTCTCGATGTGCCCATTCCCGCTCAGGGCGAGGCTGATCCCGCCACCACCCTCCTCACGCTCCCAGACATCTCTGACGACGGATGCGTGGGGGTCCAAGGTCTTGAGCGCCTCCGAGAACTCGTCCTGGACGGCGCGATAGAGGCCCTCTGCCGACTCCCGTCTCACGACCACCTCCTCGTGGCGTGCTCCGTTTCCTGACCGGCTATGTGTTGCATCCCAGAACCTTATGTAGCTTTCTGCACCGATCGGTCCCGCCGATGGTCCTCCGCCCTGTGGCCGACCCGGCCCCTCCCCTGGCCCGTTTGTCCTGGCCGTCCGGCTGCTCCCTATGCTCCCCAGAGCGGCGCTCGGTGCGCCACCGAACCGGACCAGAGGAGAACGCGCAGTGGACACGATTGGTCACTCCAACGACGGCCGGAGGGTCGGCGCACACGTTGAACGCTGCGACGACGAACCCATGGGAATCATCGTGTCTCGAAGTCTGGTCGGTCAGTCCGCATGAGCACCAGTGCCGACGCTCCGGTGCTCGTGAACGTCGAGGGCTACCTCGGTCGTATCACCCTCAACCGTCCCGAGGCCCTCAACGCCCTGACACTGGGGATGGTGCGGATCATCGACAACGCACTCGAGGCATTCGCTGACGACTCCAGGATCGTGACGGTCGTGATCGACGGCGCCGGCGACCGTGCACTTTGCGCCGGGGGTGACATCCGCTCGATTCATACGGCCGCCCTCGCGGGGGATCCTTCCCCGCGGGTGTTCTGGGCCGAGGAGTACCGTCTCAACGCCGTCATTGCCCGGTACCGCAAGCCGATCGTCGCCATCATGGACAGAATCGTCATGGGAGGCGGGGTCGGTATCTCCGCCCACGCCAGCCATCGTGTCGTGACGGAACGTTCGCTCGTCGCGATGCCCGAGGTCGGGATCGGTTTCGCACCGGATGTCGGTGGCACCTGGTTGCTGTCGCGGGCACCGGGCGAAGTCGGCACGCACCTCGCGCTCACCGCGGCCCGCATCAACGCTGCCGATGCCATCTACTCTGGCCTCGCCGACCACTACGTGCCTTCGGATGACCTTGACAATCTGCTGAACGATCTGACAAGCGGCCATCCGCATGTCGTGTTCGGCGGAAGGCATGCCGATCCGGGACCGGCCAGCCTTGAGACCGACCGTTCGTGGATCGACGATTGCTATCGCGGAGATTCGGTCGAAGAAATCCTCGGCCGCCTACGCGATCAGGACGGTCACGGTGCCACCGCAGCTGAGGCGATCGCATCCATGTCCCCCACCTCGCTCAAGGTCACGCTTCGGGCGTTGCGTGAGGCACGCGAACTCCCCAGCCTGGAACGGTGCCTGGAAATGGAGCATCGGATCTCCTCGACGTTCCTCGACACGCCCGACTTCATCGAAGGGGTCCGAGCCGCCGTCGTCGACAAGGACCGCCAACCCAAGTGGAACCCTGCCGACCTCGAATCCGTGAATCACGCGGACGTCGAACGGTTCTTCGTGCCACGCCAGGGAGACCTCCAACTCGACACACACCGGTAGACCACGAGCATCCGCCAACGACTAACGGTCGCCGACCTCCGCGTAGTCGGACCGAGGGCTTGAATCTTGAATCTTGAATCTTGAATCTGATTGCACCTCGCGTCGCAAGGTGTGGAAGGCCGTTTGCGTCGGGGGTAGCGGAAGTACCACAATGCGTGGGCGAGACGTCGGGCGGCGTCGGGCAAGAGAAGGCATCAATGGAGCAGCTGGCGCCGATTGCGCGTGGCAGTGGGGATCACTCTGAGGTCCGCACCACGGCCATCGCGCTCGCTTTCGCACTCGTCACGCTGAACGTGCTCGACCTCATGGTGACCCAGCTGTCCGTTGCGCATTTCGGCGCATCCGAGATCAATCCCATCGTGGCGCCGCTGCTCGGCACACCGTGGGCGGTGGTGTTGAAGGTCGGACTCCCGGCCGCAATCCTGGCCCTCACTCCCCTCGTGCGTAGGAGGCGCTCGCTTGTGTACCTCCGCCTTGTGGTCGGGATCTACATGGTCGTCGCGATCGTGAATGTGGGTCAGATCGCATACGCCGTGTCCTAGTCAACGGTCCGAGGATCGTCACGGGCGCGACGTCGTTCGGAGCCTCGGGATCCTACGGGGTCAGCGAGGCGGCGATGCGATCTTCGAGACCGTCCTGGTCAACGTCACCTGGCTGACCCACATGGAAGGTGTCGACAATCTCGCCTGCACGGCTGTCCAGCTTGGCCAGTGTGATGTCCAGACCGCAGTCGTCGAGAACCGACAGGATCTCGGCGAGACGGCCTATCCGATCTGAGCACTTGACCACGACGACCGTATCGCCGGTGGCATCGTCGACGGATATCCGCGCCACGGGACCCTCACCGGTGAACCCAGCCGTCGGATAGGCGGCCGCGCGCGACGCCACCTTTGAAGCAGTGTCGAGAGCACCGCTGAGTCCGTCCTCGACATCGGAGCGAACCAGATCCCACCGCTCCGACGGAACGGCTCCGCCGGTGCGGCCATCTCTCACCCAGAACGTGTCCACCACCAACCCGTCGCTACGACCGAACAGCCGGGCCTCGAGTACGTCGATACCCTGACCCGCGAACACATCAGCCACGATCCGTCTGAAGCCGGGGCGGTCCTTCCCTACGACCACAACCGCTCCGACCGGATGTTCGTCTCTCGTCGCAAGATTTGAGGCGCCGCTCAGACCCGAGATCAGGTCGACGTGCAACAGAACGTCGTGCGCAGCGACGCTCCGCAGATATTCGGGCGACATCGCGTCGAGGTGCGACTCGACGAGCGAGGTCCGATCCCCTGCAAGCGCGAGCACGTCGTGTCGCGTCGTGCCCAACACCACGGGATGTGGAGTCTCGAGGTTCTGCAAACATCTCCGGTACAACGTCTGGAGGAGGTTGGCCTTCCAGTCGCTCCACATCGAAGGCCCGGTGGCGCGGGAGTCGGCAACCGTGAGCAGGTAGAGCACTTGGAGCAGCTGGACACTGCCCACCTTGGCTGTCACCTCTTCGATGACGGCGGGATCGTCCAGATCCCTGCGGGTTGCGGTGATGGGAAGAAGCAGGTGGTGTTTGACAGCGTTGGCGAGGAACCGACCCTCGTCCGGGGTGAGACCCAGGCGTTCTGCGGCGTGGTCGACGATGCCGGCACCGATGTCGGCGTGCTCGCCGCCGTGGCCCTTGCCGATGTCGTGGAGGAAACTGGCCAGCCGGAGCTGATCGGGTCGACCGAGCTCGGCGGCTACCTCCCCGTACTCGCCGCCCCCGGTGATGATGGACTCCATCTCGGCGACCGTCCGCCAGAGATGGGCACCCACCGGATGCTCATGGAACGGCTCGAGTTGGGGAAGGTTCACGACCACCCCCCATTCAGGGAGCAGATGGTTGAGATGCCCCCTCTCCCAGAGCTCGTCGAACATCAACCGACCTCGCTCTCCGGAACGAAGAAGGAGATCGATGTCTGCAGCATCAGGCGGAGCGTCGGGATTGACGATCTCGCGGCGGCCCGAGACACCCGCCCAGACCCGTCGTCGCAGACCTTGGGGATTCGGGTGGATGAGTTCGGGCCATGCCCTCTCGGGAAGCCGGTCGACCGACGCCAACGCCGCCATCAGATCGGATGCGACGTCGAACACGTCCCGTCCGAGCCAGCCCGCCACGGGTACCCGCAACTCGGGAGAGAACACGTCATGCCGCCTGCCCGACACGGCGTGGAGAGCATTGCGAACCCGAAGGATCGCCTCCTTCGCCCTTTCGTTGACGGGTTCCGGATCAGCCGCGGTCCGGTCGATCAGCTCCTGACGCCGACGCAGCCACTCGAAGGCTTGGAGCGCACGCAGACCACCCCGACCGGTCTTGAGGTCCACCGCCATCAGCGGGAACGGTTCCTCTTTCCGCCTTTCGCGTTCCGCACCGACGAGATAGCCGCCGAGGGGCCGCGCCTTGGTGACCCGGGCCACCTCATCCATGAGCTTGGCGAACAGCTCCTCGGAACCGGCCACCAGTCGGGCGGTGAGTAGAGCCGTGTGGGTGTCGAACCGCTCCTTGGCGGCCTCTGCCGCTTCGCGCACGGTCCGCACCGAGTGGCCCACCTGGAGCTTGGCATCCCAGAGCGGTCGAAACAGGTCTGCCGCGAGGTCCGAGACGTCGTCACCCTCGTGCAGCAGCATGAGGTCGACGTCCGAGTACGGACTGAGCTCGCCCCGACCGTATCCACCGAGGGCAACCACAGCAGTCCGCTCGGTCGGTGACGCAAGTCCCGACACGGCACGGTCGAGGCTCTCGGTCAACGCCGCACACACGTCGTGACCTCCGTGACCGATGCGGGTCTTGCGCACCGATTCACGGAGGTCGACGAACTCGGCCAGAGTCGACATGGCGTCAGATGGCGTCAGTGCCCCGCTCTCCCGTGCGGATGCGCACGACCGCGGAGACCTCCGTGATCCAGATCTTCCCGTCCCCGACGTTGTCGGTCCGAGCGGCCGAGGCGATGACGTCGGCGATCCGATCGGCGTCGGCATCATCGCTCAGGATCTCGATTTTCGCCTTCGGGACGAACTCGACCTTGTACTCGGCGCCCCGGTAGATCTCGGTGTGTCCGAACTGGCGTCCGAATCCGGTCACCTCGGTGATCGTGATCCCGACCACCCCGGCACCCTTGACGGCCTCTTTGACTTCCTCGACCTTTCCGGGCCGAATGATTGCCGTGATGAGCTTCATGATCCCTCCGATTTACCGGCCAGGCTGACGCTGACGGTGCTGTACGCGGTCTCGGCATGCTCGGCCAGGTCGAGACCCGAGGATTCGACGTGGTCGCTGACACGCACTCCGATTGTCGCCTTCAATGCCAGCATTATGAGCGTGGTAACGATGAAGCAGTAGACAATGGTCGCCAGGTTGCCGATGGCCTGTGCTCCGAGGAGCTCGAAACCGCCGCCATAGAAGGCGCCGGCAAGGAAATCGCCACCGAAGAACACGGGATCGGCAAAGAACCCGATCAAGAGAGAGCCGATCAGACCGCCCACGAAGTGGACAGCCACAACGTCGAGAGCGTCGTCATATCCGGCCTTCGTCTTCAGGCCCACTGCGTAGCAGCAGACGACACCGGCGATGAGACCGATCCAGATCGGGGACATCCCGGCAACGAACCCCGCTGCCGGTGTGATGGCAACAAGACCAGCAACGATGCCGGAAGCGGCGCCAAGGTTGGTGAAGTGCCCGTCCCGCAGTCGTTCGACGAGTGCCCAAGCGAGACCGGCCGCTGCCGCTGCAAGGAAGGTATTCATGAACGCCTGGATTGCCTGCCCGTTGGCCGCTGCCGCCGAACCGGCGTTGAACCCGAACCAGCCGAACCACAGGATTCCGGCGCCGATCATCACCAACGGCATCGAGTGGGGTGGATACCCCTCCCCGGGCCAGCCCTTACGTTTGCCCAACACGAGGACGGCAGCGAGAGCGGCGATACCTGCATTGACGTGGATGGCGGTTCCTCCGGCGAAGTCAAGGGCTCCCAGATCGGCGATCCAACCGCCGTATACCCACTTGAACACCGGTGCGAAGACCAGGATCAGCCAGACCGGCGCGAAGATCGCCCACGCCGAGAACTTCATCCTGTCGGCTACCGCCCCGGAGATGAGCGCCGGTGTGATCACGGCGAACATGCCGAGGAACGCCACGATCAGCAGATTGAACCCACCGTCTTCACCGGTGATGGTGAAATCTCGCAGGAAGGCGGAGTCGAAGTTGCCGATAAATTTGTTGTCGCCTGCCTGCGCCAACGAGTAGCCGACCACGACCCATATGACCGGGATTATGAGTAGGCACCAGAAGTTCATCATCAACATGTTCAGAACATTTCTGGTTCTGTCCATGCCTCCGTAGAACAACGCCAGGCCCGGTGTCATGAACAACACCAGGGCCGCCGACGTCAGCACCCAAGCTGCATCGCCACTATCCATCAGTACTCCCTCACTCGATTCGGTTAACGAATGGTGATGGTTGTGCACCTATGTTTCACGACTGTTTCTACGCTGTTTCATTCTTCGCAAATAGCCCACGGTGCACGAAGACGTTCCTCAAACGGGCGGGTGGACCCGCGAATTGGCACTGACGAGACTTCTATCTTTGCTCGGACATCATGAGCGACACCGACACCCCACCCGCCGAAGCCATCACCGTGCCCGAACCCTGGCGGCGCAACGCCGCCCTGTTCCTGTCGGGTCAGACGGTGTCACTGTTCGGGTCGATGGTGGTGCAGTACGCGGTCATGTGGTACGTCACCCTCCAGACACGATCGGGTGTGGCGATTGCCTTGTACGCGGTCGCCGCCTTCGCCCCGCAAGGCATCGTGTCCATCTTCGCCGGCGTCCTGGCCGACCGGATGAACCGCAAGAAGCTGGCGATCATCGCCGACGGTGCCATCGCCGTGGCCACCCTGATCCTTGCCCTGCTGATGATGAACGGGGTCGACGACCTCTGGATCATCCTGGTGGCGGTGGCCGTCCGTTCGGTCGGAGCCGGCGTCCAGACGCCGACGGTCCAGGCGATGATTCCCCAGATCGTGCCCACCGACGAGCTCATGCGGATCAACGGCATCTACCAGTCGATCGCATCCGCCATGGCACTTCTCGCGCCCGCCACGGCGGCCGCCATCTACGCCGGCTTCGGGATCGTGCCGGTCTTCTTCCTCGATGTGGTCACTGCCGTAATCGGCATAGGCCTGTTGATCCTGGTTGCGGTGCCCACGCTCGACCGGGTTGCCGAGGCAGCTACCAGCTACCGCGAAGACCTGGTCGAAGGGATGCGCTACATCGCGTCGCACCGGATCGTTCGCTGGCTGCTCGTGGTGTTCGCAATAATCTTCCTGCTGACCGTTGCGCCTTCGTTCATCACGCCGCTCATGGTGGTTCGCAGCTTCGGACCACAGGAGTGGAAGCTTGCGGCCCTCGAGATCGCCTTCAGTATCGGGATGTTGCTCGGTGGCGTCCTGGTGGCGACGTTCCTGGTGAAGCGAAGCCGGATCGGTCTGATCTTGTTCTCCACCTACAGCTTCGGGGCGCTCACCGTTGCTCTTGGTCTCAGCACCAACCTCTGGGTGTTCTTCGGCTTCATGTTCCTCCTCGGGCTGAGCGTCCCACTGTTCTCGGCATCGTTCATGACCCTGATCCAGCAGACCGTCGAGCCGGAGAAGCACGGACGAGTGTTCAGCTATGTCGGCATCGTGATGGCACTCGCCACCCCGATCGGGATGGTCGTGTTCGGACCGCTCGCAGACGTCATCAGTGTTCAGAGCCTGCTGGTGGCAGGCGGCATCGCCACCGTGGCGGTGATGACGGTTGCGGTCTTCATGCCCTCAGGTCGTGACGCCATCGCCGCCGCACGCGCCAGCTCACCCGACCCCGACGTCGAAGCTGACGCACCGGTTCACTGACACCGGACGGAACCCTCCGATTCAGTCGGGACTCTTTGTCTCGATCAGTTGGATGTGGTTGCCATCAGGATCGGCGAATGTTGCGAAACGCTTGTATCCGGTGTCGGTCACTTCCCCGTCAATGGACTCGACACCGCTCTCGGATAGCGTTCTGATCGCCTCGTCGAGATCGCCGACCTTGAGGGCAACCACCGCATTCACGGCATCGGGTACTGCATCGAATCTGTGAAGGCCGAACGTCACGGGACCGCCGACGTCCAGCACCTGCCAGTCTCCGTAGCGTGGGCCGGGCCTGATCCCGAGGATGTCGGAGTACCAGTCAGTCGCAACGTCGAGGTCGATCACCTTGACGAAGACCGTATCAACACCCGAAATCTCCATCGCAACACCTCCTTGCTCCACCGTCGGTGGGTGGCGAACGATACCGCGCCAGTTCCCGGCGCAGCGAGGGTCACCGTGGAAGTCAGTGTCCATTCGGCGGGAGGATCGTCGGGAACCCTTGAACCGGGTGAAGTCGACGCCAACTGCGGACAGACGAGGCCCGCCAGGTTCCGACAGCCAGCCTTCGCTGCGAGTTTGGTGGTGAGGTCCCTTGCAAAGCCTCCACCACGGGTGTAGTCTGTACATGAACCTGTACAGGAGTTGAAAATGGTCGAGACCATAAGTGACGCCCGCAAGCACCTGACCGGGCACGTAGCCAGGTTCCGTTCAGACGGAATCGACGCGGAGCCGGTCGTGTTCGGCGATCATCGCCAGCCGGAAGCAGCGTTGCTCCCCTACGAGACTTTCCAGCTACTCATGGACGTGGCAGAAGACATCGCTATCGCACAGCGAGTGCGTGAACGCCTGACCACCGACAATGGCAATCGGACATCCTTGGGCGATGTTGCAGCGGACCTGGGGATCGATCTCGACGAGCTGTGACGAAGTCGCCACCAGCCAAGTACGAGAACGTTCAGTTCATGGACGATGCCGTTGAAGACATGCGGCACCTCGCAAAGCGCTCCCCCAAAGTGCTGCGTGAAGCGCTCGCCCGACTCAAAGCACTTGACAGCGGAACCCTGCAACCCCAACCACTGCGGGACTTCGCGAAGACTGGCGACCTCACCGACTGCGGCAAGATCATCATCGCCCTCGAAGGTGAACCTGAATACCGAGTAGTGGTCCGCAGCGTTGCCGGAGCCTTCCATGTCTCAGAAGTAGTCGCTGTTGAAGATCGGATGCAAGACCTCCCGTACCTGCTCGCCGGGATTCGACTCGGACGGATCGCCGATCCCATACGCCGATCGGACACACAACGACGGATCCACCGGATCCGCAGAATGCTGGAGGACGACGGCTAGGACAGACCCCGCGGACCGAATGCGACTTGGTTTAGTCCGGGCACCAAATGGATTCTGGATGATCGATTGTGGATGATCGACCAGAAGACAGAGGACAGATTCGATTTCCGCTATCGGCTATCGGACCACAGTTCCGTTTCTGTCATCAGTCCTCTGTCATCTGTCCTCTGAATGGACCAATCCATCATCCATGATCTATGCCGGATCACCACCTGATACAGGAAGCTGCCCATGTGTATCCGGTCCCGGCGGCGAGGACGAGGACGATGTCCCCCGGCGAAAGTCGTCCCTGTCTGGAGGCGCGGTCAAGGGCGAGCAGCGGGTCGACCCCGCTCATGTGGCCGGTGTCATCGAGGTACACCGCTTGTTCAGGTGTCAACCCGAGCGACTCGCAGATGGACAGATGAAGGGACCGCTTCATGTGGATACCGCACAGAAGGGAGATCTCTGCGGTGGACACACCTGACCGGGCGCATGCCTCCTTGGCAGTTCCGATGAAGTTGGGAACGCTGATCGGGTCGAGCCGCTCCTTCATCGATTGGGGGTCGGGGACATCGAGAAAGTGTCTCCGACCCGCAAGTGTTTGGTCCGAAGTGGGTTCGACCGAGCCACCGGCGGGCACCTTGACATCGAGTGAGAACGACCCGTCAGTCAGCATGTGGCTACCCAGCAACTCGTGACCGCTGTCCCCCGACTCGAGGAGTGCTGCGACGGCACCATCTCCGAAGCTGAACATGAACCTGGAGCGCTCGTTCTCGTAGTCGAGCAGATAGGACTCCCTGCAAGCTGCGACCGCCAGCACGCGGTTGACCTCGGTCTCGGCTCGGATCATGTCACCGACAACACGGAGCATCACCGGGGACCCGCAGGACATGTAATCGAGCTCCAAAGCGAACGCGTTTGTGGCTCCCAAGCGGTCGGCTATGTAGGGGGCGGCCTGCCACACCTGGTAGTCCTTGTGGGTGGAACCGAAGTACACGACAGCGTCGATGGTCGATGGGTCGATGTCCTGCTCTTCGAGGAGACGGTTGGCGACTGCCAGCGACATATCCGAGACATGCTCATCGGGGGCGGCGACGTGCTTTCCTGTGATCCCGAATCGTTCGACGATCACATCTTCCGGGATCCCGGAATGGTCCGCAATCTCGCTCGCGGTCACCCACCGTTCGGGTAGGTAGGAGGCGGTGGCAGTGAGCCGGGGTGTCCTCATGGGGTGGCCCCCAAACCCCTCTGGATGAAGCGCATCATTTCGTCGACGACCGAAGTCGGCATGGCACCGTCGTCGTTCCACATGATCCAGCGCATCCCGATCAATTCGCCGATCCCCATGAGGGCATAGGCGAGGACTTCCGGATCGCCCTCGGCGATCCGACCCGCTTCCATGGCTTCCGCGAGCGCGTCGCGATACCCGGCTGCGATCCGTTCGTAGTGGAGATGGAGGGCCGGTGGCGAGGCGAATTCCGCCTGACGGATCACCCGGTAGAGGGCAGGGTGATCGCTCGTGAACTTGAAGAACCCTTCGAATCCACCACGTTCGGCCTCGGTCCGGGTTGCCCCACGGGCGGAGCCTTCGGCCATGGCGTGTCGGACCCGGCGATTGAGGTCAGTCACCAGTTCATCGAATATGGCCTGTTTGGACACGAAGTACCTGTAGAAGGTCCCCTGGCTGACCCCGGCCCGTTCGGTGATCTTGACGATCGAAGCCGTCTCCCATCCGTACTGTCCGAACACCTCCTCCGCGGCCTCGATGAGGGCGCGGCGGGTGCGCTCACCTTTCGCGGACAGGACACCACCGTCGACCGCGGTGGGCGATTCCACCGGTTCGTCGTTCCACGTTTCAGTCGACACTGACTTCCTCCAACCAGGACACAAGTTCCGTCTTTGCCACCTTGTTCATCCCCGAACGGGGCAGCGAGTCCTTGAAGTAGATCTGACGGGGGACCTTGTATGCGGCGAGACGCTTCCGGCACCACTCGATCAGCGTCTCCGTGTCCACCTCCTGGCGGACCGCCACGATGGCGACACCGACTTCACCCCACCTCTCATGTGGAATCCCCAGGACCGCAGCTTCGACGACCGCCGGGTGTTCCATCAGCACCGACTCGATTTCGGCAGGGTACACGTTCTCCCCTCCCGAGATGTACATGTCCTTGAGCCGATCTCTGATCCGATAAAAGCCTTCATCGTCACGTTCGGCGACATCACCTGTGTGCAGCCAACCACCACGCATCGTCTCGGCGGTAGCTTCCGGATTGTTCCAATAGCCCAGGAAGACATTCGGTCCGCGAACGAGGAGCTCCCCGGTGGCCGGACCGTCGAGGATCTCCCCCTGGGGTCCACCGAGGGCGACCT
>CAZDIQ010000023.1:0-6142 GCA_964505525.1 uncultured Acidimicrobiaceae bacterium | reverse complement strand
GTCTCAAGGATGACCGTGGCACCCTTCCACCAGGCAAGCAGGGGCTGCACGTTCCATCCGCCGATGTGGAACTGGGGAAGGACCTGGAGAACCACGTCGAATGTCGTGACATCCATGATCCGGTCGATCGAGATGTTGGTCCAGAAGGTGTTGGCGTGCGAAAGCAACGCACCCTTCGGTCGTCCCGACGTGCCCGAGGTGTATATGAGGAAGAGGGGGTCATTGTCGTTGACGCTCACGGCCACGTCTCCGCCGGTGCCGGGGAGCAACAGGTCGCGGATTGGAGGGGGTGATGACACCAGCGCGAGAGCGTCGGTGGCCTGCTGACGTCGATCCGGGGAGACCACGATCAGGCTCACGTCGGCGTCTTCGAGTTGGTAGGCGATTTCGTGTGGGGTGAGCCGCCAGTTGATCGGCGTCATCATCAGACCGGCCTTGGCACATGCGAAGAAGAGGTCGACATATTCGGGACAGTTGTCGGCGAGGACCGCCACCCTGTCACCCGGTTCGAGTCCACTTCCGAGGAACTCGCCAGCCAACCCGTCGGAACGGTCGTCGATCTCCCTGTACGTGACCTTCCGACCGTCATGATCGACGGCAACGCGATCGGGTGTCACCCGTGCGCGGTCACGTATCCAACGGCCGACGGTCAGGTCACTCATCGCAGAAACTCCACGATCGCATCGCCGAGCAAGTCCGGCTGTTCCCAATGGATCAGATGACCCCCGCCCGGCACAAGCAACAACTCGGAATCGGGAATCATCCCTGCGAGCAACTCGGAGTTGCGATGGTCGATGACACGGTCCTCGGTTCCCGCGATGAGCAGGGTCGGGGCGGCAATCCGGTTCGCCCTCCCCTCACCTGTGTATCCGGCCCCCACTGCTGCCTGGGACGCCCAACCGGCGGGATCGGGAGGGTTCGCGGTCCTCTTTTGGAAGAGGGTTTCGATCAAGGCTGCCTCAGGTTCCGGTCCGAGGGCGTTGACGACGAACTTGCGGAGCGCGACGTCCGGGTCGAGTCCGAAGGACTCGGTGATCAGGTCGACCGTCGCCGGCGGAATCGGGTACGCCTCTGGCAGGCCAGGTGTGGTGCAGATCAGGACCAGACGATCCACCCGCTCGCTGTGGTCGATGGCCACCTCCTGGGCGATCATCCCCCCCAACGACGTTCCGACCACATGGGCGCTCCCCACTCCCGCGGCGTCAAGGACGGCAAGGGCGTCGCTCGCCATTCCGGCTGCCGTGTATGGACCTGGTGCAATCGTCGAGTCGCCGATACCACGATTGTCGAAGGTGATGACCCGGAAGTGTTCGGCGAGTGCGGGAACCAGTGGCTCCCAGCCCCATCGACCGTATCCCAAACCCTGGATGAGCAACACCGGATGACCGGAGCCGTGCTCCTCCCACGCCAACCGGACATCACCATTGTGGGCAATCATCGTGTTCTCAACCTGATCGATGACAGACCACCCGGTGCATAGAGCATGAGCAGGACGAACAGGACACCAAGGACGAACAGCGGCTCCCCAAGCGGTTTGCCGATCCAATCAGGCAGACCGGACACGAAGTCGGAACCCGACACGGCCGATAGTCGGAGGGTGAGGATCCCGTAGACGAATCCACCGAGCGCCGCACCCCACAGCTTTCCGACCCCACCGAGGACCACCATGAGCACGATCGAAATGGTGAACGTTGCCGTCGTCACACCGATCCCGGCACCCCTGACCACGATGAGGTAGATACCCCCGGCCAGGGCGGCCAGTGTGGTGGATGTGACGAAGGAGGCGAGCTTGAACCCGAACGGGACCAAGCCGATCATCTCCACCCTCGGCTCGTTTTCGCGGATCGCCTGGAAGACGTAACCGGCTCGGGATCGGACGACCTGCCGTGCGATGAGGAAGATGACCAGCGTGGTTCCCAGGGCCAACCAGTAGACGTTGCGTGTGTTGACCACGCCCCTGAGGAAGTCGGGCAGCTGGGAGGACTCCAGGGCAAGACCCTCCTCACGTCCGAAGATCCGGAACGGGTCGAAGGCTACGAGCAGGTGGAAAGCCTCAGCGAAAGCGAGGGTGACCATCGCGAAGGCGACACCGACGGCGCGCAGGGCCACCGAGCCGAGCAAGGTCATGAACAACCCGATGCCGACGACCGAGACTGGCAACGCGAGGAAGAACGGCATCTCGAGGTGGATCATCAGCAGATTGGTGATGTAGACACCGAGTGCGAACGGGAGGGCATGACCGAAACTGAGTTGGCCTGTGTACCCGAAGAGGATGTCGTAGGACATGGCCAGTCCGGCGAATACGAGCGCGACGGCGAGCGTCTGGAGTGTTCCCGGGCTGCTCAACGGGCCGGCAAACAGGACAGGTATACCGAAGGAAAGCAACGGAAGCACGGCGAGAACACCAGCAGCCAGGAAGATCGGCCACACCCGTCTCATTGCGGTGCCTTTCCGAGCAGACCCTGGGGTCTGACGAGCAGGACCACGGCGAGCAGAACGACCACCGAGATCGACCCGAGCCCTGTCTGTATGTAGTTGTTCGCGTAGACCTGCGTCAGGGCGACCAACACGGAGGCCACTGCCGTCCCGGGGATCGAACCGAGACCGCCTATGACCACCACGATGAACGCAAAGATGAGTTGACTGGTCCCGAGGTTCGGGTTGATCCCGTTGAAGTAGACCGCGCCGAGCGATCCACCGATCCCGGCGAGCAGCCCACCGATCGCGAAGACCAGGGTGAAGCTCTTCGAAACGTCGATACCGAGGGCTCTGACCATCATCGGGTTCTCGACGCCTGCCCGGATGATCAGCCCGTGTCGGGTCCGATTGAGGAACACCAGAAGCGAGATCAGCATCAGGGTCGCCACTCCGATGAGGAGCAGACGGTTGTTGGGGATGGCTGCACCGAGCATGTGGGTGGTTCCCCGGAACCATTCGGGCTGGGGCATCAGTCGGGGTTCATATCCGAACCAGGCTCCCATGAGGGCTACGGCGGCCATGCCAAGACCGATCGTGAGAAGGATCTGCTCGACATGCCTGCCGTACAGACGGCGAACCAGCCCCCTCTCGATGGCGCCACCGGCGAGGGCACCCACGAGTCCGGCTGCGATCATCGCCAGGACGAATCGGAGGCCGGCTGGTACGGCGGTGGCGTAGCTCATCACATACCAGGAGGCGAAGCCACCGGCGGCGAAGAAGGCACCGTGAGCCAGATTGAGGACACTCATCAGGCCGAAGATCAGGGACAGCCCCGAGGCGAGGAGGAAGTAGAGACCGGCGAGGCCCAACCCGGTGATCGTGTAGAGGACGAAACTGCTCATCGCACCTCCACACCCAGGTAGCGACCGGCGAGTGCGGGGTCATTGGCCAGCGGCTCCATCGCTCCGGCATAGACAACCTTGCCGTGGTCGAGGACGATGGCATCTTTGGCCAACTCGGAGGCAACCCACAGGTTCTGCTCGACAAGGAGCACGGTGGTGTCGGAGGTCGCCTTGATCAGCGCCTCAACCACACCTTCGATGATGATCGGGGCCAGACCCTGGGTCGGCTCGTCGATGATGAGAAGCTTGTTGTCGTTGAGAAGAGCACGACCAAGGGCGAGCATCTGCTGCTGCCCTCCGGACAAGGTTCCGGCGACCTGTTGGAGCCGGTCCTTGAGCGCGGGGAAGAGTTCGAACACGAGGTCGTACCGGGGCGTTTCATTGCGCTTCTCGGCGAGTCTGAAGTTCTCGGCAACGGTGAGCGTGGAGAAGACTTCCCGGTTCTCGGGGACATAGCCGATGCCGAAATTCGCGATCTGATGGGTCGGGGTGCCGAGCAACTCGTGGTCAGCGAACCTGATCGAACCGGTGGCGGGAAGCATGCCCATGATGGAGAGCAGCGTCGTGGTCTTGCCCACCCCGTTGCGGCCGAGGAGTGCCGTAACACCCCGTTCGGCGACGGTGAAGTCGACTCCATGGAGAATGTGCGCCTCACCACGCCAGACATGAAGGTCCGAGATCTCGAGCGTGCTCACCGAGTCGTTCTCCTCACGTACGGCCTCCCAGGTACGCCGAGCGCACGGTCGCATCGGCCATGACCTCGTCCGGTGTTCCCGCGGTGAGGAGTCGACCCTCGTGCATCACCGCGACCCGGTCGGAGACATCGACCACGAACTCCATGCGGTGTTCGACCATGATCACGGTCTTCCCGGACGCATGGACACGCTGGATCAGTTCCACAAGGGGCCGGGTCTCCTCGAGGGAGACACCGGCTGTGGGTTCGTCGAGCAGGAGTACCTGCGGGTCGCCCGCGAGGACAACCGCCAGTTCCAGTTTCCGCTTGTCCCCGTGCGAGAGATCCGCCGCCCGATCGCCGCGTCTGGCGGTCAGGCCGACCTCGTCCAGGGCTGCCTCGACCCTGGCATCGGCCTCATCGCCCGACTTGGGCGTTGTGAACAGTCGGAGACTGCCACCGAGTGAAGACCGGGCAGAGAGACGGATGTTCTCACCGACGGTCAGACCGGGAAAGAGACTCGACGTCTGGAAGGTGCGGCCAAGACCCTTGCGGGTCCGGTGGGCCGATCGGAGACCGGTGACATCCTCACCGAGGAGCTCGACCGTGCCTGTCGTCGGTTTGTAGACGCCGGAGATCAGATTGATCAGGCTGGTCTTGCCCGCGCCGTTCGGTCCTATCACGGAAACGAACTCGCCCGGGGCGACGTCCAGGGTGACGTCCTCGACGATGACCAGACCCCCCACACCCCAACCGAGGTTGTGTACGGCGAGGGCAGCGTTGGCTGCCCCGTCGGTGCGGGGGGTCGGATCGGTCATCGGTTGTCCTACTGCTCAGGTGGTGCGGTGACGTCGCCATCCAGTGTGGCAAGAAGCTCGGCTTCAAACCCACCATTTGCCGCGTTGAGACGGACAACGAACATCGGCTGAATCATGGCATGGTCGCTGACACGAATCGTCTGAGAACCCTTGGGGGCGTCGAACGTCCATCCTTCGAGTGCTGCGATCAGCCCGTCGACATCGTCTGGTCCGGTTTCGCTGAGGGCCTGCACGATCATCTGTGCCGCCACGAACCCGTCCGGTGTGAACAGGTCGGGGACAGCGACGTTGTCGACCAGGAAGTCGTTGACTGCGTTGTCCGGGGCGCCCGGGAAGTAGTGGTTGAGGAAATTGATCCCCGAGGGATCATCACCGTAGAACGGCCACGTGACCGAGTCTCCGAGACCTGTTGCCACCTCGGTGTTGTCGAACACACCCTGCTGGTTGAGGGCGGACCACATGGCACCGGAGGTCGCTCCCGCCCACGCGACAAACACCAGGTCTGGACTTGCCTGGTTGATCTGATTGGCGTATCCGGTGAACTCGGTCTCCGACTCGGGGACAAGGAGCGAGGTGACGGTGAAGTCACTGAGCACTGCAGTGACCGCTGCCACGTTGCCCTGTCCGAATGCGGTGTCCTGGGCGAACACAAGGACCGATCCACTCTCACCGCCGAGCAGGGATGCGGCGGTGGCCACGTCCTGCCAGCTCTGACGGCCGGAGCGGAAGGTGTTCTTGTTGATCCCTGTCACGGCGTCGGTCGCAGCCGGACCAGAGATGTAGAGGATGTCGTTCTCTTCGGCAAAGGCTGCGAGGCGCAGTGCCACGCCGGACCCGACGGTTCCGACGATGATGCTGATCCCATCGCCGACCAGTTCGGTGGCGTGTGTGACTGCGGCATCAGGATCCAACCCGTCGTCACGGACGACGAACTCGATCGGCCGATTGTTGACCACGTTCGTTCCGTCCGTGGCGTAGGCAAGACCGGCTTCGAGACCTTCGAGGTACTGCTGACCGTAGGTCTGCAGGGCACCCGATGTCGTGGTGATGACTCCGATGCGGATCGGGTCACCGAGGGGTTCTGTGGTCGTCGTGTCCTGGGCCGTCGTCGTCGTTTCCTGTTGGGCCGTCGTCGTGGTTTCTCCGGATTGGGTGGTTGTGGTTGTGTCCCCGCCCGTACCCGAGCTACAGGCGGCGAGGACCAGGCTGAATGCCAGTACCAGACCTATCGTCTTGCGATTCATGGTGGGTTGCTCCTCCTCTACTCTCAAACTGAGAGGTGATTCAGGTATTAGATAATCGCATCCGCACGATTTGTCAAGCAGCTTTCG
>CAZDIQ010000022.1:15498-24533 GCA_964505525.1 uncultured Acidimicrobiaceae bacterium | reverse complement strand
CGTGTTCGTCTACGGGGTGGCATCGGTCGGTCGCGAGGGAGCGACCCCGGTGAAGCTGGCGCTGGCGGGTGCGGCGGTCACAGCGCTGTGCTCATCGGTCACGTCCGCCATTGTGCTGAGCGATCCCGATGCGCTGAACCAGCTGCGCATGTGGCAGGTCGGCAGTCTCGGTGGTCGCACATTTCCGGTGCTCATCCAACTGGCCCCGTACTTCCTTGTAGGCACCGTGGCGGCCCTGTTCACCGGGCGGGCTCTCAACATGCTTTCGCTTGGCGACGACCTTGCGAGTTCGTTCGGTGTGAAAGTCGCTCGGACCCGGGCGCTCGTGTTCGCCATCGTGACCGTCCTGTGTGGTGCCGCAACGGCAGCGTGCGGTCCGATCGTGTTCGTCGGGTTGATGATTCCGCACCTTGCACGCATCATCACCGGTCCTGACTACCGCTGGATCCTCGCCTACTCGTTGGTCCTCGGTCCGATCCTGCTGCTTGCCTGCGACATCCTCGGCCGGATCGCCCTCCCGTCGGGGGAGGTACCGGTTGGGGTCGTGGTGGGGATGATCGGCGCCCCAGTCTTCATCGCCATGGTCCGCTATCGACGTGTGGCAGAACTATGAGCATGTCGGGGATCCTCACCTCCCAACCAGTCTCCGGTCTCCACCGCAGATCGGTTCGGCGCCGCGTGGCGGGAGTGGTCGTCATCCTCGGTGGCACGGTCGTCGCCTTGTTCATTCTGTCGATGATGCTCGGGAGTTCGTTGCTTTCTCCGGGGGAGGTCGTCGAAGGACTGTTGGGAAGGGGCAGCAAGTCGTCGAACTTCGTGGTGCGCGAACTGCGTCTGCCGCGATCGACCGCCGCGGTGGTGATCGGCCTCGCCCTGGGAGCGTCGGGAACCATGTTCCAACGTGTCCTCGGGAACCAACTCGCCTCACCCGACTTCCTCGGAATCGCATCCGGCGCCGGGACCGCCGCAGCAGCAGTGTTGATTCTGGGTACCGCCACAGCAACCTCCATAACCGTCGGAGCAACTGTGGGAGCCGCATTGTCCGCCGTGGCGGTCTATGCATTTGCGTGGCGCGGGGGCATCACCGGGTACCGTTTCATCCTGGTCGGCATCGGTGTGTCTGCCTTCGCCACATCGGTGACCTCCTACCTCATCGCAAGGGCCGACTTCGCATCTGCCCGCGCGGCAACACACTGGCTCATCGGATCGGTCGGCATGGCGTCGCGAACGGGGATCGTCACGCTTGCCGCGGTATGCATCGTGATGGCGGCTCTGGGTCCGTTCATCGTCAGACGTCTCTCGGCACTCGAGTTGGGTCAGGACGCTGCCCGCGGACTCGGTTCGAGGGTCGAACTCGATCGTCTGGTTGTCATTGCCTGTGCCGTGGTGCTGGTGGGTGTGGCTACCGCCGTCGCAGGTCCGATCGCATTCGTTGCTCTCCTGGCCGGCCCGCTCGCAGGGTTCCTGCTGGGTTCGACAGGTGCCAGTGTGACCGCTGCAGCACTGATGGGGGCGATTATCACCCAGGTCGCCGATCTTGTGGCCCAGTACGCCCTTTCGTGGCCCATCTCGACCGGCATCGTGACCGGCTTCGTCGGCGCTCCGTACATCGTCTGGCTGCTGATCAGGGCGAACCGAGAGGGGATGGGCGAATGACCACGGCCCACCGATTGGAGACCCGCGGTCTCAGCCTCGGATATGGCCAGGGTTTGGTCGTCGAGGACCTGACCGTCGAGATCTCACCCGGTCAGATCACAGCGATCATCGGAGCCAACGCCTGTGGCAAGTCCACCCTCCTGCGAGGTCTGGCGAGACTGCTCACCCCGGCCAGCGGCGAAGTCCTTCTCGACGGTGTGCCGCTCGGTGATCTTCGTACGATCGAGGTGGCGAGGACGATCGGGATGCTGCCCCAATCTCCTATTGCTCCCGACGCCATCACGGTCGGCGAACTCGTCGGCAGGGGCCGGTACCCACACCAGGGTTGGTTCCGCCGATGGACTGCGGCGGACGACGTTGCGGTCGACGAAGCACTGACCAGCACAGGAACCGCCGATCTGATCGGAAGGCCGGTCATGGGTCTGTCGGGAGGTCAGCGACAGCGCGTCTGGATTGCCATGGCCCTCGCACAACAGACCGATGTCCTTCTCCTCGACGAGCCCATCACGTTCCTCGACGTCAACTATCAGATCGAGATCCTTGACCTCCTTGCGGATCTGAGGGACAGCCGGGGAACGACGATCGTTGTGGTCCTGCACGAGCTGAATCTGGCGGCACGCTATGCCGACCACCTCATTGCCATGAAGGACGGGAAGATCGTCATGCAGGGTCAGCCCGCCGACGTCGTCACGACCAGCGTCGTCGAAGAGGTCTTCGACCTCCACTGCGACGTCATACTCGATCCGCACAGCCGGACCCCGATGGTCATACCCATCAGCAAGCATCACCGCGCCGCAACTCCGCCTCAACCACAAGGTTGAGCTCAGTTCGTCAGAGCCTCCCGAATTCACCTTCGCTGCTCTTGCATCGACCCGAGGTAGACCTGCTCTGAAAGAGAGAGAGGTTCCCGGCGAGCCGAGAACCTCTCACTTTTCATGCCTGATCGTTGAGTCGTCAACGGCCTCCAGGACCGCGTTTTCGTTTCGGCGCTGATCCCTTTGGTCGCCGACGACTCTCGGCAGTGCGGCGGGAATGTTCCGCCTCCCGGCGCATGTCTTCGAGTAGCACCATTGCGAGAGCATGGGTGCGCATGTCAAGTGTCATGGTTGTCCTTTCTTGAGTAGGTTCGTTTGATACGAGTATGCGGAACGGTCGGTGTCGCCGGTAGTGCCCTGGGTCACGAGTTCGGTGTGACAGATGTCATCGGGATCAAGCCAGGGTTTGGTGGACGTTGGGTGAGCGAGTGACCCGGCTGGATGGAGCCTTCAGTCCCGAACGAGGAGGAGCGAGTCTCCGAATTCGTGCCAGAGATACTGTTCGGCGAGCGCAGCCCGGTACGCGCGGTGCACGATGACTTCGCCTCCGATGGCTGTGATCAGGTCGATGTGGGAGGCGCCCGGCTTGTGCCAACCCGAAATGATCCCGTCCACCGCTCGCACCCCTCGCTGCGGCGTGATCACCAGATCGGTGACGCCGGCGCCCGGATGGACGACGCCGCTGCGGTCGGTGACCGTCTCGACGGCACGAACCGACGTCGTGCCAACCGCGATGATCCGACCTCCTTCCTGGCGGGTGCGGTTGATGGCCGATGCTGTGGTTTCGCTGACGCGGTACCGCTCCGTGTCGGGCCTTTCGCCCATTTCGAAGGAGGACACCCCGCTGTGGAGGACGATCGGAACGATGCCGATGCCTCGCGCTATCAGGGAGACGACCAGCTCGTTCGTGAAAGGGCGGGCGGCGCTTGGCATCTCTGCAGAGCCCGGTTCGTCGGCGAACACGGTCTGATAGTCGGCGAGTGGCCATTCCCCAGCGGTGTGGGCGTATCGAATGGGGCTTCCCACCCGATCCAGATACGAACTCAGGTTGTTGATACCCACCAGTTCGGCGATCCACAGTCGAGGTGAACGCATGTCCGGAGTCAGGAGGTTCAGCGCAGCGCCTCCCGGCAGATCCACCCTTCCCCCCGGAAAGTCCCGCCAGGGTCGGGTTCCCACGCCGTCAAGGTGTCGGGGCTCGACCGTCCACAGCTGTTCGGTGAGTGGAGAGGAGAAGTGGATCCGCATCGAACCGGCATATGGACTGGTGCCTTCGACGGAAGCGGCCACGGTGGCGGAGGAGTTCACGACCAACAGATCGCCGGGGCGCAGCATCTCACCTATGCGCGAGAAACGGAGATGCTCGATCTCTCCGCTATTGGCATTGGCGGCCAGGAGTTTGACCCCGTCTCGACGCAACCCACGACGCTCAGGTGGAGACGTCGCGTCCGCGTGGTCGGGAACTTCGAAGTCCATCGGGGAGGTCTGCCCGACACCGATCACGACGCCACCTCCCTCGCCTGATACCGTCCCGATGGCGGTCGTCGCCTGATGAGGTCCATGAGACCAGGGACGCTTGCCGACGGTGACGGCCTGTCGGATATGTCCTCACCGGGGAACGCCTCCTGGTGCATTCGGGTGTTCATGTCACCCGGATCGACCCAGTAGACGGCGAGGTCGGGATGCTCTGCGGCGAGGATGTTGCTCAGCTGTTCCAACGCCGCTTTGGACGAGCCGTACCCGCCCCACCCCTCGTATGGCTCGACTGCTGCGTCGGAGGTGATGCTGATGAGCATGCCGCTGGTCGCCTTGAGGAGGGGAAGTGCCTGCTGGGCAAGGGCGAGGGGAGCTACGACGTTCGCTTCGTAGACGGCCCGTAGATCCTTGAGGCCGTAGTCGAGGAGACTTGGCTGAGGGCTTGGCCCCAGGATCGAAGCATTGTTGACCAGGAGGTCGAGCGGTCCATTTTCCTGCGCAACTTCGATGACCCGTCGACGATGATCCTCATCGGTGACATCGCCAGCCACCGCAACCACGGCCGACCCGAGCCTCGACGCGACCTCGAGCAGGTCGTCCTCCCCGCGGGCATCGATGACCACGGTCCATCCCTCATCGACGAGCTGTTCTGTGAGGGCGAGTCCCAGTCCTCGTGATGCCCCTGTGACGATTGCAGTGCTCATGTTCCCCATCCCCGGTAGGGAACCCTGTCCGCGGGCTCGTCCATCCAAACCTCGCGCAGCGACGAGCACAGTCCGTCGGTGAAGGTGAGGAAGAGCACACCCGTTTGGGTGACGTCGACACCGGACTCGCCGCTCATCGACCACCATTCGACAGCACCCCGATCTCCATCGATGACTGGAGTGCCGAACCGGACCTCTCGGAAGATTCCTGATGCGAGTTGTTCGGTCCAGGCCTCGGCGATCTCGTCCCTTCCCACAAGTGGATCACGGAAAGGATGACGGTGATAGCTGGCGGCTGTGGTGAACAGCGCGGCGATGGCAGTGGGATCCAGATTCCGCCAGCTCGTCGCCAGCTCGTCCACCCACACATCGTGATTCGGAGCAATGGTTGAGTCGTTCATGTGCTCAACCTACAACTTCAAGTAATCTTGAAGTCAAGACCTTTTCAAGGATTTCTACCAAATGTCCCTACCTCTCGAACTCACCATCGGCGAACTGGCCAAACGAACCGGCGTGGCGACGTCAGCGCTGCGCTTCTACGAAGAGAAAGGGCTCATCAGTTCGAACCGCACCGAGGGCAATCAGCGGCGGTATCCAAGAGCCACGGTGCGACAGGTATCCATCATCAGGGCCGCGCAACGGGTAGGTCTGTCTCTGGAAGAGATCGGCCACGCGCTTGAACAGCTTCCCCAGGTTGCCCATCAGAAGGACTGGGAACGGATGGCGACGTCATGGCGAAGCGGGCTCGATGCCAGGATCGAGGCGCTGCAGTTGCTGCGCGACGGACTCGACTCGTGCATCGGCTGCGGATGCCTCTCGATGAGCAGTTGCGGTCTCCTGAACCCGAACGACATCGCCACGTCATCGGGGACCGGGCCGCGCTACATCCTTGTCGACGACTGAGGGCAGACGGGCGCTGGTTTCGATCCACGCTCGGATGGAGGGCACGCGTTCGTCGGTGCTCACCGAGCGCCTTGGTGGGGATTGCCGCTCCGTTCGCCTCCCATTTGTCACAACCAGCATCGTCGAGGAGGTCTTCGACCTCCATTGCGACGTCATACTCGATCCGCTCAGCCGGACCCCGATGGTCATACCCATCAGCAAGCACCACCGAGCAACGGCGCGCCCTCATCGCGACGTTGACGCTTGTGCCGAACGCTGCTCGGCGTCAGATGTCAGGAGGTCGGTTCGAAGTCGCCCGGGACCCAGGTGCGGTCGAACCAGGTTTCGAGTGGTCCGTATAGGCGCAGGAGCGGGAACCAGTTCTTCCCTGACACGGTTTGGATCCAATTGTCTGAACCGTCGTCCGGCTGGTCGGGACCGAACGTGAGGGTGATGGACCCGTCGTCGTTGTAGGTCATCGGGTCGCGTTGACTGTTTCGGCTGGGAAAGGGTTGACCGGTCTGGAGTTCGGATCGCGTCTGCGGGTCGTAGACAACGACCGACCAGAAGTCCTTGGCGGGGATATCGCGTGGCAGTGTCAGCCGATAGGTCGTGGAGCCGTCCAGGTGGTTGCCGTTGCTGTCGTGGTCTGCGAACGCGTATTGGGATCCCACGCCGGGCATCTCAAGCGCCATGGCCGGTGTGTTCACGGTGGCGATGTAGAAGAACAGTGTTCGGGCGTCGAGGTCGCGGCCGCCGAGTCCGTCGTCGATCAGCCAGCGGTAGTCGCCGCCGGCGAAGCCGGTCTTCCAGGCCCGGTCGGCGAACAGCTTGGCGCTGGGATCGCGGGTTTTGAACGCGAGTGCCCTGGCGGTTCCGTTGGCCACGGCGGCAGCATCGGTGAGAATTGCCTGCATGCGATCGTCAGGCGCGAACGGCGTGCCCTTCTTGATGCCGATCGAGGCGAGCAGACCGCGGGTCTCGGGGTCGATCACCCCGAGTGGTTCCCGCTCGATGACTGCAGCAAGCTCGTCGTAGAACGCTGCGTTGTTGGCGTGGATGGTGTTGAACAACTTGCCCGACACCGGGATGAACTCCGTCGATGGTGGAGCGTCGACATCAGCGAGCGGGTAGACGCGCAGCCCGCTGCGGAAGTTGTCGCGGGCGCTGTCGGGTTTGCCGTCGACGAGCAACCCGCGCAGAATCAGCCAGTTGATGTTCGATGGCGATTCGGCGACGAAGTAGCCGTCGGGGATCGGGTTCGTGTAGCCAGCCGGCACGATCAGGTACTTGCCGCCTTCGCCACGATCGGGGCCCGGGCGACCCATGTCGATCACGAATCTGAACCACGCGTCGTTGACCGTGCCGGGCCCGCATCCGGGCGGGACCTCGACGACCGTCGGCCCGTCGCGCTCGAGATCGATGATCCCAGAGGCATACACCGTGTCGGTATTGCCCGTGAGGAACAACCCGGTCGAGTCGAGGAGTTCATCGAAGATGCCTACTTGGTTGCACGCACCTATACCGATCTCGGTCATCCCGATTCGCATCGCCTCAAGTGACGCGGCAGGAACGCAGCTGAGGAACGCCTCCACGGCGCGAACGAAGTCGAGATGGTCGTAGAGGAGCCGCGCGGTGTCCTCCGTCGGGAACCCGTCGCTGAACTCAAGTGCGCCGATACGGGTCTCGACCCGATCCGGCGTCATGATCTTGTCGGGGATCGGGGTGTTGAACCCCGCCGGAACAAACGTGTCCGTCATCTGCGAATCCTTCGGTGGTTGGGTGCGCTCGCCATGCAGGTTACTCCACCGGCGGTTGAGGCCATCCGGTACGAAGCGAGGGTCGGTTGGAACCTCAGTGAGGAGAGCGAACCTTGATGTGGCCACCGTCCAACTGGAGGGGAGTCTCTTCAGGCAGTCCGGCTGCCAAGTCAGCGTGCGCAGTCGCCCACTCTCTCGTCCACAGGAGATCCTGCCCTGAAGCGTGATCCACCCAGCCACCCGCAGCGAGGCTTTCGAAGAGCAGATGCGCGTAGGTGTCGAGTTCTAGCGGGAGGTCACGTACGACGAAGGTTGTGGTGCTCTTGTGACTCGAGAACCCTGCCATCGCTTGGTCGCAGCCGCAGTCAGGGCAGGCACAGCTCGCCGGTGGCAAGTGGACGAGCTCCCCGGGAACGGTGAACGCAAAATCCGATCGATCGTCCGATGATGGTGTGGCGACGAATACCTTCATGATTCTCCTTTTTCGCCGCACCACCAACCTACCGGGTGTATCTGACAGAAAGCCGCGTCGTGTTTGCCTGTGCTTCCCGAGCAACGCCGGTGGCGGTCCCAACGCTCTCAAGGTCGTCTGTGGGCCGCCAGGGACTGGGGCACCGTCAGGTCGTCAGAGTCTCTCGCATGCATTGCGAAGGAGCGTGTCGAGACCAGCCCGGTCGATGGTGTGGTCGCTGATTCGGTCGACGATTTCGTCCGCAGTGAGCAACGGGTCGCCTATGAACCTCCAGCCGTTCAGCCGGAGGTGGAGGTCAGCGGCTGCGAAACCAACGCGCTTGTTCCCGTCCATGAACGGGTGGTTCTGGATGATGCTCTCCATCAGGGCTGCAGCTTCTCCGATGGCGTCGTCGTAGTAGCCGGTCTGGGGGCGGAACACGGCGGCTTCGAGAGCACCCATGTCCCTCACCTCAGGGCTTCCACCGAATGCGACAATGAGACGGTCGTGTATCGCCAGTAGCTCAACGACCGTCAGGAATCGGGATTCCACCTATTCGGCGAGGCGTTGATACAACGCACGGTTGCGGGCCATCGAGTCCTTGAGGTGCGCCATCACTTCGGGCCGGGGCGTCAGGCCGCGCTTGCGATCCAGCCATTCTGACAATGCATCGTGGAGTATCGACTGAAACTGGCGTCCCTCTTCGTCGGCGATGTCCCGCACATCAGCCAAGAGGTTCGCATCGAGTTGCGAGGAGAACTTCTGCTTCATCAGGGCAAACTATCATGATGTTTCTTGAAATGTCAAGATGCCCGCGCACCGACCTGAAGCACGTCCATCGGTGTAGTCGCCGGTGGTCTCGATGGGGCGACGACCTTGTATGCGGATCGGCTCACACGGGTTGTCGGGTCTGGTCCCTCATGGCGGTGAGCTTCTCGTAGAGCTCGGCGGCGATCGTCGGTGTCGGGACCTCAGTACGGTCGACTTCTTCTCCTTGTGCAGCCAGTGCGGCCTCGCCGCGAGTCCGATGAATGTGACTTGAAGCATCAAGGAGAATCCATCCGTGACGGTGGCTGATCCGCTCGAAGTGGTCGACCAATCTGACTATGAGCGACCATTCCTCGTGGGTGGCGAGGGCAGGGACGGCTCCGCGAAGGTGGATCACAAAGTCTGTCTCCCGATATCCCGACATGAAGTCGACCGCTTGGAGGATGGCGCGGGCAGCTTCAGCTGTGTCACCCCAACGTCCCTCGACCATCCCGACCTGGACCAATGCCGTGCCGAGAATCCG
>CAZDIQ010000022.1:7419-15398 GCA_964505525.1 uncultured Acidimicrobiaceae bacterium | reverse complement strand
GCCACTTCACCGGCCGCGCTCAGTACGTCGAGGCGTCGATGCTCCCCGAGGTCCTGCTCAAGGCACTCCCTCAACCAGATGCGACCCTCCCAACCAAGGAGGCTGGCGATCCAATAGGTCTGCAAGCCGGCGGCGATCTCTGATGCCTCGTCGACACGTCCGCTGTCAAGGAGGTAGCGCATGGCTTGACGGAAGTCAGCGATGGTCACATCCACCTCTGCATACGCCGCGGGTTCGGCCTCGGTGGAAACGGACGCCGCAACGGCCTGTGCTGCTGCGACGAACCACTTCGCATGACGGTCTCGGATTGCCCTTGTTTGTCTTGTCGTGAGTCGGGCGGAACTGACCTCTTTGAGCGGTTCGAGCATCCGATAGCGGACGGTGCCTTTGAGAGCTCGTTCGGCTGATAGCAGTGACGCCTCGACGAGACGGGACGTGGTCGCGATCGCCGTCTCGGCGCTTGCACGGGGCAGGCAGACGCTGTTGAAAGCGTCCTCGGTGAAGGTGGAGGCGAATATCGACGCGGAGTCGAACGCTCGTTGATCGGCGGCATCGAGCAGGGCGACACTCCACATGATCGCCTCCGACACCGAGCCGTGGTGGGGTGGGTCGGATTCGACGTGGACCGGAGAAGGGCTGAGGGTGAGGCGCATCACGCTCGCGAGGTCCAACGACGGAACCCACCTGGCGGCCAACTCGAGAGCGAGCGGGATCCCACCGGTCCTCCTACACACCTCGATCAGGTCGGCGGGATTGGCCGTGACGAGAGAAACGTTGGGGTCTGAGGCTGCGACGCGGTCCGAGAACAGGGTCAGGGCGGGGGAGTCCCACATGTCGTCGGTCGACCCGGGAATCCCGAGAGGGTGCACCGGCCACACCACTTCGTCAGGAACACCCAGACGTGTCCTGCTCGTAGCCAGCACCCGGAGTCTTGCCCCATGGAGCGGAGCACTGACGAACTCTCGTGCAGCGTCCAGGACGTGTTCACAATTGTCGAGGATCACGAGTGCGGGACGGGCAGAGAGATGTTGGAACAAGCTGGCGAGGCTCTCCATCCCTTGGGTAGTCGAGACCACGGCAGCCACCGTCGCCGAAACATCAGCGGCGCTGTTGGCACCGACCAATCGAACCAGCCAGATACCACCGGGAAAATCGGTCAACAGAGTCCGTCCGGCTTCGATCGCCAGTCGGGTCTTTCCGATACCGGGCGCACCGGTGATCGTCACCAGATGGTTGTTGTCCAACAAGGCACGAATTTCCGCGACGTCCTGCTCCCGCCCGACAAAGCTCGAATCCAAGGCTGGGAGGTTGTTTGCGACATCCTCGACGGGCTGGTCCATCAACTCGGGTGCGTGGAGCAGCACCTTGTTCTCAAGCTCCTGCAACCGAGGACCGGGCTCGACACCCAACTCCTCGCCGAGCGTGCGGCTCGCTTCACGGTATGCCCGCAACGCTTCACCCTGACGACCCGCCAAGTAGTAGGCGAGGATGAGTTCCTCCCAGAACAACTCGTTGAACGGGTGGTCGACGACAAGCTGTTTCAGGACCGCGATCGACTCCGATACCCGCCCCTGGCGCGTCAGGGCCTTTGCGAGAGTGACCTGGGTGCCGGTCAGGAGCTCGATCAGTCGCTGACGTTCGCCCCGGGCAGCATCGACATCGAGCAGCTCGGGGAACGGGTCGCTCCGCCACAACCTCGCCGCTCGTTTGGCCAGATCCCCGGCCTCCCTGAACCGACCCTCCCCGAGCCTCATGGACGCCTTTTCCGCCAAGCCGGAGAACTCACGAACATCGAACCCGTGGCCCTCGACAACAGCCACATACCCGTCACCGACGCCTTGGATCAGCCCGGGAACCTGCCGTCGCAACGAAGAAAGATGAACATGCAATGTGTTGTGAGCTGTTGCGGGGGCAGACTCGCCCCACATCCTGTCGGTGAGCGTGTCCGCCGAAACCGGTGTGTCGTGGGACAGCAGCAGGGACGCCAACAATCGACGGTGCGCCGGGCGGAGCTGCACCGGACCCTGATCTGAGGTGACCGCCAACGGCCCCAAAGCCTCGAATCTCACGAATCCCCGATCCTCCGGATCCAAGCGTAGACGCGCGGGACCCTTGGCTGCCGAGGCGAGAACGCGCTCCGAGAGGGAGCGTGGAACGGCGAATACGGGGAACGATCGCTGTACGAGTCCGACGTGGTCCCGGTGGAGGGCCGGGACCACGTCATGTGAGGTCTACGTCAGGATCAGCCGGGACAGATGAACTCGAAGGTTGCCGTGGTCTGTTCCTGGGTTCCCTCGGGTCCGAAGTAGTTCAGGTTCATTTCCCCGCTGGCACGGTTACCTGAGATGGTCCAGGTTCCCGGATCATCGCGGTCGAGGTCGTAGTACACGCTCCCGCTGCCGTCCCCGGGGAGCGTCACCCGAGGATTCGTACCGAAATCGGAGGTTCCATCAGGAAACAGCATGAAGTCAGCGTGATAGTCACTCACCATCTGACCGTCATCATCCAGAGCCGTGGATACCACCCAGAACCCACCGTTGTACGCATTCGCCTCGCACCTGGTCGGGTAGTAGCTTCCCGGCACCACTTCGATGTCCTTGGCGACGCTGAACTCGTGACGTGTGCCCAGGAACTCCACAACGATGGACCCCTCGTCGGTCCCCGATGGGGTTGCCAGCGTCGTGTCGGGGCTGCTAGCGCCCTCTCCGCTCGTCGTGGTTTCGGCGGGAGAGGAGGTCGTGGATTGACCTCCATCGACTGCCGGTGCGGTGGATGTGGTCAATTCGCCCCCGCTGCCCGCGCACGCTGTCACCAGCAGGCTGGCGATGAACAGGGTTGCTGCTCGTTTCATGTGTCCAACATCGCGGATGGCTCTGAACGAATCCTGAATGCCTCCGGGCATCTCGAGTCCGGGTGTCATCGACAGCTCGTCTCAAACGTGGCGCTGCCCACCGGTTCCTTGAGGTCGCCATCGACAAGGTTCACCTCACCGCTGGCTGTAGCACCAGAAGCGTCGTGGTCGAGATCCCAGGTACCGGGGTCGTCCCGGTCGATGACGAAGAGTCCATCCTCGGTGTGAAGCCGGAAACTGAGTTCGCTGCTGTCGCCATCAGATGTCGGCAGGGTGACGTCGATCCAGGCTTCGTGGGGAAGATGGTTCCCGCCAGCGTCGACTCCTGCGGCCGATATTCCGACCCATCCCAGGTTGCCCGGAGCGCAACCTGGCGCGATCGAAAAGTTCCAATCCGTCTTGGTCCCGACGCTCGAGTCGAACAGGAGCGTCTGACCGTCGAGCACGACGGTCGCCAAGCCAACCCTCGCTCCGGTCGCCGGGGGGTTGTCAGGCTCGTCGGGTGGTGACGTCGTCGAGCTCTGAGTCCCGGTCGGATCTTGCGCCGTGGTTGAGGACACCCCTCCGTTCCCACCACACGCCGCAATCACCACTGCCAGTGTGAGCATCAGGATCAGCTTTTTGTTCATCGTCTTCCCAATCATCCAGGAGGTTCGTCTCGGCATGGACAAGTCTGTTGAGTCGTACCCCATGAGGATGATGGATGGCTCTGAACGAATCCTGAACGCCGCGGATCCGGTCAGACCGTTCAGCGAACGTTCACTCCGCCTTGGCACACTCCGAACATGACCCAATCAAAGCAACTCTTGTCCGTGCTCGTTCTGGCACTGGCGGTGGCGGCGTGTGGCGGATCGCAGGGTGGATCCGACACAACTACAAGCGGTCCCGGCCAGACTCAACCAACCGGTGGAGATACTACGACGCAGCCCAGCGAGGAAACCGCGCCGACCGAGCCCGACTCGACGCAGGCGCCGGCGCAGGGAGACCTCGGGTGGTTCTCGATCGACGGGGAACGGATCGTCGCCACGCACGTAATGCGTTGCGACGAGGACGGGGGCCTCGATACCCCAGGGATCATCGCATACGGTTCCTTGGGCGATGACAGTCGGGTTCAGTTGGACGTGACCTTGGGAGAATCGCGCGACTCTGTCCATGTCGACCTCTCCGGTCAGGGCTTCGTCCTCGAAGGGGGCCTTTGGGATCAGGACGGTGACGGGACCTGGACCGACAACCGGTCGTCGGAACCTGTTTCTTTCACGTTTGAGAGCGGGAGGACCCGCGGTGGTCCGGTCACCGTTGCCGACGACGAGGAACGGGTCGTCGAGTGGGACCTTGAGATCCCCGCCGACGAGGACCCGAACTGCTACTGACCTTCAGCGATCTCGCATAGGGTCGTCCGGGGCCACAACCTACCCGCTGAAATCTGAGCGGTTGGTGTGTTCAGGGTTCGTTCAGTCGCCCCCGATATCCATGTCCTTGACTGTTGTGTACGTTTCGGCTCGAAAGGACGATGGGATCCGAGATGAACGACGCCGATAGGACCGACCATCAGGCCGCGGTCGCCATCGTGGTCGAGGCCGCGGGCGAGTTGGGGATCGAACTCGACATCGAGGAAGCCGAAGCCTGGATCGCATCGGTGTCCTCCGAGGCAGCGGGAGGATCTCTCGTGGTCGATGTCAACAGCGGCGTGTACGGGCACCGGGTGACAATGGCGGACCATGATCCCGTCGATCTCGCCCGGTTCCGCCATGTCGCCCGGATCGTCGGATTCGACGACCGCCCTCCGGAAGTCCTGACCGCTCTTGCCCTGTCGGGGTCCGCTGCCCAGAGCAGGGTGCACCGGTTCCCCGGCGACTGCGACTTCTTCGAGAGAGTGCATCTCAGAGCCGACACCCGTGAAGAGGCGTGTGCCCTCCTCGGCGAAGTGATGCGGGACAAGGCTCTGGCAACCCTCAGCGGTCCCGGCTATCGATTCGCCGAGGCCAAGTTCGGCACCTGGCACGTAGATGGCGAGGTCGGCGGCGACCGGTTCCGGGCCGGAAGTCCGATCGACTGGACACCCGCACAGGTCGAGGCAGGGGTCATCCACTACCAAGATTCCGTTGGCAATCCTGCGGTGTTGACCTGGGACCAAGCTGCCGAGGAGCCTGGTTGGTGCAAGCTCGACTGGGTGGTGGCCGATCCCGAACACGGAGGCGTCTCCAACGCATCCAACGTCCTCGACGCCACCTGGGAGGCCCCTGATGGGTCGGTGACCCCTCTCGACGGGTTCCTGGACCCGTACTTCCAGGAGGTCTACCTCGACATCGAATCGATCCCACTCTTCACGAAACTGGTCAGCGAGATGGGAGCCGACTCCGTCGCCGAGTATGTGGAACGGCTCAACGAAGAGGTCTACAAGTACACGGTCAAAGAGTCGAACCATGGCAAGGCGGCCAGACGGATGTACAACATCTTCCGACTTACGGGCCGATACGCCGAGGCCGCCTATGTCCGTGAACTCTTCGACGAGCCAGCGACCGCCCTCTATCAGGTGTCGTCGCTGCTACGCACGATCCACGAAGCTGCCGACATCCACGAGAGCTTTGAGACCGAAGCCATGGTCGCCCAAGTGGACGAACTCATCATGTCGGCAGTGGCCGCCTTCGAAGGGCGGACCGAGGCCGAGATCGTTGCTCGACTGCTCCGGCTCAGGGAGGCAATCGCCCGCCAAGCTCGTGCGTCGGAGATCAGCGACGAGGTCGATCGGTGCCGCTCTGAGGCCATGGAAGCGGTGGACGAGTACTTCAAACGAGCTCTCACCGCCGTGCCTTCAATCAATGCGTATCTTGAAGACATCGCCCGATCGAGCTAGAAGCAAGCCGACCGCGCGGCACCTGACGTTCGATCTTTCCGTCGTTTCGGGCCGCTACGGTGTTTGGCGTGACCGCCAGCCTCGCACTTGACAGAGCCAGGATCCTCGCCTACCGGCGACGGGTCGGGAATCTTGAGCAGCGAATCCCACAAGGAAGCGCTGCCCTCGAGCGCGTCGCCTGGGCTGGTCTCCAGGACAGTATGCCTCGTGCAGCGCTGCTTTCGATCCATGCTCGTATTGGGGGCACGCCTCCGTCCGTGCTCGACGACCCGGCTCTGGTGCAACTGTGGGGTCCCCGCTACAGCACGTATGTGGTGGCAGCCAGGGATGTGGCTGTGTTCACGCTTGGCCGGATGCCTCCGAGCGGGAAGCGAAGGGAGTATGGCCAAGACATCGCTGAACGAATCGAGGCACATCTAGGTGGATCGCGTGCTCCGTTCGGCGAGGTGGGTCATGCGTTGGGGGTTCATCCCAACGCTCTGCGGTATGCCGCCCCGACGGGAAGGGTCCTGATCGACTGGGATGGTGCGCGCCAGCCGACCATCTGGACCATCCCTGCACCCGAGATGGATCCGGACGAGGCTGCTCGCGAACTGCTGCGGAGGTACCTCCACATCCTGGGTCCTGGCAATCCTGTCTCCTTCTCGGACTGGGCGGGAATCACGAGCACACGGGCTGGCTCTGTGTTCGAGTCGCTGACCTCCGAGTTGGTACCCGTTGCCACGCCTGTGGGAGACGGATGGATCCTGAACAGTGACGAGGATGAGTTCCTCGTCGACTCCGACACCACCGGCGCTGCCCGTCTCCTCCCGAGCGGGGATGTCTACTACCTGCTCCAGGGAGCGGAACGCGAGTTACTGGTGCCAAACGCCGAGCTGAGACCCCGCCTCTGGACCTCGCGGGTATGGCCCGGTGCCCTCCTCCTCGATGGTGAGATCGTCGGGACATGGCGTCGCGCACGCGAGAACGTGACCCTCGAACCGTGGAAGCGCCTTTCATCCACCGACCGCCAAAGGCTGGCAGCCGAGGCGGCCAGCCTGCCACTTCCGGGCATCGAAGCCGAGATGAAGATCACCTGGGCTTAGCCTCGTTCAGGCGGCTCAGTGTCCTGCCCATGTGAGGACTCGGGCGGCACGGAGCGTGTTCCACTTGCTCGGCAATCCGTCACCCTCGTCGGTGTCGAAGTAGACGAAACCCCTCGGTGTGTCCTCAAGGAGCCAACGGCCGTCGGCTCCCTGCTTGCTTCCGACCAACTCGATCGCCTCGGCGCATCGTTCATCAGGTGGTCCGACGAGCCGGAAATACTCAAGTGCCCTGAGGACGTCGTAGTGCCATCGCGGAGGGAATGTGAAGGTTGTGAATCCCTGATCGGCAACCTCACCATCGGATCTCCGGCGGAACAGACCCCTGTCGAACAGGTATTCCTCTGCTCCCACCCTTGCTTCTGACACTTGAGGGCTCGACCCATTTCTGCGCTCGTATGCGAGGAGCCCTTCGAGCACGCACAAGGTCGTATCGAATGACGAACGGGACGACGGTTCACAGTTCCATCCGCCCTCCTCTTTCCTCTCATCGAGGAGCCGACCAACCACTCCACCGACGTCGTATCCGAAGTAGGCGCCAGTTGCCACAACCATCCCGTTGACACACGGCTCTTCCTCGCCTTGGAAGAACGTCCCGCCACCGGTGTCGTCCGGCCACCTGACTTGATCCGCCACTCGGTCGAGATGATCCCGCGCTGCATCCGGTTCGATCCCGAGGTGGACGAGAAGTAGGAGGGTGTAGGTGGTTGAGGTCCACTTCGGGTTGTAGGTGCCGAGGTTGTCCTGAATCCAGGTGAAGAACTCTCGATAAATCGGTTCAGCATCGAGATCCAGAGGGTCAGACTCCCAGCGTGTCACGGTCTCCTGGTCTACGGGCAAGAACGAGGGCAGGTCCTCGGCTCGGATCCGGTGCAGCTCACGAAGGGCCATCCGCCCTTCGGCGTCGGGCATCCCGGTCACCAGATGCTCGTATTCTGACCATCCCCACTGGCCGTTGGCAGCCTGCTCGGAGAGCAGTTGCGCACCCCAACCTTCGGTCGCAACCTTGGCTCGCTCAGCGTCGACGGTCTGCTGGGATGCATCGGTGAGGTCGGCCAGCACCTGCCACCGAATTGATGGATCAGAATCGAGTAGCCACTCGAGAACGTCGGGTCCAACCATGACACAATCCAATCCCTCGGCCAATCCCTTGGCCAATCCCTTGACCAAACGCCTTGGCCGAACGCATTGG
>CAZDIQ010000022.1:0-7319 GCA_964505525.1 uncultured Acidimicrobiaceae bacterium | reverse complement strand
TTGGCCGAACGCATTGGGCTCACGCAGACCATAGGGAGCCGTAGGCAACTACGGATGACAGAGTCGACCTCGCACGACGGTGGTTCGAGCACCAATGACCTTGTCGGATCCGCTACCGGTTTGGTGGGGATCGCGGTCGTGCCGACCCTGTTCATCAACGGACGACGACACACCGGTCCGGACGACGCACGGTCACTGATCCGCGCCCTTGAGGACACAGCAGGACCCGCCAACCTGGTGCAGTGACATCAGGCGGGGGACCGGGCGCGGAACCAACCGGTTACGCTGTTGCCGGTAGGCCCGTTCCGTACGACTGGACGTCAACAGGAGTCTCCCAATAGCTGCTTCCATTCAGTTCGCAACGGCTGTCGACGGCACTCACATTGCATACTCGGTCCAGGGCACCGGCCCGACGTTGGTCGAGTGCAATGGCTTCTGGAACTCGTTCGGCAACGAGAATCCCTGGTCCCGCGATGCCTGGGCACCCGTGCGGATGAATCGCCGGTTGATCCGGTTTGACCTGCGCGGCGTCGGACTTTCGGCACGCGATCCTGAGGCGATAACACACGATCTGTTCGTTACCGACCTTGAGTGCGTTGTCGACGCCGCTGGTGTCGGCCAGTTCGCGCTCTGGGGCGGGGGCATGAGCGTGCCGAGCGCCATTGATTTCGCCGTTCGTCATCCCGAACGAGTCGATCACCTCGTTCTGACGCGCGGAACCGTGCGGGCAAGCGACCTCATGCCGCGGGACAACCTCGCGAGCTTGCTCGGACTCATACGGACGGACTGGGATCTGGCTGCACGTCTCTTCGCCGATATGGACACGCGGGAGGACGCCCCTGACTACGGGGTTCCTGTCACCTCGGAGATGCAGCGCAACGTCAACGGGCCTACAGCGGCTCGCTTCCTGGAAGGGCTGTATGACACCTCCGACGTGACGGACATCCTCACCGAGGTTCAGGCTCCGACCCTCGTGCTGCACCGCATCGAGGACTCCCTCTTCCCGTTCTCCGGAGCACAGGAGATGGCGGCACGTATCCCCAATGCGCGGCTCGTCGCCCTGCCAGGCAAGGGCCATCTGTTTCTTGGCGACGACGTGCCGCAGTCCGCGGCCGCAATCGTGAACTTCCTTGACGACGGAGCCTTGGACCAGCGACCAGCGGTTCCGGAGCGGCGCCCTGCGGGCAGCCTGGTAACGGTGCTGTTCACCGACATCGTCGGACACACAGAGATGATGCAACAGCTCGGCGACGACAAGGGCCGTGATGTTCTCCGCGAGCACGAGCGCATCACCCGGGAAGTGCTCCGTGAGCACGGAGGTACCGAAGTCAAGACCATGGGTGACGGTTTCATGGCATCGTTCTCATCCGTGACATCCGCCGTTGAATGCGCCATCGGCCTCCAGCACGCCTTCGCCGACTTCAGCGTCCATGCGTCTTCGGGGGAGCGCTTCGCGCTGCTTTCGGACGGTCTCGGCGTGAGGGCGGGACTCAACGCCGGTGAACCCATCGAGGAGGATGGCGACCTGTTCGGAGCGACGGTCATCCTCGCCTCCCGCATCGCCGCCCAAGCAGGAGCGGGTGAGATCTTGGTCCCGCACACCGTACGCGGACTCCTCTCAGGCAAGGGTTTCAGGTTCACGGACCGCGGCGAGTTCACTCCGAAGGGATTCGACGAGGCGGTTCACCTCTCCGAAATCGAATGGAAGCAGTGAGCCGTGTCGGAACTGCCGGTTCACAGCAGTGTCGTCAAGGGAGTCGATGACGACCGGTTCATCCAGTGGTTCTCCCCGAGACGCAAGGGTGGCATCTGGTCGGCTCCGACCAAGGAACGGATAGCAAGGTTGGGGACCGCTGGTTTGACGACCGACCAGGGGCAAGCGGCAATCGATACCGCCAAGTCCGACGGTCGTGGACCGCCTACGACCCGGTCGAGGCGTTGGTCATCCCCAAAGACCTGGCTGAGGCGCTCAGGAGCGAGGGCTCACGGCCAAATTCCACAACCTCAGTCCGTCAGCGAAGAAGCAACACCTTTGATCGGTCTACTCAGCGAGACGCCCCGAAACGAGGACGGCTCGGATTCTGTCGATTCTCAACGACATTCGATAGCCCGAGCAGGGGAGACGTCAGAGGATCAGGCCGTCCGCGGCCGGAGGTGCGAGTCCTTTGCGGGCCTTCTGGAACCCCTCGATGGTGTCCCAGGTGCAGACCGCTGCGATGACCGCCACGGTGATGACACTGGTCACAGTCAACCAGTCCTCTGTGTTCCATTCGGTGGGTGTTGTTTCCGGGTTGAGAACCGTGACGGTGATCAGGATCCAGTACCACAGGGCGGTAAAGGCCGCATTGAGGAGGCCATTGAGGATCGCCAACCACATGGTCCATCTCCCTACCCAGAACTTGATCAGACTGAACACCAGCGACACGACCATCAACACCAGGGCCGCAGGTATTGCGAGGTCCCACAAATCGGGGTTGAGAATCGAGATTTCACCTGCGGACAAGAGCACGACGAGCACGCTGATGACGAGCAGTTGGATCACCACCGCACCGATTGTCTCCACGACGCCTATCTGACGGTCTGGAACTCTGGGCAGGTAGTCGACCTTCCACGTGCCAAGCGGTATCACCTCGGTCTTACTCGAGTACTCGACCCGCTCTGTGATCACGAACCCGATAGCGGTCCAGAAGACGACGTTGACGGCCGCGATCCACGCCGCCCAGACCCCACTCCAGAATGCATCGAGAAGACCGGTTTCTGTGGCGTAGCGGACCACCCAGACGATGACGCCGACAAGCGGCGGAATGATCGTGAGGAGTCTCTTGGTCATCCGTAGCCATGCGAGGTAGTACCGGGGTCCGATGACCCACAGCGGTTTACCCGAGTACTCAGCGGCGAGACGGTCGGGGTCGCCGAGTTCGTTCAGGACCTCGACCTGGGCATCCTCGAGATTTTGTCCCTGCTCGATCCTGCCGTCGATGGCGTCGTCGATGGCTGCACGCAGTTCGGTGTCAACATCGGACCGTTGGTCCTCCGGGATGGCCCGAAGCACTGCAGCTACGTAGCGGTCTTTGAGTTCGGTCACTCTTTGTCTCCTTCTTGGAAGTGATTCAGTGAGGTGGTGATCCCTTCCCAGTCGGTGAGAAGCAACCCGGCGACTTCTTCGCCGTCCGCACTGGTCTTGTAGTACTTGCGGGGTCGCGGATCTTCGGTGACCCACTCGCTTGTGACAAGGCCCTGTCGCTCGAGACGTCGCAGCAGCGGGTAGAGCGTGTTGGCGTCGGTCGCCACACCCGCTTCCTCCAGAGTCCGCAGCAGTGCGTATCCGTAGTCCGGCTGCCGTAGCGCCAGCAGACTGAGCAGGACGACAGATCCACGACGAATCTCCTGACGGAGCGATACGAGCAGTTCGGGTTCGACCATGTAGTCCACACTATACTGTGTGTCGCACACTATCGCACCACCCATGTCAGTTCGGATGAACACGGGGAAAGCGACATATCGAGCAGGTACACATCGGGGCCGGACACCGCTGAAACCCTCCATTCGGCTCGGCTACACTCGAAAACCTCAAGCTCATCGCTATTGGAGAGGGAGCTTCTATGGGACTCATTCGAGCAGCAGTCGGCGCGCTTGGCGGCACCCTTGCGGACCAGTGGAAAGACTTCTACACGGTGCCAGACAACCTGGCGCCGACGGCAGCGCTCTTCGCAGCGGAACCTCGTGGAGAGAACGCGGGGCGTGGTTCCAACAGACGCGCCTCCGAAGCCGTGATCTCGAACGGCAGCCGCATCCTCGTGCCCGAAGGCTATGGCCTCGTGCTCATGGAGCAGGGGGCGATCACCGGCTTTGCCGCCGAGGCGGGTGCCTACATCTGGGACAGCGAGGCACAGGACTCCCAGTCCCTATTCGCTGGCGACGGCATCGTGAGCCCGTTGATCAAGACTTCGTGGGAACGGTTCAAGTTCGGGGGCCGTCCGGGAAGCCAGCAGCGCGCATACTTCGTGACTCTGAAGGAACTGCCGAACAATCGCTTCGGCACCCAATCCGAGATCTACTGGGACGATGCGTACATGAACGCGCAGGTGGGTGCGCTCACCCGTGGCACGTACACGATCAAGATCGTCGACCCGATCCTCTTCGTGAAGGCATGGCTGCCAGCGAGGTTCCTCGAGCCTGGTCAAGTGTTCGACTTCACCGACATGGAGAACGACGCCTCGGAACAGTTGTTCAACGAAGTGGTCGGCTCGCTTGCACCGGCGTTCTCGCTGTACACGAACGATCCGTCGAAGGGTAATCGCATCGCCCGGATCCAGCAGGACTCGGTCGGCTTTGCCCAGAGCCTGTCCGAGGCCGTCGAGCAGAACTACCAGTGGAGTTCAGCACGCGGTCTTGAGATCGTGGCCACCGCCATCATCTCCATCGAATACGACGAGACGTCCCGTGAGTTGCTGCGCAACGTGCAGCGTGCCGACGCTCTCACAGGTTCACGAGGGAACGCCAACCTGCAGGCATCGGTTGCGGCCGGTTTCGAAGCGGCTGGTGATGCCTCTGGCGGTGCCGGTCTCATCGGTATGGGCATGGCCGCAGGTGCCACCGGTCTGGGTGGGCTCCAGCAGCCAACGGGCCAGCCTGCCGCTCCACCACCGGCCGGGGGTGACGCTGCCGGTGCGGCCGCCGCAGCACCGGTCGACCCGATGGAGCAGCTCACCAGGTACAAAGAGATGCTCGACAACGGTCTCATCACGCAGGAGGACTACGACGCGGTGAAGGCAAAGGCACTCGGGCTCTGACCCTGCTCTGAAGGAAGTCGGACATGACCAGCTTGCCGCCTTCTGGCCCTGGCGACGACGAGCCGATCGTCGACATCGAGGACGCCGCGACCGTCGAAGTCGAGAACGACCCGACGATCGACACGCGTAACAAGCGCCTCGACGACGGGGTCAACCGATGTTCAAGGTGTGGGTCAACTGAGATCCAGTTGCGCCCCGCGGTCGGCATGCTCATGTGCCTGTTCTGTCGGTACGAATGGTCCGAGGCGCGCCTCAACGAGAAGGACCTCGATGACGACATTGACACCCTGAAGGGAACCGTGGTTGGTTCGGGGGCATCCGACATCGATGCCGACACCGACTCGATAGTCACAATGAAGTGCGCCGGGTGTGGATCCGAGGTCGTCGTCAACACGGCGGAGCAGATGGGCTCTCGCTGTCACTGGTGTCGCCATGTCCTCACGGTCAACGAGCAGATACCCAACGGTGCGGTCCCCGACGCCGTGCTTCCGTTCAAGATCACCCATGCCGACGCCATGGCGAAGATCGGCGAGTTCGCCGGAAAGCGCAAGATATTCGCCAATAGGACGTTCGTTCGTGAGTTCAAAGCCGACAACGTCCTCGGTGTCTACATGCCCTACTTCGTCGTCGATGGAAACGTCAGTGCCGACATTGTCGGAGCTGGCGAGATCAAGACGCGGCAGTACACCCAGGGGACGGACGACGACAAGGTCACGCTCTACGACGCCGACGTCTACAAGGTGCAACGGCACATCGACTTCACCGTCGACGACCTGACCCTTGAGTCCTCGGCCGAGAGGGCCAACATCAACACGTCGATGAACACGAACAACGTGATCAACACGATCCTGCCGTTCGATACGGAGAATGCCGTGAAGTGGAATGCGAGCTACCTCACCGGTTTCACCTCTGAGAAACGCGATCAGGATGTTGCCCACCTGGAGCCGGTGCTCCAGGACCAGCTGTTGTCAATCGCGAGGTCTCGGGTGGCGTCGAGTGTCAGCCGTTACGACCGTGGCGTGCGCTGGGAGCGGGAGCGGGTCGACGTGCACGGCACACGTTGGATCGCGATGTATCTGCCCGTCTGGTTGTACTCGTATTACCACGAGGGCAAGGGCCGCGGACTCGTGCACTACATCGCGGTGAACGGGAGGACAGGCGAGACGATGGGGAGCGTTCCCATTTCGCACCCGAGGCTCGCAGCAGCAGCGATTGGTGTCGGCGCCGTCGCTGAACTCGGGGCTATCGCGATTCTGGCGGCAAGCTCATGATCATGGCGTTCCTGAACCTCGCGGTCGTCCACTTGGCGTCGTTCGTGATGCTCACCATCGATGGTGCTCCCGACGGCGGCGCAGAGTGGCTGCTGCTCATCGGTCCTCTGGGAGGCGGAGCGCTCTACTTCTGGGGATTCCGCTACTACCGAAACACCCACAGGTCACACAGTTTCGAGCACGAGACGCGCATCACTGCCCAGCCGGTTACCGGAGACGATGAGAAGGTCCGCGAGATCAAAGGTACCCGACAGCCGTACATCGACGGCGACAACAGGTCCAACCACCGCAAACGGGTGCAGCGCGGTTAGTCGGCAGGACAGGCGTTACGCGATACAGCTGTTCGGGACGCGACAGAGGGTTCGAGATGTTCCCATCCCGAACCCTCCGTCGGTTGTCTGCTTCGAACTATCCCTCGGCGGCTATGTCCCTACCGTGGACGGTGAGCGCCCAAATGACGAACGCGCCTGCGGTGATCATGATGATCGACCAGAGCGGATACCACGGGAGCCACGCGAAGTTGAAGAAGATGCTGACGACAGCCAGCAACACGCCAACAGACCTGGCCCATACCGCTCCGCGGAAGAGTGAAACCCCCGCAAGAATGATGACCACGCCGGCAATCAGGTGGATCCAACTCCATACCGTGATGTCGAATTGGAATATGTAATTGGGTGTCGCGACGTACAACTCGTCGTCGAAGATGCCAACCAAACCGGCGATCGCATGGAAACCACCAATCAGGAACATCATGACGGCGGCATAAACAGTCCATCCGACTGCCCAGCTGCTCCTGTCTCTATCTGTCATCTCATCTCCTCCAGTTGATCGTGGGCCGCGGCGCCACGCCACATTTGGCGTGCGCTGCCCACCTTTCCGGACAGAACCTCTCAGGGTTTCGACCGTCATCGTAGCATTTGGGTTTCGCGCCTTCCGGCAATCCACGGACCCCGCCACCCAGGATGGGGGAGCGTTGCCACTCGAAGCGTCAATTGCCGAGCTTGCGCATCTGGATCGACTTGTCGATGGCCACGAAGAGGGGGCCGATCAGCGAGAGGGCGATGACGACCATCCACTGGCCGCCGGTGAGCGAAACGGTGACGAGGAGACGCTGGAACATGCCGAGTTCGACGGCCGCCCATGTCAGGAACCATCCCAGCATCACCCAGCCCATGAAGGGGAACAGTGGTGCGGACCACCAAGCCTGACGTTCGCGTCGCATCACCAGGCCGTTGTTCACCCCGGCGAGAGCCAC
>CAZDIQ010000021.1:21593-25451 GCA_964505525.1 uncultured Acidimicrobiaceae bacterium | reverse complement strand
GGTCCCCAGCCCACAGAACGCGACATGGCATACAATATTGAGTATCCGCTCAAGAATTGGAGCTTGTCCATGGCCGCGTCCTCCCAGAATCGCAGAGTCGCAATCGTCGACGGGCTGCGCACTCCCTTTGCAAAGGCCGGCACCGCCCTCGCCCGTGAGACCACGCTCGATCTCTCCATCGCGGTCGTCTCCGAACTGCTCGCCAGGTCAGGGCTCGACGGATCCAAGGTCGATCGCATCGTGTATGGATGCGTCGTACAGGATGTCAGGGCACCCAACATCGCCCGCGAGATCGTGCTCGCGGGACCGTTCCCCGAATCCACGGATGCGTACTCCGTGTCCCGAGCATGTGCGACCTCGACCCAAACGACGGTGAATGCCGCCCAGGCGATCGCTCTCGGTGAAGCCGACATCGTCATCGCAGGGGGTGCGGACTCCCTCTCCAAACCGCCTGTGACCTACTCGGACCGATTTGTCGAGCTGATGATGCAGGCGAACGCGGCGAAGGATATGCCTACCAAGGTGCGGACCTTCGCGAAGGTCAGGCCCAAGGATCTCGCTCCCAATCCACCGGCGATAGCCGAACGGTCGACGGGGGAGACCATGGGTGACTCGGCGGAGAAGATGGCCAAGGAGAACAGCATCAGTCGTGGGGCCCAGGATGCGTATGCGATCGGTTCCCACGTCAAGGCATCAGCTGCATGGGACGAAGGCGTGTTCGACCGCGAGGTGATGTCATACCGGATACCGCCCAAATATTCGGTAACCGTCGGGCGCGACACGATCCCGCGCTCGGACTCCACCATCGAGAAGCTCGCCTCGCTCAGGCCGGTGTTCGACCGCCAGCACGGTTCCGTGACCGCCGCGAACAGCTCACCGCTCACCGACGGCGCCTCGGCACTGCTCCTCATGGAGGAGTCCGTCGCCAAGTCCCTCGGATACGAACCACTCGCATGCATCAGGTCGTACGGGTTCGCCGCGATTGACCCCAACTGGCAGCTCCTCATGGGACCGGCGTTCGCCACCCCGATCGCACTCGACCGTGCAGGCATGACGCTCAGGGACATCGACGTGATCGACATGCACGAGGCGTTCGCAGCACAGATCCTGTCGAACCTCCAAGCGTTTGCATCGGACGATTTCGCAAGGAAGCGTCTCGGTCGGGATAAGGCGATCGGTGAGGTGGACGAGTCGAAGTTCAATCTTTACGGCGGCTCGATTTCGCTCGGTCACCCGTTCGGGGCCACCGGTGCCAGACAACTGATCACCATGGCCAACGAGTTGAACCGACGGGGTTCGGGAACCGCCCTCGTGACGCAATGCGCTGCCGGTGGGCTCGGTGCCGCCGTGGTCCTGGAGAAGTAGCCATGGGGTACAAGAACCACACCCTGACCATCACGGACGATGGTCTGGCAACCGTCCTGATGGATCGCCACGACCAGTCGATGAACACCCTCGGTGAGGAGTTCGTCCGCGAGCTCGAAGACATCGTCGGGCGACTCGAAGGCGACGACGTCAGGGCCGTCGTCATCGGGTCGGCCAAACGCGACTTTCTCGCTGGTGCCGACATCACGATGTTCGACGACATGGATTCGCCGCAAACGGCGATCGAAGCCCTTGAGGCGGTCCACGACATCTACGGTCGGATCGAAGCACTCCACACGACTGCGGGGAAACCCGTGGTGGCCGCCATCAACGGCGCATGCCTCGGTGGTGGACTCGAACTGGCCCTGACAGCATCGATCCGGATCTGCACGGACACGGCACGGCTCGGACAACCCGAGGTCCAACTCGGGGTGATACCCGCGGCAGGTGGCACCCAGCGACTCCGCGAGACGGTCGGCATCCAGAACGCGCTCGAGATCATCGTTTCGGGGCGACCGGTCCGACCATACAAGGCGCGCAAGATCGGGCTCGTCGATGAGATCGTGCCAAGCGAGATTCTCATGGAGGTGGCGACGGATCTCGCCATGGCGGCCATCGACGCACGTCCCTCTCGTCGGGCCATCTCCCTGAAGCTGTCCAAGACGCGCCTTCAGACCCTTGCTCTCGAAGGCAATCCCGCAGGTCGAAAGGTGTTGTTCAAGAAGGCGACCGAACGGATGCTGAAAGAGACGCGCGGAAACTTCCCAGCGCCGAAGCGAGCGATCGATGCGATCCAGATCGGGGTCGATGCAGGGCGCGAGGCCGGGTTCGCTGCGGAGATCCGTTTCTTCGCGGAACTCGTCGCGACGCCCGAATCCAAGGCGCTCCGATCGATCTTCTTCGCCTCACAGGAACTCAAGCGCGACACGGGAGTGGCGTCCGATGCCAAGGCTGCTGAGGTCGCCAACGTCGCCGTTGTCGGCGGTGGCCTCATGGGTGGAGGTATCGCAGCCGTATCGGCCCTTACGGCCGGAGCAAATGTGCGGATCAAGGAAGTGGACGACGACGGCGTCGGGCGCGGTCTCGGATATGTGGGCAAGGTTGTTGCACAACGCGCACGGCGCGCTCGTATGACCGAGTTCGAGGTCGACCGGATCATGGCCAGGGTCACCGGATCGACCACGTGGGATGGCTTTGCTCGCACCGACCTCGTCATCGAGGCCGTGTTCGAGGATCTCGACCTCAAGCAATCGATCCTCAGGGATGTCGAGAAGGTCGTCGGACCCGACACGGTGTTCGCATCGAACACGTCGACCCTTCCGATCGCGAAGATCGCACAGGCGAGCGAACGACCGGACAAGGTCGTCGGTATGCACTACTTCTCCCCTGTCGACAAGATGCCTCTTCTCGAGGTGGTCGTCACGGACACGACGTCGGATACAACGACAGCAACAGCCGTCGAGTTCGGGAAGCGTCAAGGCAAGACGGTCATCGTCGTCAACGACGGGACCGGCTTCTACACGTCTCGGGTCCTTGGCCCGTATTCGAACGAGGCCGCGTTCCTCCTTGAGGAGGGTGCGTCCGTCGAGGACATCGACGACGCCATGACCGATTGGGGATTCCCCGTCGGACCGCTGCTCCTCGCCGACGAGGTAGGGATCGATGTCGGAGCGCACATCTCCCAGATCTTCATCGATGCGTTCGGGGACCGCATGAAGGGTCCCGACATGATGCGCGGACTCATCGAGGACGATCGCAAGGGTCGCAAGAACAGTCGCGGTTTCTACCTCTATGAGGACGGCGAGCGCAAGGGTGTCGACGACACCGTCTACAAGGCACTCGGACTCGGCGCACGCACACGGGTTGCCAGATCCGAGATCCAGGAGCGGCTTTCGTTGGCATTCCTCAACGAAGCGGCAAGGTGCCTCGAGGACGGGATCCTGCGATCGGCGCGCGACGGCGACATCGGGGCCGTGTTCGGGCTCGGGTACCCACCTTTCCGCGGCGGGCCGTTCCACACGATCGACACCCTGGGCGCGTCCGAGGTTGTTGCGAGGCTCCGGGTGCTCCAAGCCCGATTCGGTGACCGTTTCGCACCGGCCGACATCCTTGTCGAGCGTGCGGAGTCCGGCCAAGCGTTCCGCAGCTAGATCAACGGATCCACACCCGCGCCAGGGATCGTCGACGACAGCCCTCCGGTCGGTGACCGAAGTACGATGCAGCCATGCACGAATTCCGGATGCCAGACATCGGCGAGGGTCTCACCGAGGCCGAGATCGTGCAGTGGCACGTCGCCGTCGGCGACGCCGTCCAGATCGATCAGATCATCGTCGAGGTCGAAACAGCCAAGACGGTGGTCGAGATTCCCTCCGTGTTCGCCGGCACGATCGTCAAGATCGCCGCGGCGGCGGGCGACACCGTCAACGTCGGCGATGTGCTGTTCGTCGTGCAGGGGGAACGGGACGACCGTGACCCCGGATCCCAGACGGAGGA
>CAZDIQ010000021.1:12752-21493 GCA_964505525.1 uncultured Acidimicrobiaceae bacterium | reverse complement strand
TGTTCGTCGTGCAGGGGGAACGGGACGACCGTGACCCCGGATCCCAGACGGAGGACCCCTCCGAGAGCGAGAATCCACCCGTCGTCGTGAACGCCGTTGCGACGAGCGCTACGGGGACGACGAGGAGCGTCGGACAGCCGAGCAAGACCGACACCGCGGTGAAGTCGATCCGTGCCATGCCCTTGGTCCGCCGATTGGCGTCGGATCTCGGGGTGGACCTCAGCACGATCCAAGGCTCGGGACCGGGCGGCACGATCACGAGGGCGGATGTCGAGCGTGCAGAACCCGCTCCGCCACTTGACGGCGAACTCGTGCCCCTCACCCAGATGCGACGGGCGATCGCCAATCACATGGCCCAGTCGTGGCGGGAGATTCCCCACGTCACCGTCCAGGCCGAGATCAGGGCGGAAGGCCTGATCGGAGCGCGATCGCTCCCAGGCTCGAAGCTGTCGCTCGAATCGATCGTGGCCGAACGCGCCATACCTCTGCTGCGCGAGTTCCCGGATTTCAATGCCTCGTTCACTCCCGAGGGGATCCTTCGTCGGTCCGACATCCACCTCGGTTTCGCAGTCGATACGGACGCCGGTTTGATGGTGGTCGTGGTGCGCAACGCCGATGAGAAGTCGGTTGCCGAGATCGACGAGGGCTTCAAACGGCTGGCCGACGCAGCGCGGAACCGGACGATCAAACCGGACGAGGCAACGGGTCAAACCTTCACCATCTCGAACATCGGCGCGCTCGGTGGCGGCCACGGGACACCGATCATCCCCATTGGAACGACCGCCATCATGTCGATCGGTCGCGCCATCGAACAGCCGGTCGTCGTCGCAGGTGCCCTCGAGGTCGGCATGGTCGCCCCGATCGACCTCTCCTACGATCATCGGGTCATCGACGGCGGCCTCGGTCAGAGATTCCTCTCGGCAATGGTGGGGACGCTCGAACGCTGACCCTGGCGAATCGTCCCTGCGTCCGTTCTGTGGGCTGGGGACTATTCGTAGGTGTCCATGGGTGGGCAGGAGCAGAAGATGTTGCGGTCGCCGTAGGCGTTGTCGATTCGGCTGACGGGTGGCCAGTACTTTGCGGCCCTGAGACCACGCACCGGATAGGCGGCGTGGTCGCGGGTGTATGGGCGATCCCAATCCTCGATGAGCAGGTCCTCGGCGGGGTGGGGAGCGTTCCGCAGCACCGAAATCTCGATCGGGACCGCACCCGACCCGACCTGATCTATCTCGTGGCGGATCGACACCATCGCCTCGATGAATCGATCGAGTTCGGCCAGGGACTCCGACTCCGTCGGTTCGATCATCAGGGTGCCCGCCACGGGGAACGACATCGTCGGTGCGTGGAAGCCGTAGTCAATCAAACGCTTGGCGATGTCCTCGTTCGTGACACCGGTCTCGACCTCGATCCTGCGGATGTCGACGATGCACTCGTGGGCCACGAAGCCGCCAGGGCCTGTGTAGAGGACCGGATAGTGATCGGCGAGTTTGGCCGCGAGATAGTTCGCACTCAGGACCGCAACCTCGGTCGACCGGCGAAGACCCTCGGGTCCCAGCATGGCGATGTACATCCACGAGATGGCGAGCACTCCCGCAGATCCCCAAGGCGCCCCTGACACGGCACCGATACCGTCATGCGGTCCGGGAAGGTCGCGTACGAGACCATGGCCGGGGAGGAAAGGTGCAAGATGTGCCTTGACACCGATCGGGCCGACACCGGGGCCACCACCACCGTGTGGGATGGCGAAGGTCTTGTGAAGATTGAGATGGCTGACGTCGCTCCCGAACAGTCCCGGCTTCGCCAACCCGACCATTGCGTTGAGGTTTGCTCCGTCGAGGTACACCTGTCCACCGTTTTCGTGGACGATGTCACAGATCTCGGTGATGGCTTCCTCGAACACACCGTGGGTCGATGGGTACGTGACCATGATCGCGGCGAGGTTGTCCGCGTTTTCCTCGGCCTTTGTTCGCAGATCTCCGACATCGATCGACCCGTCCTCGTCGGACTTGACGACGACGACCTTCATGCCCGCCATCGCGGCAGATGCCGGATTCGTGCCGTGGGCCGACGACGGGATGAGACAGATGTCACGGTGAGCGTCGCCGTTCGCCTCGTGGAAAGCCCTGATCGCAAGCAGACCGGCGAACTCACCCTGTGCCCCCGAATTGGGCTGCACCGATACCGCGTCGTAGCCGGTGATCGAGGTGAGCCAGCCCTCGAGTTGATCGATCATCTCGAGATATCCCTGTGCCTGGTCGAGCGGCACGAACGGGTGCATGTCGGCGAACTCCGGCCACGCGATCGGCTCCATCTCGCTTGTGGCGTTGAGCTTCATCGTGCACGACCCGAGGGGGATCATCGAGCGGTCGAGCGCGATGTCCTTGTCCTGGAGCCGACGCAGATATCTGAGCATCTCGGTCTCTGACCTGTGGATGCTGAACGTCGGGTGCTCGAGGAAGGGGCTGGTCCGCCGAAGATCCGGTGGAATACCGCTTGACGATGCCGAACCCTGTGTCACCCCGAAGACTTCACGGAGTGCATCGAGATACCCGTCGGTCGTCTCCTCGTCGATCGACAACCCGACCGTCGTCGTGTCCACAGCACGCAGGTTCATCTTCCTGTGCTGGGCCTTGGCGATGATCTCATCGGCGTCATCCACCCTGATGGTGAGTGTGTCGAAGAATGTGTCGTTCACAACGGTGAACCCGCCCGAACGGAGATCCGATGCCAGGGCCGACGTGCGCGAGTGGACCAAGGAGGCGATTTCGCGCAAACCGTCGGGACCGTGGTACACGGCGTACATCCCTGCCATGACGGCGAGCAGTACCTGGGCGGTGCAGATGTTGGATGTTGCACGGTCGCGCCGGATGTGCTGCTCGCGGGTCTGGAGGGTGAGGCGGTAGGCATTGCGGCCCTCGGTGTCCTTTGACAAACCCGCGAGCCGACCGGGAAGGGATCGCTGGTACTCGGTGCGTGTTGCCATGAACCCTGCATGGGGACCGCCGAACATCATGGGAACACCGAAACGCTGGGAAGATCCGATCACCACATCGGCACCGAGTTCACCCGCTGCAGTCAACAGGGTGGAGGCGAGCAGGTCCGTTGCGACCGCGACGAGCGCACCGGCACCATGGCAATACTCGATGGTCTTGCTGATGTCGGTCACGGCACCCGACGAGCCCGGATACGACAGGATCGCCCCGAACACATCCTCGGCGATGAGGTCCTTGGTCGGGTCACCGACAGCAAGCGTGAATCCGAGGGGTTCCGCCCTCGTCCCGATGACCTCGATTGTCTGGGGATGGAGATCCTCATCGACGAAGAAGACGAGGTTCTTGCTGCTACCCACCCGATGAAGGAGCGTCATCGCCTCGGCAGCGGCCGTCGCCTCATCGAGGAGGGATGCGTTCGCAATGTCCATTCCCGTGAGGTCACAGATGGCCGTCTGGAAGTTGATGAGGGCCTCGAGGCGACCCTGGGAGATCTCGGGTTGATAGGGGGTGTAGGCCGTATACCAGCCCGGGTTCTCCAAGATGTTGCGTTTGATCACGCCCGGTGTCACGGTGCCGTAGTAGCCGGTCCCTATGAAGGACTTGTGGACTTCGTTTCGCGATGCAATGCGGCCAAGAGCGGCAAGTGCCTCGCTCTCGGTGAGGGGGCCGACGACGTCAAGGGGGTCTTGCGTCCGGATCGACGCGGGTACCGCTGCGTCCACCAACGCCTCGAGCGATGCGACACCGACCGCTTCGAGCATCACCTCGACATCGGACTCATCTGGTCCGATGTGTCTGCCTGCGAAGGATGTTGAACGGGTGGTTGACATGTTGGTGGATCCTCCTAAGCGGGCTCGGCGTAGTCAGCAGGTTTGCCGTAGCGCCGCTTGAACCACACATACGCAACGGCACCTGCAGGAATGGGTAGCCAGAACTGGAACAGCCGGTATGCAAGGGTGGCCAGGGTCGCATCCGAAGCGGGGACGCCTGCGGCCGTCAACATACCGACAAGCCCGATCTCGACGAAACCGATACCACCGGGCGTGATCGGGACCATTCCGAGCACGGCCGACCCTGCAAAGGCGACGAGGACAAGGCTCGGACGCGGATGCGACCCGATGGCATACAGCGCAACCACCAGAACCCCGTACTCGAGGAGCCAGTTCAATACCGCGGTGATCAACGCCTTCCACCATCGTTGCCCGAGGGCGGCGACGACATCATTACGTTGGTCCAGCCACCCTTGGGCCGTGGCCGTCCACGTCTTGTCCAATCTTCTGGCGAGCCACTGCACAATACGCGCCGCAATCCGCCCCACGAACAGCAGAACGGCGTCGAATCTCACGAGAACGAACACCACCGCGAACATCACTGCGAACAGGACGGAACCCACAATGGCGACGGGCAGGAGCCCGTCAGGGATCGGTGCAGACATCGCGGCGATGATGAGCGCAACGGCAGGCAGCGAGAAGAGCACGAGGTTCGAGATGAACGACACCGCCGCGAGTGCCGTTGCGGCCTGCGCCTTCGGTACCCCTGACACCGCCAGCATCTGGTAGTACGTCGCACCCGCTGCCACCGCACCACCGGGAACGACCTTCGCCAAGGCGTTGGATACGAGTTGCGAGGTCCCCGCAAGGAACAGTGACACGTCCGGGACCGCCGCGCGGGTCAGCTCCCATGCAGCGACGAATGCCGCTGCCGTGAGCACGCCCATGGCGACGTACCACCACCAGTCGATACGCGCCAGCTGATCCCCCTCATCGAGGAAATCGAGCAGTGTGGGAAGGAAGTAGTAGAGGGTGACGATGGCAATGGCGAAGAAGATGAGACGGGGCAGGATCCGTCGCCACAACGGTTTGGATGGCGGTGTCGGTGCGTCAGGGAGCGGGAGAGCTTCGCGGTTGTCCATATGTCACTGGAAGTTAGTGACGAACGGTCCGCCATCTCCGCAGTTCGCGGAACCTACAGCCATGTGAACGACGAGACATGGGGATGCCCGAAGCCAAGAATGCGTTCTCCGCCACCCGGCCAATGCCGCACCGTCAGAGCCATTCCGCCGTTGCCCTTGGCTTCTGGCCGACCCTCGAAGGCGATATGAGCCAACGGTCGCGAGTCAGATGCTCTCTCACCGAACCGTTCGAACGTCCCATTGACGAGTGAACGGGTCGCCTCAGGGAGGTACTGCCACATCACCGAGTGCTGCACCACGGTGAGCACTCCCGCCTCGACAGGTTCCTCAAGGACCTCCGCCAACCACGCACCGGCGTCAGCGGTGTCGAGTCGGAAACTGTCCGGTCCGACAAGGTCGATTGCCGCCTTGAGGCGTTCGAACCGGTCCAGTTGATCAGCCCACACGAACGAGAGCAATCGATCGCGCGAGTTCGGGTACGAGACGTCGATCGGTGCGAGGTCACAACCACGTCGCGACACGATCCTGATGCTGTCCGGGACGTCGGGTCCACCACCCTGCCAATCGGGTCTGAGGATCGGTGCACCGTCAACACCCTGCCATGACCAATCCGCCGTCTCATAGGTAAAGGCATCGAGCATCAGATTGAGACCCGCCGATGAACCGATTTCGAGGAGCCTGACTGGTCGGTTCTCGTCACCGAGGACGGCGAGGAGCCCGGCGAACAACGCTGCGCTCCGTCCGATCTCATTCGTCTGTGGCGCTATCTCCAAAGCCTCGCGAAGCGTCGGGACATTCGCCGCCACCGTCACGAGAACATCCTCACCGAGATCCGGGGCATCGGGGGTACCGCCCACGGTCGGAAAGTGACGAGCGAGCAGCGGCGCTGCTCCGGAGAGGACGAGCCGATGGAGTCCCCCCATGAACCGGAGAGCCAGCGCATCGGGGACCGCATCGCCTTCGAAATCGGACACCACGAGCGAAACCGGTCCGCCGTCGTCGAGGTCATGCAGGGCGATCGTGAGAATCTCGGCGTACAGCGGCGACCCGAGCTTGTCACACCATTCGATCTGGTGGACGAACGACGAACGAATCGATTCGTTCACGGCTGGTCGACTGCTGCGGTTTCAAGGGGGGTCAGCAGGTCGACAGAATCGTTGCGCACGTTGTTCACCAGGGTCGAAACGGGATACTCCGTGAGTCGATCAGAGGGATAGACCGTCAGGAGTTCGGCGAGCTCGGAGGTGCTGTGGTTGTCGCGGTCGAGCCATGCATCCCACGATTCCTCAGGGAGAATGACCGGCATCCTGTCGTGGAGTGGCCTCAGGACGTCGTTGGGTTGACCGGTGACGATCGCGCAGGTCATGACTCGCTGTCCATCCAGGGGGTTCTTCCACGATGACCAGAGTCCGGCAGCCGACAGCGGGGATCCGTCGGTCGAATGTATGTAGTGCGGGAGCTTCCCCTTCTCCTTGCGCTCCCACTCATAGAACCCGTCAAGAGGGACGAGACACCGATTCTGTGCGAACGAATCGCGGAACATCGGTTTGTCCGCCAAGGATTCTGCCCTGGCATTGATCCCCCTCGCACCGACCTTGAGATCCTTGGCCCAGAACGGGACGAGACCCCATCGGAACGACGTCAGGACCCTGACACCATCGTGCTGCGCGACCGCATACACCTGCATGGTCGGCGCCACGTTCCAACTCGGCGTGATCGTCTCGGTCCTCACGAACTCGGCACCGAAATGCTCCGCATAGAACTCAGGTCTCTCGACTTGGACAAACCGCCCGCACATGGCGTCAGATTACTTGGGGGGCGGAGGAGCAATACCGAATGTCCGAGTACCGAATACCGAGTACCGAATACCGAATACGGGCTGAAAGCTGAAAGCTGACGGCTGATAGCTGAATCACTTCTTCGACTGTTCGTAGTACGGGTTCCGGCCGCCGGCGTGGTCGGTCACATCGACGACCTTGGTGATCTCGGGTACGAGGTCGGTGATCGTCGACTCGATGCCCTGGGACAGGGTGACGCTCGCCATCCCGCAACCCTGGCATCCTCCCCCGAGTCGGATGTATGCGGTCCCCTCCTCGACGGCCACGACCTCGGCCCTGCCCCCATGGGAGGCAATCGAGGGATTGATCGCCTCGTTCACGACCTGGACGACCTTCTCCGCGACCGACCCGGACAGGTCACCCTGGGCCATCGTGGCCGATATCGCAGGACTCGGGCCGTTCGGGTTCTCGATGGTCAAACCGGGTTTCAGAAGGTTCTTCGACTTCGTGAGGACCGCACCTTGGAGGTTCGGCGCATCCGCCTGCGAGACGATGACAGGCAACGATCCGTTGTCGTGAATGAGGTCCGTGTCGGCTGCCGCATCGGTGCGCATGAAGACGGTGCCGTAGGTGAATGCCCCGTCGGCAATCCCTCCGACCGAGATCACGAGACCGAGATCCTCCGCATCGTCTTCGCGGTCCCGAATCTCGAGCAGCATGGGGAGAACGGCTTCGTCGATCGTGACGACGGGTTCGGAGATGACGGGCATGGGACGAATGGTACGGGTGTCACATGAGGTAGCAAGACAGACCATGATGAGGGCATGGAGAGCGTCGTCATTGTCACGAGCTGTGAGAGCTATCGCACCGGCGACTTCATTCGCGCGGCGCGGACTCTCAGACTCGAGGTCACCGTTGCCACCGATGCCGAGTCCCCATTCGACGACGATGCGGATCGCACGATCCTCGTCGACCTGTCGGATGCTGCCACAGCAGGGGCGGCGATCGCCCTCGCGGCACCTGACGCGGCCGCGGTTGTCGCCGTCGACGACCAGGGCGTCATGGCCGCTGCCCACGCGAGCCTGAAGCTCGGACTCCCGACGAATCCCCTGGATGCGGTCGATGCGACAAGGGACAAGCTCGCCATGCGCCGACTCCTTCGCGACGCTGGCATCCGTCAGCCGGATTTCGAAGCCGTTGTCCACGGGGTCGACGATCCCTCCTCGTCCTCCGTCGGCTATCCCAAGGTGATCAAACCGCTCGACATGTCCGCAAGCCGCGGCGTCATCCGGGTCAACTCGCACCGGGAATTCGTCGAAGCCGAACGAAGAATCCGCTCGATGCTGTCGAGCGCAGGTCGCGACGCGACGATGCCCCTGATCGCCGAGGAGTACATCGATGGCGACGAGCTCGTCGTCGAGGGAATGGTGGTCGATTCCGGGTTGGTCGTCCTCGCCGTGATCGACAAACCCGAGCCACTCACCGGCCCGTACTTCGAGGAAACGATGTTCACGACTCCGAGTCGCCTGCCGGTCGATGTGCAGACACGCTCGATCGAAGCGGTCGAACGCGGAGTCGCCGCTCTCGGCATCCGGACCGGCCCCGTCCACGCCGAGCTGCGCGTCGACCGCAGCGGCGAGATCTGGATCATCGAAATCGCCGCACGGTCGATCGGCGGTCTGTGCGGCCGATCCCTCGGGTTCGGTCTTCTCAACGAGTCCCTCGAGTCGCTCGTGCTGCGCAGCGCACTGGGGCGCACCGCAGCACCGGGCGACCCTTCCCGACCCGCGACCGGGGTCACGATGCTTCCGATCCCTGCGGCGGGAACTCTTACTGCGGTCGAGGGTCTCGACATGGCGGGGGCGGTGGTCGGTATCGACGGGATCGAGATCACGATTCCCATCGGACGCGACGTGCTGCCACTCCCCGAGGGTGACCGCTATCTGGGTTTCGTCTTTGCTTCGGGTGCGACACCGAGCGATGTCGAGGCGTCCCTGCGCGAGGCGGTCGCACGGCTCGAAGTCACGATCGACGGTGAATCCGTCTGAGGTCTACGGC
>CAZDIQ010000021.1:0-12652 GCA_964505525.1 uncultured Acidimicrobiaceae bacterium | reverse complement strand
TCCGAGACAAGCTTCCTGAGCGCGGCGACCGAAGGAAGGGCACCACCGGGAAAGATGTACGTCTTGATGAAGTCGTCACGCTGCAACAGGCTCTCATAGAAGGTCTCGTCGATCGTGATCGCCTGCATCGCCGCCTTCCCACCGGGGGGAAGAGCTCGCGCAATCGCATGGAACAGGGGTGGCCAGAGGCTCTCGTCGACGGATTCGATCATCTCGATCGACACGACCTTGTCGTACATTGCCTTCTCATCGCGGAAGTCCTGGATCTTGATGTCGGTCGTGTCCGCCAGTCCTGCACGCTCGAGCCGAGCCTTGGCATACGCGGCCTGTTCCGTGGACAACGTCAGACCCGTCACGTGGACACCGTGATGCGTTGCGGCATGTTCGACGAATCCACCCCAACCACACCCGATCTCAAGCACGCGGTCCCCGGGTGTCAACTCAAGGATCTGGCAGAGTCGTTCGTACTTCCTTGCCTGCGCGGCCGCGAGATCCTCATCCTCGGACTCGAACAGGGCGGACGAGTACGTCATCGAGGAGTCGAGCCATGCCGCATAGAAGTCGTTCCCGAGGTTGTAGTGATCCCCGATCGCCTTGATGACATCGGACCGGCCCCGATACGGGCGCTTCGACCACCACTTCTCGAGCGGCTCGCGCCACCGCGCCACCCCCCGTGACCGCCACCGCGCATCCGTGTTCCGAACCGCCACCTCGAGGAACTGTGCGAGATCCGACGTTTCCCATCGACCGTCGAGGTAGCTCGCCGCCAGACCCACCGATCCCGCACGGGTAACGGCTCTGAGGACCGATGACTCATCGACGAACCGGATGTCACCCACGAGATCGGAATCAGGAATGCCGAACCGCTCGGTCGATCCGTCCGACCACGTCACATCGAAGCGGCCGATGCTCGTGGATCTGAGGATCCGCCTGAGGACTGCTCTGGATGTTGTGGTCGAAGCACGCATGGTTCTTGGCTTCTGTCGGCCGACAAGTCGCGCCGTATCGCATCTACCCGGGAAACTGACCATACACCCACGGGTCGGGCGCCACCGACGCTACCGACTCGACCCCCACAACGGTGCAGGATCGAGCGATGTCGATTCTGCCGTCGGGACGGTCCAGGTCACGGTCGATCGAATCGCCACACCGCTCGGCTGGTTCTCGGACGTCAGGTGGGGACCTACACGAGAGAGTTGGATTTGTCCGGAAGGCGCCATCCCGGGAGGCGCCGGTGGTTGGCTCTGTCCGAACCGCGCACCGAATTCACCGCGCGGCATCAAAGTGGCCGGACCGGTGCTACTTCCGTCAGCCTGCTCGGTCGCGGTGTCGAGGAAGAACACAAACAACTTGACCTGGGCCACCAGAGCATCGTCCGACTCGACATGCCAGTCCACGATCCCCCATTCATCCTCGAGAAGTATCCGATCGAACGAGATGATCTGACCCCCAGGCAGAACCACATCAAGCGATGGATCATCGATCTCCATCGGGAACCCGGTAAATGCGAAGGTTGTGTCTGACTCGTCGGGGAGGAAGGGGATACAGTCGGCGCAACCGGACTGAACCACCGGTTTGGTTCCCAGTTCCAGTTGGAGAGAGGCCTCGCCCGGTATCACGTCGAACTCGATGAGGCGGATGCCTGGCGCTGCGACGGCGGTTATCTCCCGAAGGGATGCCACCACTCCCGAGTCGATGGGAGACAGGTAACGACCCACCACGGTCGGAGCCGTTTCGGTTCGATCACCATCGCTCGCCACGATCTCGGATATCGCGACGTACGTCCGCCCTGCGCTTTCGAACTGGACGATCGGCTCAAAGGCCGTATCGCCGAGTGGCGCGAACCCTGCAAGGAATCCGGGCGGGGTCGGACCCGGTGCAGTCGTGGACGTGGGTGCTTCCGACGTGTTCGTCGTCGTCGGTGCCGCGATCTCCTCGAGGGTGTCCGGAGCGAGGACCCACCCGATCGTGGCTCCCACCACCACTGCGGCCATGAGACCGACGACCAAGCCGGCAACGCCAGAGGAATTCGATTTTGGTTGTTTCGGGGTCTTGTCGTGTTTGGGCGCCTGCTCGTACGGGGACCGCAGAAGTTCCTCCCATACCTTGTCATCCATCGTTCGACCCCACTCTGACGTCCCAGCGTCCCTCGACCGCGATCCACATCGATCCGACGAGTGCCATGTCGTATCCGTCCGATGGCCCACCTGCAAAGGTCAGGTTCCACACAGGTCCACCCTCTGCCTCACGCACGGACACGATCGATCCTTCGCCCTGACCATGGACGTCGATACTCCCGAGGTTCAGCGGGTCGGTCACGGAGATCTCCACCCGTACGATCGTGGTGTCGGCTTGTTCGGATACCTGGATGAGTGACGCGGATACGCCCGGCAGGATTTCAGCGGTCGGATTCGCCAGGGTCAGTCGGAATGGCAGGTCCACGGGGATCTGGATGAGGTAGGAATCAATCCGCGCCGATTCGATCTGGGATGTCGTGGTTCCGTCCGGCACGGTGAACCTCGCTGCCCGTGCACGGGGATTCGCAACGGTCCCACGGATCTCGGTTCCATCCACGACGATCGTCCACGCGGAGGGGAACACGGTCTCGGCCTCCTCGGGCGACACTTCGGCAAAGCCCTGGAACGGGATGAACACAGCCCCGCCAGGGAGTCCGTCGACCGGAGCGAGGTGGTGCAGATCGTATTGGATCGAAACCTCGCTCCCGGAGACCACGACGTCGTTCGGGACCAGCACCGCGGGGCCGAGGGGAATCTCGTCGCTCGAGAAGTAGATGGGTTGCGGCACACCTTGGGCAACTGCCTCGGTGGTGGACGTCGTCGTCGACTCGACGGCCTCGGGCGTGACCTGCGTCGTCGATCCGAACAGGACGTAGGAACACGCGCCGGCCACGACGGCCGCACCGACCATGATGCCCCCGATCTGCGCTTTGGATGCCATCACCACGAGCGTAGAGAGATCACACGACCCTCGCCGAGAACCCGACTTCGATGTGATGGGTGATGGCGAGGGCCGCGGCGTCGAAGCGGGCCACCCAGATACGGCCGTGGGGTGCGGTCGAGGGAGCATCGAGGTGGAAGACGAGGTGGTGAGCGATCTCGTGGGCGACGGTCATGAGGGTGGAGATCCGCCCGAACCTGATGGCACCGTTGTCGGGGACATGACCCCAGCCGTTCGCCTCGCGATGGATGAGCTCGTCCTCGCCGATGAGCGCCAGCCATGAATGCCGCGGTCGCTCACACGCACCGGTGTACGGGGATCTGCGGGCATGGAACTTGAGGTTCGGCTCCGGTACGGCGAACAGCCGACACAGCTCGGATGTCAGCATCGACACGGTGTCGGCATCGGCCGCCCACGAGTCGAGCATCTGGATGCGTTCGGGTCCCTTCGAGAACTGGAGGACTCTTGCCCAATGCCTGCGCCGCGGACCTGGTTCGAACGACGAGATGTTGAGTGTTTGGATTGCTTGTGCGGTCATGACGGACAAGGTATAGCGCCCGTGGGACAGATTCGGTTCCATCGGACCTTCAACCGTCGCAGGCTCTGCGATCGGTTCGGTGTGAACGACGCCGACGATCCGGGTACGTGTAAGACTGGCCGTTCGACCCCGGAGATGCTCGATGGAATTACGTGTGCGACGAGGAACTCGCTGCGAATCGGCTCGTCTGGTTCGTCGTCGTGTGGATCGCGCTCGGATTGTTCGCCTACGACAGCATCAAGGGTGCTTCCGAGACCCGCAGGTCAGCCGGCGTCTTCGGCTGAAGCCTCATCGATGACGTCGGCGATATCTTCGGCGGTGTCCTTGGCCGCCTTCTTTGCGTCACCGACCGAGCTCTTCACGGCCGCTTTCGCATCCCCAGCGACATCTTTGGCCGTGTCGATCGCATCCGATGTGGCGCGCTGGACCGTCGCAGCTGCGTCACCGGCGACGTCCTTGGCCGATTCGACGGCGGCACGAGTCTTTCTCACTCCGGCGATCACAGAGTTCTGGATGGTTTCGAGCTGCTCCGGCCCGACCTTCCCGTCCAGCTTCTGTGCGAGAAACTCGCGGATTTCGTCATCGCTCATCGACTCGAGCTTCTTCTTCGATACGTACGACGCGATCACCACCGCAACGGCACCGATGAACACGAACAGGAGCATCGTTTTGAACAGCTTCTTCATGGACCCTCCTTGGGCGGTCTGAGTTGTAGGTGGGTGCTGGCTCGGGTTCAGGATCGAGTCGACAGCCACCGTATGAACTCTGAAAGTGTATGGATGACGTCGGGCTCTCCCGCCGCGTACTCGGTGACGGCTTCGTCGAGTTCTGCATGGGTCCAGGGCCCGAGGGTCTGGGGTGAACCGCCTCGCTTGATCGCCTCGGCGAGGTCATCCATGCCGAAACGACCCTCGGTGACTTCACGACCGACGACCAGACCGGCGATGCGGTGATTCTCCGTCCCGAGTGACATCAAGGTTTCCACATCGAGCAGGTTCCGCACGCCGCCGGCAACGATCACCGGTTCGTCCACGGTCTTCAACGCAAGGTCAAGCGCCTCGAAGTTGGGTGGGTCGACGAGGGCGTCACGCCCGACCTCGGAGATCATGAAACCGGCGGCTCCGCCGGATGAAAGCTCGATCAGCGTCTGCTCGAGGTATTCGCCGGTCTCCTCGGTCCACCCTTTGATGACGATCTCGAGATCGGGTTTGACATCCAAAGAGACAACGACCCGCCCGGGGAACAACCTGTTGAGTTCCCAGAAGTGGACCTGATCGACGATTGCCAAGGTCCCCACCACGACGCGCGACGCACCCATGTCGAGGACCCGTTCGGCGTCGGCGTTGGAGCGCACACCACCGCCGACCTGCACCGGGACATCAACGGCGTCGATCAACCGTGCAATGAGCTTCCTGTTGGAGTAGTCCATGTCTGCAGCGGCGTTGAGGTCGACGACGTGGAGTCGGCTCGCACCCTTTTGCACCCATTCCCTGGCGCGGTTGACCGGATCACCGTCCAGCCGCATGACGTCTTTGATGTCGCCATGAGGCAGACGAACGGCCATCCCGTCGAGAATGTTGACGCGCGCGTATAGCTCCATCACCCAAACCTACTCGTCGCGAGCAAGCTGCGCGCCGATGGTGGGTGAATCCAAGGTGAACAATCGTCCGTACCCCGTTTGCAACGGGGCCGTCTGCGACGTTTCTAGCGGTAACGCCAGACGATCCGACCCATTGACGGGTCATATGCCGAGACATCGACCTCGACCGAGTCGCCCGGGATGATCCTGATCATGCGACCCTTGCGCATCTTTCCCGATGCGCGTGCAGTCACTTCGTGACCTGTTTCCAACTTCACGCGGAAGGTTGCGTTCGGGAGTGTTTCCACCACCACGCCTTTCGCCCTGAAGTAGTCGTCTTTTCCTGCGATGAGGTTCTCCAATCGTTCGGTCGGAGCATGAAGTCCTACCGGTTGCACCGACCGTGTAACCCCAGCATCGTACCGTCGCCGTGCGGGTTCCGGCACTCGTGCAGTCCATGAAACCGCGCCACCGGGACCAATAGGTCCATCGACGTACCAACCTTGCATCATGGTATCGGCCACACTCAATCCGCGGCACCGGATCGCCGCAGCAACCGTCGCCCTGTTCGCCCACGATGGCTACCCGCTCGCCCGCTCACTCGATCACCCCGGCGACCCGGGGATGTTCGGTCCCGACTCGGTGACCTGGCGTGTCATGAGCGACGCCACGGCCATGGTCGGTGGGATCCGTGCGCTGCTGATACAAACCGCACACCCCGAGGTCGTTGCGGGTGTCAGGGACCATTCCAACTATCGCGATGATCCTCTCGGGCGGTTGTCGCGTACGACGTCGTATGTGACCGCCACCGCGTACGGCGCCATGCCAGAGGTCGATGCAGCCATCGCTGCGGTGCGTCGAGCCCACGTGCCCGTCGAAGGGACCTCGGAACGGGGCAGAACGTACTCTGCCAACGGACCGGCACAGGCGTCGTGGGTCCACAATGTCCTGACCGATTCGTTCCTTGAGACCTACCAGCGCTTCTCCCCCGATCCACTGTCCCCGCACGACGCGGATCGGTTCGTTCTCGAACAAACGAGTCTCGGAGCGAGATTGCGATCCGACGACCTTCCCGAAACGAGATCCGACCTTGGCATGTGGGTCGAACAGCACGAATCACTCGGACCGACCGACGCGATGCGTGACGCCGTGAGTTTCCTCACCGATCCGCCGTTGCCATCGGTGACGCGGATCGGTTACGGCGCGTTGTACGCGGCGGCAGTGTCGACCATCCCCGACCGCATCGCCGACATCATCGGCGTCGAGACATCCAAGACGAAAGTCATCGCAGGCACTGCCCTTCTGTCGACCTTGCGCTGGGCGCTTGGTCCGTCACCGTCGTGGTGGCTTGCTCTCGAGAGGACCGACTCACCCATCCCCGATGGCGTGCGATTTCTCAGACCTCCTCCGATCGACGGTGTCGAGGAGAGGTTCAGGTCTCGTTCCTGACGTCGGAGGCTCGCAATGCCTCGCGCAACTTCACTTTGCCACCGGTGCGCAGCGCCGATCCCCGATAGACGCGGGCGCTCAGCCGGATCGTCAGGATGATCGTGACGATGACGATCACAAGCGACAGCGCGACCTCCCACCAGGTCACGTCGCCGACGATCATCCGCAAAGGCATCACAAGGGGCGTCCACAGAGGAACGAAGGAAGCGGCGACGGCAAAGTTCGACACATCGCCCGTGAGGCTTGCGGATGCGATGAGATATCCCGGCATCAACAGCAGCGATGGGACGTACGCCACTCCCTGGAGGTCCTCTTGTCTCGAGACGGTCGCTCCGAGGGCGGCATAGATGAAGCTGTACAGCAGGTACCCGAGTATGAACCACACGACGACCCAGGCGAGCGCCGGGATCCCGATGGCCGAGAGGTTGAAATCCGGGATCGCATCCGATGGCACGACCACGAGGGTGATGATTCCCGCGGCGACGAACACCGACACCTGGAGCAGCCCGAGCACGCCGATGCCGAGGACCTTGCCGACCAGAAGCGAGGTTGTATTGATCCTCGAAAGGACGACCTCAACGACACGATTCTGCTTCTCCTCGACGATGCCCATCGCAACGAACTGTCCGAACATGATGATGGTGATGAAGAGCAGGAGACTGCCGACATAGGCCACAAGGATCTCGGCTTCATGATCGGGGTCCCGAGGTTCGAGTTCGTCGAATGTGATCTGGGCGGGCGAAAGGATTGCAGCCACCTGCTCGTCGGTAAGGCCGTGCTCCTCGGCCACGACACGGCGTTCCGAGCCGTTGATGGCGGTCGTGACGATGTACGCCTCGATCGGGGCCGCCCCCGAGTTCGTGACGACTGTCGAGGTATCGATGACCGCGATTGCCACCTCCCCGTCCTTGACCGCCTCGCTGGCCGATGCTGCATCGGGGTAGCTCGTGATCGCAACCTGTTCATCGACTGACAGGGCCGCAGCCTCGAGGTCGGCTTCGAGCCCCGGTGCCGAATCCTCGACGACTCCGATCGCGATCGGATCCGGATCGCCTGCAAAGAACGAGAGGGCAAGGATCCCACCGACGATGAGCACGACCATCGCCAAGAGCGACAGACGAAACGCATTCGAACGACTTCGCTCGACGATTTCTCGTCGGGCAACGATCCGGATCTGATCGACCGACGTCATCAGCCCTCCACCGCCGTCCGGAAGATGTCGGTGAGACCCGGTGGTTCGTACGAAAAACGCGTGATGGTCCCGACCTGTCGCGCCATCGAGAGAAGTTCGTCGACCGACACATCTGTCGGCACGATTGCATGTGACCGCTCGTTCTCCACCACTGCACGGGCGCCCACAACGTCGGGCACCCACGGATTCCCATCGATCTCGACATCGAGTCTCCGATAGTCCGCGGCATCCCGGAGCCGATCCAGATTGCCGCCTGCCACCACCCGGCCGCGGTGGATGATGGCGATGTCCTCGCACACATCCTCAACAAGGTCGAGTTGATGCGACGAGAAGAGAATCGACGCACCTTTGTCTGCGAACTCACGGATGATCTCGGTCAACGAAGCCACACCGATGGGGTCGAGCCCTGCGAAGGGTTCGTCGAGTACGAGCAGGTCGGGGTCGTGGACGATGGCGGTTGCGAGCTGGACACGCTGTTGGTTGCCGTGGGAGAGATCATCCACCTTTGCGTCGCCCCGGTCGCCGAGATCAAGATGCTCGAGCAGGCGCGTGGCTCCTGCCGCTGCATCTTCGCCGGTCATGCCCGACAGCCTCCCGAAGTGGACGAGCTGTTCGTGGACCCGCATCTTGGGATACAGCCCGCGCTCTTCTGGCATGTACCCGAATCGCAGCCTTGTCTCGTCCGTCACCGGCCGCCCGTCGTAGAGCACGGTTCCCTCGTCGGGAGCGACGAGACCGAGCACGCACCGCATGGTCGTGGTCTTACCCGCACCGTTGCGACCGAGGAATCCGAGGATGCGACCCGGTTTGACCTCGAACGACGCCCCGTCGAGCGCCACGACGTCCCCGAACCGCTTCTTGATGTCATCGACAACGAGCATGGGAGAAGAGTAGACAGCCTTCAGCTCTCAGCCTTCAGCTCTCAGCTCTCAGTTTCCATCATCCATCATCCATCATCCACCCGTCGGTTGTCAGCCCCGGAATGATTCTGGATCATGGATACTGGACAATGGATTCTGGATCGGGCTTCGGATAGCGAGCGCAGCGAGCGTCTCGGTAGTTATCGGGATTCGGATTGGGCCGTTCGACCCACGCTCCGGGCTACAGGAATGATGGCCGGATTCCGATGATGGGGATAGGTGGGAGGCCGGCGAGGCAATTGTTCCAATAAGAACAGGGTGATCCAAACCAAACCAAGCCAGTCACCCACCCCTTTTCTGCAAAGCGCGAAGCCCCTTCCTCTCTCGGGGGCTTCGTCGCGTCCGGGCCTTATGCGTTGCTCGAGGTACTGCCGGCCCAGTCGGCGTGCATCGCGCTGTAGACACCTTCGTGTGCAAGGAGGTCCCGATGGTGACCATCTTCAACGATCGCCCCACGATCGAACACGAGCACGCGGTCGGAAGCCTCTGCGGTCGACAAGCGGTGTGCAATCGTGATCGACGTCCGACCCGAGGTCAGGAACTCGATGGCGTTGCGGATACGGACCTCAAGTGCGGGATCCACGGCGGATGTCGCCTCATCGAGCACGAGGACCGTCGGATCGGCAATCCACGCCCGAGCCAGAGCGACAAGCTGACGTTCACCCGCCGACAGATTGCTCCCCCGTTCACCGACATCGGTGAGCACACCGTCGGGAAGGGCATCGAGCCAGTCGACGAGACCAAGGTCGGCGAAGGCAGATCGCACCACATCGTCGTCGATACCCGGGCGACCATATCGGATGTTGTCGGCGATGCTTCCCTCGAACAGGAAACCCTCCTGTGGGACGTAGGCAACCGAACTGCGAAGCGAAGCGTGGCTGATGGACTCGGCAGGGATCTCGCCGATGAAAATCGACCCCTGTGTCGGGGTCATCAACCTGGTGGCGAGTTTCGCAAAGGTCGTCTTGCCTGAACCGGTCTCGCCGACGACCGCAACGCGTTGACCCGCTTCGATGGCGACGCTCACACCGTTGAGGATGTCAGGACCGTTCGGGTAGGCGAACGTCACGTCCTCGAATCGCAACCCGACGCCCGACGTACCGAGTTCCACACCGTCGTGGGGGTCGGGAATCGAGATGGGTGTGTCGAGGACCCCGAGGATCTTGCGGAGTCCCGCGGCGGCCGACTGTGCGTGGTCGATGCTCTCGACGAGGGACTGGACAGGTTCGATCAGCAGGTTCACAAGGAACAGGAACGCAACGAGCGTCCCTGCCGACATCCCCCACCCGCCTCCGAGAACCACACCGACGCCCACGACAAGCGCGGTCAGGATCCCGGCGAACAATTCGGCGCTTGAGAACAGACTCGATGCAAGGATGGCCGTGCGGACCTCGGCGCTGAACTGGCGGTCAAGGGACGTGTCGACCTTGCGTGACATCGCAGCTTCCATGCCGTACGCACGCACCGTCGACAACCCCGATATGGCCTCCCCGGTCGCAGAGAGCGCATCGCCGACCCGTTCACGGACCCGGTCGTGTGCACGTGACAGGATTCTTTGGAAGACCACGATCATCAACGCGTAGACGACGACCCCGACGAGGACGATCAACGCGAGTTGCCACCGATAGATCAGCATGACACCCATGGCGAGGACGAGTTGGGTAACGCCAAGAATCATCCCAACGCCTCCCCATTCCATGAAGTGCTGGATGGTCTCGACGTCCGACGTCACCCGTGCCACGAGCGCACCTCGGCGTTCGGATTGCAGTTCGATGACCGAGAGCCGATGGAGGTGCTCGAACGTCCTGACACGAAGCTGCGCAAGACCGGTTGCCGACGACACCGTGAGGCGCTTGAGCGACAGCCACCGTGCAACACCTGCGACACCGATCGCCACGAGCGCCAACAACCCACCCACGAGGACGGACGCTTCATCGACTGAATCCGAACCGAGGATCTGGTGGTCGATGATCTGCTGCAACATGATCGGCACGACGAGTTGGAGGGCCGTACCGATGACGGCAAGGATCAACGTGATCCCGATGCCTTTGCGCAAACCGGGAGCCACCTCGAAGCTGCGCATCAGGGCTTCGGTGGTCCCGGTCCTTGTCTTCGTGGCCTCGCTCACGTCGTCACCCCGCTACGCGCCGCCGCGTCTTCCTCATAGGCGGTGAGCAACTTCACGTAGCCCGGGGTCGTGCGCATCAGCTCCTCGTGGGTGCCCTGGGCAACGACCCGCCCGTCGTCGATGTAGACAACCTCATCGGCGAGGGCGATGGCGGACTTGCGATACGCGACGATGATCACGGTCGATGGCAGCTCGGCACGCCGCAGTCCTTTCAGGATCTCGGTCTCGACCGACGGGTCGACTGCCGATGTGGCGTCATCGAGAATCAGCACTCTGGGCGCCCGCACAAGGGCGCGTGCGAGGGCGACCCGCTGACGCTCGCCACCTGACAGGGTCATGCCACGCTCACCGATCCGGGTGTCGTATCCATAGTCGAGTTCGTCGATGACCCGATCCACACCGGCCAACCGCGCCGCCTCCCGGACGCGTTCGCGACTGATGTCTACGCCGAGGGTGATGTTCCCCTCAATGGTGTCGTCGAACAGGAACGATTCCTGGGATACGAATGCGACCTCGGTCGCGAGTTCAGATTTCGCAAAATCGCGCAGGTCGCGCCGATCCAATGAGATGTGACCGGCCTGTGGATCCCACAGTCTGGCAACGAGCCTCGCCAGCGTCGATTTGCCCGACGCCGTCGGTCCGACGATCGCGACCGTGGTGCCACCCGATACGTCAAAGGTCAGGTCCTTGAGGACAGCCTCCGAATCGCCGTAACCGAATGTGACACCGGCCGTCTCGACCGCTCCACCGGATGCCTCGTCGACCCCGGAGGTGCCACCGTGAGCGACGACATCGTCGGCGTCAAGCACTGCCTGAACTCTCCGCCACGCGGCCAGTGAATGTGCCATCTCCCAGATGACGAATCCGAGGAGCGAGATCGGCATCCGCATGAGGGACAAGAGATACGAGATGGTCACGAGATCACCGGGCGTGACACCGCCCGCTCCGAGGCGGAATGCACCCACCACCACCACGATGACGGTGAGCGCCGACGGCAGGGCCTCCACGATGGCCCGATAACCCATCCACAGTGTGTTCACCGATATGAGCCGGTCCCTCAGGTCGTTGGCCGCATGTTCGAGACGGCGTGTCTCGTCATCTCCCCGGCCGAGGGCTTTGACGGTCAGGGCACCATCGACGGACTCGTGTGCGATCTCCGAGACCTTGCCCCTGGCGTGCTGCACCTCGACGAACGGTTGGAACGTGCGGAAGGCACCGTGGATGTCGATCGATACGATCAAGATCAGACCGACCATGATCACGCCTGCGAGGAACAGGTCGGCAACGGCGACGAGGAAAATGGTTCCGACAAGGAGGAACAACGAACCGGTCGCATACGGGAAAGGAGCGAGCACGAATGTGCCCTGGTTCGTGTCGACCTCGCTCACCGACAGGAGGTCGCCCGTCGAACGCCGGTCGTGCCACGCAAGGTCGAGATTCATCTGATGATGGATCAGGGCTTTCCTTGCATCGGCACGCGTGCCGAACTGCAACCAGCCTGCGGCCGATCGACGCATCGTGATGCCGATCGCCTTCCAGAGGGCAACGCCAGCAATGAGCGCCATTGCCGGCCACAGTTTGCCGTGGATCGATTCCCCGTCCTCGAGTACGGGAATGATCAGGCTGTCCGTTACCCGCCCGACCACGACCGCGGAAGCCACGATTGCGCTGACGAACAGGATGGCACCCGACACCGCAATGGCGAACGACCAGGGTCGACGTTTGACGAAGCTCCACGTCAACCCGAGCCCACCACCGAGCACACCACGAAGTGGCGGCGGTTCATTGACAGGAAAGTCGGACATAGCTCGGATGGTAGGGCAGGGGACAGATGACGCAGGACAGAGGACAGAACAAGTCCACAGTCCACAGTCCACAGTCCACAGTC
>CAZDIQ010000020.1:18264-25618 GCA_964505525.1 uncultured Acidimicrobiaceae bacterium | reverse complement strand
CGGGCCCCGCATCCTCGCTGCGCTGACAACTGTGCACTGGAAACTGAAAGCTGACAGCTGAAAGCTCTAATGCGGTTTTGCTATGCAGAATTCGTTGCCTTGGGGGTCGGTGAGGATGGTCCAGCCCGGGCCGTCGGGCACCTGGTGGGTCTCGTGGACCGCACCACCGAGTTCGATGACACGCTTGATGAACTCCTCCGGATTCTCGTGGCCGAGATCGAGATGGACGCGGTTCTTGACGGTCTTTGACTCGGGGACCTTCTGGAAGGCCAGCCGGATGTGATTGCCCGGAAGCTTCGACATGAAGATGTAGTCCGGATAGATGAACTCGGGTTCGGTTCCTGTGAGCGAACCCCAGAAGGCGGCAAGGGCTTCCGGATCGGCGCTGTCGATCATGACGGCACCTACTCGTGCGACGGGATGGGTCATGTGTTCCTTTCGAAGTCGGTGTGCATCTGTGAGGGAGTCGGGCCTGCCTGACCCTGATACTTCGAACCGAGCTCGGGTGACCCATACGGGAACTCGGCAGGGGTGGTCATCTGGTAGAAGCTGATCTGACCGATCTTCATGCGGGGATAGATCGCAATCGGCAGATTGGCGACGTTCGACAGTTCAAGGGTCACCTGACCCCTGAACCCCGGATCGATGAACCCGGCGGTCGAATGGATCAGCAAACCGAGGCGTCCGAGGCTTGATTTGCCTTCCAACCTCGCAACGATGTCATCGGTCAGCCCGACGGTCTCAAGTGTGGACCCCAGCACGAATTCGCCCGGATGCAGGATGAACGGTTCGTCGTCCGTGACGCTGACGTTCGTGGTCAGGTCTCCCTGGGGAGCCTTCGGATCGATCAGTGGATAGCGATGGTTCTCGAAGACCCGGAAGTTCGGATCACACCGCAGATCCACGCTCGATGGTTGGACCATGGCCTCGTCGTATGGATCGATGCTGATCCGTCCGGAGGCGATGCTCTCTTTGATGGTTCGGTCGGAGAAGATCATCGGGGCCGAATCCTAGCCGCGCCCGCGATGGCTCACCCTGGCACCGATCGTTGCGACCTTCACAGTGAGGCTTCAAGCGCTACGAGCTCTTGTGTGAGGCGCGTGATCTCGCGGGTGGCGTCCTCGCCGAGCGCGTGCCGTGGCAGACGGACCGGGCCTCCGTATCTTCCCGCCACGTCCATGCTCAGCTTCACAGCCTGCACGAAGTGGTGGTGGGCATCCCAGACGAACAGCAGTTGTGCCCGTCGATAGATGGTCAACGCCTTCTCGAGATCACCGGCAAGCACTGCGTTGTACAAGGTCGAGCACAGCTTGGGCAGGGAACTCGGGAATCCAGCGATCCATCCGACCGCCCCGGCCACAAGAAGCTCGACCACAACGGTGTCCATCCCGACGACGATGTCGATGTGCGGCGTCAGAGCCTGCATCTCGTAGGCGCGCGACGGGATGCCGGAGAAGTCCTTGATGGCTTGCACCGAAGGTGCGGCCTGTGCGACCGCATACAGGATCTCAGGGTTCAGGTCCACGCGGTTGTCGATCGGATTGTTGTAGGCGAGGATCGGCATCCCAGATTCGGCGACCTTCCGGAAGTGTTCCACGACATCGTGGGTATCGGCCCTGTAGGCGTTCGGCGGCTGGCACATCACGGCATCGGCACCCGCTTCGGCTGCCCGTTCGGCCCAGCGGAGTGCTTCGTCGCCGCCGTAGGAGCTGATCCCCGCGATGACCGAGAATCCCTCCGGTGCGGCCTCGACCGCAGCAGCGATCAGATCGTTGCGCTCTGTGTCCGTGAGCACCTGGTACTCGCCGAGGGAACCCGCCGGTGCCACTCCCGAGCAACCGTTGCCCGCCAACCATGCAATGTGGTCCTGGAACGCATCGAGATCGAGGCTGTGATCCTCTCGGAAGAATGTCGGTGACGCAACGACGATGCCGTGCCAAGGTTTCCGTGTCATCGCGCTGCCCGTGTCACTTTCCGCATTGCTGGTCAGGGTGTCGTGTCCGATTCTCCCACACGGGGCTGGGATACGGTCGAGGGATCGGCGGCGGCATCGGCCTCGTCGATGATCGCTCTGACCTCCGTGCCGAGGGAGGTGATCGAACGCAGGACATGATCGTGGTCCATCGTGCCGACCGACACGTGGAGCATGAAGCGACTGATGCCGAGGATGTCACGCCACTTCATGATCTTCGTCGCCACCTCCTCGGGAGTTCCGAGGACGAGCGAGCCCTCGGGCGATTGCATCATCTCGAACTGCTGCATGGTCATCGGCCCCCAGCCCCGTTCCCGACCGATGCGGTTCATCGCGGTCGCGTACGACGGGTAGAACTCGTCGATGGCCTGTTGGGTGGTCGGCGCAATGTGCCCGTGGGCGTGGACAGCCAGTGGCGCATCTGCGGGTGAGAACCCTGCCTGGCTCAGCGAACGACGGTGGAGTTCGCCGAGGACCGCGAACCGCTCGGGTGACCCTCCGATGATGGCAAGAGCAACCGGGAGCCCTCGATGACCCGCCCGCACCACCGATTCGGGCGTCCCTCCCACACCGACCCAGATGGGAAGAGGATCCTGCTGTGGACGTGGGTAGACAGCCTGATCGTCAAGAGGTGCCCGAAACGAGCCCGACCACGTGACCCGTTCGTTGTCACGGATCTCGAGGAGGAGGTCGAGCTTCTCCTTGAAGAGCTCGTCATAGTCCCCGAGTGCGTACCCGAACAGCGGGAAGGACTCGATGAACGATCCACGGCCGACCAGCAGCTCGGCTCGACCGTTCGAGAGCAGATCGAGTGTTGCGAACTGCTGGAACACCCGCACCGGGTCGTCGGACGACAGAACCGTGACGGCAGGGGCGAGACGGATGTTCTCGGTCCTCCCTGCGATCGTCGCAAGGACAACGGCAGGTGCCGATACGGCGAAGTCCGGTCGGTGGTGTTCCCCGACACCGTAGACATCGAGGCCGATCCGATCCGCGACAACCGCCTCGTCCACGACCTGTCGGATGCGTTCTCCGTGACGTACGGGCTCACCGACACCGCCAGGGCTCATGGATTCGGCGAATGTGGTGATTCCCAGTTCCATGCGTTCTGCTGGGAGCGAGTCCGTGCCTTCGTCGGTCAATTGCGCGCCTCGGCTGTCGACAGTCGGGCTGATAGTCCGTCGATGATGATCTCAAGTCCGAATGAGTACTCGGATCCGAACTCGCATCGTGCAAGCTGTGGTGCGATGGCCGCAACGTTGGGGAACATCTCCTTGAGCGAGACGAGTTGTGCCTCGAGTTCGTCGGCATCGCGATCGAACGAGCTCGGACCGGTTGCCTGTTGAAACGAGTAACCCATCGTGTGCGATGCAAGCATCTGCCACGCATGGTGTGCGTCTTCGAGGTCGAACCCTGCCCCGTACAAGATGCCGAGCACATGGTCCATGAACCGCAGGGCGCCCGGACCGAAGTTCCCGCGGGTCATGAGCAAGGTCACGACCCAGCCGTGCTCACCGAATCTGGCCATGGCGCTGTCGCCGATCGACCGGAGGCTTGCTTGCCAGCTCAGCGTTTCTTGTGGCAATTCGATCGATGAGAACACGAAGTCGATCATGCCGTCGTAGATGTCGTCCTTGTTGTCGACGTGGTTGTAGAGCGCCATGGCCTCCACACCGAGCTCCGCACCCAGTTTGCGCATCGACAGGCTCTCCACCCCGTACTCATCGGCATAGCTGATTGCGGCTTCTACGATTCGGTCGCGTGTCAGGGGTAGGCGTGTGTGTGTCGTCGCACCACCACCGTGCGTCATGATGTCACCAACTTTCTCCTTGACATGTTTACACCGTACATATATATTTACGCTGTACATGTACAGTGTACACACACGCCGCACATTCCACAAGGAGAACCATGGCCTTCGGAACCGAATCGCTCGCCCGATCAAGTGCTCGCCACCCGTGGCGGACGGTCGGCATCTGGGTGGTGTTGCTCGCACTGGCGGGAATCGTCACATCCCAACTGCTCGGCAGCGCCCTCACCACCGAGGTGACCTTCACGAATCACCCCGAATCGATCGTCGCCCTCGATCTGATCGAGGAGGTCAGAGGTGAGGCGACCGATACCGAACTTGTCGTCATCGAACACGACACCCTGACCGTTGCCGATGGGGCGTATGGCGAGTTCGTGGCCCAGGTCGAGGCGACCGTCGCATCGCTCGGATCCGACGTTGTCGCCAGTGTCGGTTCGTACCTCTCCGAGACCGGTCCGGTGTCCGAGTCCGGTGCCGCGGTGTTGCTCCCCGTCGTACTTGCGGGCGAGAATGCCGACGCGGTCTCTGCGAGTGCCGAGGAGGTGCAGGCGACGGTCGACGAGATCGCCGTTCCCGACGGCTTCACGATGGTCGTCGCCGGCCCACAGACGCTTGCCAACGATTTCAACACGATTGCCGAGGAGGATCTCGCCACCGGAGAGATGATCGGCATCGGTGTCGCCCTCGTGGTGCTCGTGATCGTGTTCGGCACGGTCGTATCCGGTTTGATCCCGATCGTGCTCGGCGTTGTCTCGATCGCGGTTGCTCTCGGCATCACTGCCCTCATCGGCCAGGTCTTCGAGTTGAGCTTCTTCGTGACGAACATGATCTCGATGATCGGACTCGCTGTCGGGATCGACTACTCGTTGTTCATCGTGTCGCGTTACCGCGAGGAGCGAGAAGCCGGGTTCGAGAAGATCGACGCGATTGTCCGTTCGGGAGCCACCGCCACACGGGCAGTGTTCTTCTCGGGTGTGACGGTTGTCTTCGCACTCATCGGCATGCTCTTGTTGCCCAACACGATCTTCAGGTCCCTGGGGACCGGAGCAATACTGGTTGTGATCGTTGCCGTCGGTGCGTCGATGACGCTGCTGCCTGCCATCCTGTCGTTGCTCGGCGACCGGATCAACTGGCTCAGGGTTCGCAAGCGCACAGCAGGCTCCGGCGGCGGCCGCTTCTGGGACACGACGACCAACGCCGTCATGGCACGGCCGGTGATCTCCATCGTCGCGGCCTGCGGCGTGCTGCTGATCGCGGCCTCGAGCTTCCTGTGGATCGAAACCGGATTCGCGGGTGTCTCGACCCTCCCAGATGAGATTGGATCCAAGAAGGGGTTCGCCATCCTCGAAGACCAGTTCAGCGGTGGTCTTGGCTCACCGATCGAGGTTGTCGTGACCGGGACCGACGTGTCGCCAACCGTCGACAACCTGACAGCCGCAGTGGGCGGCGACGAGTCGTTCGGACCTGTCTCCGTCGACCCGTTGTCCTCGTCGGACATAGCCATTGTGTCCGTCGTGCTCCCGGGTGATGTCAACTCGGCAGCTTCGCTCGATGCCGTGGCATACCTGCGAGACACGATTGTCCCGGCAGCCATCGCCGGGGACGCAAAGGTGTTCGTCGGGGGCGAGACGGCCATCACGGTCGACTTCCTCTCACAAACAGCCGACTACACGCCGATCGTGTTCACGGTGGTGCTCGGTCTGAGTTTCATCCTGCTCACCGTTGCCTTCCGTTCGATCGTGGTTCCGGCAAAAGCCATTGTGATGAACCTGCTCAGCGTGGGCGCGGCGTACGGACTCGTCGTGGCCTTCTTCCAGGTCGGTGTCGGTCCGCAGTGGGTGAAGAGCATTGCGTCGTTCCTCGGTTTCGGTCAGATCGAGATCATCGAGGGTTGGATCCCGCTGTTCCTCTTCTCGGTCCTCTTCGGATTGTCGATGGACTACCACGTGTTCCTTCTGTCGAGGATCAAGGAGCGGTTCGACATCACGGGGAACAACACCGAGTCCGTCGCCTATGGTCTCCGGACGACCGGCGCCCTCATCACCGGTGCCGCGATCATCATGGTGGCGGTGTTCTCCGGGTTCGCTGCAGGGCGTCTTGTGACGTTCCAGCAGATGGGATTCGGTCTCGCGATTGCCGTACTGCTCGATGCAACGGTCGTGCGATCAGTGCTCGTGCCGGCTTCGATGAAACTTCTCGGCGACCGGAACTGGTACTTGCCGTCGTGGCTCGAGTGGATTCCGAACATCTCGATCGAGGGCAAACTCGATGATCCGGAGCCACCAGCCCCCGAATTGCTCGGCACAGGTGAAGCGGCCCCGGCACTGGCCTAGGTCGAAGCACTTCGCGCGAGTCGCGATGTCTCCCAAAGGTCGATGCCGATGTTTGCGGCGTACTGATCGATGGCGGCAAGCTCTTCGGTGGTGAATCCCAGGTTGTCGACTGCTGTGAGGTTCTCATCGAGCTGCGCCACGCTGCTCGCACCGACGAGCGCAGATGTCACCCGGTCGTCGCGGAGGGTCCAGGCAATGGCCATCTGGGCGAGTGATTGGTCACGTGCAGCGGCGATCTCGTTGAGGGCACGTACCCGGCCGAGCGCGTCATCGGTGAGCCATCCCCGATCGAAGCTGTCGGCAGTCGTCGCTCTCGACCCCTCGGGAATCCCGTTCAGGTACTTGTCGGTGAGCAGGCCCTGACCGAGTGGCGAGAACGCAATGCAACCGATGCCTCGGTCGCCGAGCACGTCGAGCAGACCGGATTCGATCCAACGGTTGAACATCGAGTACGACGGTTGGTGGATCGTGAGCGGAACGCCCATGGCGTCGAGGATGTCCGCTGCCCTGACGGTGTTCTCCGGGGAATACGACGAGATCCCGACGTAGAGGGCCTTCCCGCGCCTGACGGCGTCGGCGAGGGCTCCCATCGTCTCTTCGAGGGGGATGTCGGGGTCGTAGCGATGCGAGTAGAAGATGTCGACGTAGTCGAGACCCATGCGAGCGAGACTGTCGTCGAGGCTGGTGAGCAGATACTTCCTCGAACCACCCTCACCGAACGGTCCGGGCCACATGTCCCACCCGGCCTTCGTCGAGATGACCAGCTCGTTGCGATACTTCCCGAGTCCCTCGGGCAGCACCTCACCAAGGAATGACTCGGCGTGTCCGTAGGGAGGTCCGTAGTTGTTCGCAAGATCGAGGTGGAAGATCCCCCGCTCGAACGCACGATGGACCGTGTTGCGCATCACCTGCGGGTCGCTCGCGCTCCCGAAGTTGTGCCAGAGACCGAGCGTGATGGCAGGGAGGACGAGTCCGCTCCTCCCACTGCGCCTCTGAGGCATCGAGTCGTAGTCGGGGGACGAAACGGGCATGGGCGCTCCTTGGCCTGGGGGTGGGATTGTGTCGAATTCTATCCGGACACGGTTGCCGCGACCGCGAGGAGATTTCGACATCTCCGAATCGTGGCTAGGTTGACTCCTCGCCGGCAGCGTGCAGCAAGTTCGGAGAATCGAATGCAGCGAACTGGGAGTCCTCTCAGTCGGCGCGATGATTGTCTCGCCGTGGGCTTCGACGCGCCGT
>CAZDIQ010000020.1:1243-18164 GCA_964505525.1 uncultured Acidimicrobiaceae bacterium | reverse complement strand
GCGGGGGATGTCGTCTTCTCGTACGCACCAACGGAATCCGTGCGTGCGGTTGCGACCGAGCTCGAGGCAGCGAGGTTCGCCGCAGAGTTCGGCTCAGGTCCGATCGATGAGAGGAATCGCAGGCTCGAGGAAGCCACCGCCGCCGCAAGCGCCATCGGGATACCGACCGACGATCCCGACGCGCTTCCCCTGCCACCTTCGATCGACGTCGTGGCCGACGCATCGACCACGGTGCTCGGGGTAGGTGCAACCACAGGCCAACAGGTCGGTGCACAGTCCGTCGTCGTCGTGCTCGGAGACAGCGAATCGCTCGTCGTCGACGCCCAGGTCACGGACTCCGTGGCCGAACTCACCGGTATCGGATCGAAGGTCGATGTCGCTGCGGACGGCGGCGATGCGCTGAGTGGACTGATCGTGTTCATCGAGTTCGCGGACACAGGTGGGCAGCTCATCACGGTCGGGCTGGACGGTGGCGCGTTCGACGAAGAACCTTTCGACGACGGCGAGAGCGTGACGGTCAGTCTCGGGGATGCCTCGACTTCAAGGACAGGCGTCGTGGAACTCCAGGACGCCGACACGGGCACGGTCGACATTCTCCTCGACCAGCCGTTCTTCGATCTCAACACCACCGTTGAGGTCGCCAAGCGCTCCGACCTCGACAACCCGATGCCCGGATTGCTCGTGAGCGCCAGCTTTCTCGGCGATGAGCGGTCCATGATCGTCGAGGTCGGCGACGGGTTCATCCTCGGTGAGGACGTGCGGGTGGTGATCGACGGCGAGACCGACAGCGGTGTCCTGTGGTTGCCCCCTGAGGCCATCCGTGGCTTCGCTGGGTCGACGTTTGTCCTCGTGCGAGATTCCGACGGGCTTCATCGTGTCGATGTCGAACTCGGGTTGGTCACGGACTCGAAGGTGGTCGTCATCGGTGACCTTGCTTCCGGCGAAACCGTGGTCGGTCCATGACCGCGATCGCGTTCGCCTGGCGACGGCTCATCGCGAGACCTCTGCTCTCGTCACTCCTCGTGCTCGGGCTCGGGTTGGCGATAGCACTCCCTGTGGCGATTCCGATCTATGCGGACGCAGCCACTGCGCGCGTCCTGTCTGACCAGGACTTCCAAGACATCGGGTTCCGTCCGGCGTTCGCGTATCTGTTCTGGTACGCGTCTGCAACCGAGCAGCCCGTCGGTTGGGAGGATGTCGCCCCTGTCGACCAGTATCTGCGTACCGATGGACTGGACAACCTCGGTCTGCCACCCCAGTCGACGTCCGCGTTCGTCGACACGATCCGCTTCGGGGCGGACCAGGGCGAGGCCGTCAATCCGGTGACGTTCCGACTTGCGTCGATGAGTGATGTCGCGGATCGGGTCCGGTTGGTCGAGGGTCGGCTGCCCTCCGAGGAAGCACTGGTCGACGGACGGATCGAGGCCGTTGTGTCCGACCGGACCGCAGGGGAACTGGAAGCCGAAGTGGGGCAGGTCATCACACTCACGGACATGCGCGACCCGGACGATCCGGACGGCGTACCCGGGACCGTCGAGGTCGTGGTCGTCGGTATCTGGGAGCCCCGCGACGTCGATGATCCCGGTTGGATCATCTCACCGGACCAGCTTGCGAGTCGGGCGTTCGTGTCGCACGCAGCGATCACGGATGCGATCGACGTGCAGTTCGAGGATGCGATCGGTACTGCGGCCTGGTACACCGTCCTCGACACGACCTCGCTCTCCGCAGGCGACGTCGATGCCATGATCGGGGCGGCGGCGCGTGTGTCGGCGACAGCGGAAAGCATGTTGCCCGGGTTGTCGCTCGAGATCGATCCGGTCACGGGTCTCGAGCAATTCCGTGAGCGCTCGAGTTCCCTGAATCGCAGACTCAACGCCTACGCCCTCCCTGCTGTCGTGCTCATCCTCGTCTTTGTGATGCTGGTCGTGTCGCTGACGACCAACGACCGAAGGGCCGAACTTGCCGTGTTACGCAGTCGTGGTGCGTCGCGGCCCCAGCTTGTCGGCCAGGTCGCTGTCGAGGCAGGCATCCTGTCGGCGATCGCGCTCGTCATCGGTCTTGTCGGAGGTCTTGGGATCGCAGCGCTGATGGGGAAGACCCAGACCTTCATGGATCTCAGCGGCGACAGTCTTGCTGCCGTGGAGTTGTCCACACCGGCGTGGCGCGCCGCGCTCGTGGTCGGTCTTGTGTCGGTGGTGCTTCTCGTTGTCCCGGCGATCGGGGTTTCGAAGGACACCGTGGTCACCTATGCCGAAACCTCGGCCCGCTCGACGCGGCGGCCCTGGTGGCAACGAACGTCCCTTGATCTCCTCATCGTCGTGGCGGTCGGTGTGTTCGCCTACCAGTACCTCCGTGCCCCTCCCGACCTCGGGACCGATGCCCTGGAGGACCCGTTCCTTGTCCTGTTCCCCGCGCTGGCTGCGCTTGCCGTCGGGCTGATCACGGTCAGGCTTCTGCCGTTCGTCTTCGAGTTGCTTGCGCGCCTGCTCGGTTCCACCTCGAGCGTGGTAGCGCTTGTGGCATCGCGCCGAGCCGCTCGCAATCCGGCCAACACGTTCGTGCCGCTTCTCCTCCTCGTGGTGACCGTGAGCCTCGCCATCTTCACGTCATCGCTCGCCAAGACTCTGGACCTTCAGCTGTTCGACGAGACCTACCACCGCGTCGGTGCGCAATGGTCAGCCATCGAGTTCGATTCTGCCGCCCAACCGGTGGTCAACGGTGTCGAGTTCCCGCGGGTCCTTGCTCCCATCGAGGAGTTCGAATCCATCCCCGGGGTCGAGGCTGCCACCCGTGTCGGCCGGTTCCCCGGACGGGTGTCGAGGGTCGGGTCATCACTGACGCCCGTGACGGTGTTCGGCATCGATGCGGACGCCTTCACGGATGTTGCGTTCTTCCGCGATGAGTACTCGCCTGAACCGTCGTTCCCCGACAACGTCGCTCGTCTGGCGGCGATCCCCCAGGGCGTGCTGGTGCAGTCGGGAAGTGGCTTCGCGGTCGGCGACGACCTGAACGTGCAGATCCAGTACGACGGGGAGACGCTCGAACAGACCATGGTGGTCGTCGGTGTCGTCTCGTTGTTCCCGACGTGGATGCCATCCGATGACCCCTTCGTGATCGTCAACCTGGACACGGTGTTCGCAGGAACCGGGGAAGAGGGCCAGTACCACGTGTGGATGACGACCGACGATGGCGAGCCTCCAAGCCACCTCGAAACCGACATCGAGCTCCTCGAATCGGTCAGTGCCGACGCAGCCATCGGGTTGATCCTGACCCAACCCGAGCGCCAGGGTGTCTTCGGAGTCCTGACCGTCGGATTCATCGCTTCCATCCTGATCTCGATTCTCGGATTCTTCTTCGCCACGCTCTTCAAGGTCCGCGGCTCCGCGGTGGAGCTCGGTGCACTCCAGGCGATGGGGATGTCCCCGCGCCGCGTGGCAGCGATCGTGGTGGCCGAACTCGCCCTCGTGATGGGTGGCGGGCTCGTTGCCGGGGTGGCGACGGGCTGGGGGCTGAGTCGCAGACTGATCGTGAGGCTCGTCGGCGATTCGGGGCTGACCGCCGTTCCCGAGCTCCTCGCCGAGACGGATCGGGTCGCCGTGTTCGCCATCGTCGGTCTGATCCTCGCCCTCTTCGTGATCAGCGCCTTCGTGTTGGTGTCCGTCCTTCGCAGGATGAAACTGTTCGAAGCGCTCAAGCTCGGGGAGGCACCGTGACCATCGGGACCGCGTTCATCGAATGCGAACGGGTGGTGAAGTTGTATCGCGTCGGGGGTACCGATGTGACCGCCCTCGGGGGTCTCGACCTGCGTGTCGATGCGGGAGAGATGGTGGGGATCGTGGGTCCGAGCGGGTGTGGCAAGTCGACCCTCCTCAACATCATCGGTGCGCTCCAATCGCCGACCAGCGGGCGGGTCACCGTCGGCGGGTCCGACCTGTCGACGCTGTCTCGTTCACAGCTCGATCGGTTCCGCAAGCTCGAGGTCGGCTTCGTCTGGCAGGAGACAGGACGCAACCTGATCCCGTATCTCGACGCCATCGGGAACGTCATGGTCCCCATGCGGCTTGCCGGCGTCAAGCAGGCGCGGTCCCGTGCCTATGCCCTCCTCGACCTCGTCGGTCTCGCAGATCGCGCGGAACACTTTGCGACGCAGCTTTCCGGTGGTCAACAGCAGCGGGTCGCCATTGCGGTCGCACTCGCGAACGAGCCCGGTCTGCTGCTTGCGGACGAGCCGACCGGCGAACTGGACGGTGAGACCGCGGAGGAGGTCTATCAGGTGCTCAGGGATGTCAGCGAGCGTCTCGGGGTCACGGTGGTGATGGTGAGTCACGATCCCAACATGGCCTCCGTCACCGACCGGATCGTCGAGTTGCGTGACGGCCAGAGCGCGACGGAGCGATGGGGAGCCGAGACTGATCATGGTGGCAAGCATGTGCTGTTGGTCGACACGGTCGGCCGCGTGCGGATGCCCGATGAGTTCAGGGCACAGTTGGGGACCGACCCACGGGTCGTCGCAGACATGTCCGACGGACGCATCACCCTGAAACCCATCGGCGCGCCTGACCCTGACGAAGACCCCGATCAACTCTTCAGACCGGAGTCGGAAGATGACTGACATGGTGAACCTCTCCGATCCCGCCGTTGAGGTGCAAGGGGTCTCGCGCATCTTCGATGGCCCCGAAGGGCCGGTCGTTGCGTTGTCTGACATCGACTTGCGCGTCGACCACGCATCCATGGCCGCGATACGAGGACGATCCGGCTCGGGGAAGACAACCTTGCTGAATCTCATCGGTGCGCTCGACACACCGACGTCCGGGACCGTCCGGGTGAACGGCGAGCGCATCGACACCCTTGGTCCCGGTGCCGCGGCGAGTTGGCGTGCGGCGACCATCGGTTGTGTGTTCCAGGCCCATGCCCTCATGCCGTCGATGACCGCCCTCGAGAACGTCGATCTCGTGCTGCGGATCTCGGGGATCGAACGCAGGGAACGCATCGAGCGCGCCCATAGCTGTCTCGAACAGGTCGGTCTCGCCGACCGGATGCATCACCGCCCGGCAGAGCTGTCGGGCGGCCAGAGACAGCGGGTTGCCGTGGCCCGAGCCATGGCGTCGGGGAACACCCTGCTCATAGCGGACGAACCGACGGCAGGTCTCGATTCCCAGACTGCGACCGGCGTCTTCACACTCCTGCGATCACTTGTCGATTCGGAATCGATCACGATCGTGATGGCGACCCACGATCCCCTGAGCAGCGACTTCGTCGATTCGGCGATGCACCTCGAACGAGGCACCCTCGTCGTCGACGACGCCTGAACCGCCTACCGCCCCAGCGCCAGTGCGATGTCCTTGTTGAAGGTCGGGAGAGGAATGGCACACGAGCCCGACACGCATGTGACCTCGACGGTTTCGAGCCACTCGCCGGTCCACGTGTTGTAGGGGGACACCATCCATTGACCGTCCGGAACCCCTGCGACCGTGACGGTGATCCCCTCCACCTGTCGTCCGACCCGTTGGAGTTCGAGCGATGCGCCCTCGAAGAATGCATCCTGGATCCAGACGACCCCGCCCCTGTCGCCGACCACGCCCCAACCCCGCACGGCGTCGTCCGACGTCGTGACATCGACGGCGACCGGGTCGTAGGCGGTGAGCTGGACCGTTTCGACAAAGTCCGCGAAGCGACGCATGTCCTCGATCATCGGTTCGTCGAACGAGTTGTATGCGCTGTTGTCGTTCCACTCGATCGGTGTCATCGACGCTCCCGCCCCGAGCGCAGCCCAGTTGGTGTGGTGCATCATCTCGGGGTAGTACTGCTGACCGCGGACGCCGTACTCACCGATCCAGTTCGGCTTCTCGACCCGGTTCCACATCCTGCGCGTCCACTCGGCCACGGTCGCGCTGTCGGTGATCGGGTCGTTCACGAACACCTCGTACAGATGCACCTGTGCCACATCCATGGCTGCGTGACCGACAGGCCAGTCGTAGTTGCCAGAACCCGTAGCTGTGGTCGGGTGGCGGAACGGGTCGTTCTGCTGGAAGTACGCGTTGACACGCTCGTGCCACGGGTCGGTCTGGTCGTAGGATTCCGTGCCGTTGATCTCGGTGATCGTCTGCCACATGAGGACAGCGGTCGAATACGACCACCTTGCAATGATGTACCGGTAGTAGTTCTCCTGCCATGCCCACGCCTCATCCTCGACGAAGAACCCCGCAATGTCGGTGAGTCTGGAGAAACCGTTGAACTGCCACCGGTCGTCGGGCCAGTCGTGGGCGCCGGTACGGAGGAACTGGTGCGTCCACACTGTGAACACGAGCGCGATGTCGTGCTCCTCGGCCTGACCCACGATGAAGTCGATGATCCGCATCGGCCCGGCCGTGTAGGTGTCGTGGCGGTCCTGGATGAAGTTGTTCCCCCAGATCGGCCACCACATCTCGTAGTTCTCGCCGGCGCGTTCCATGGTTGCGAACTTCCGCAGACCGGAACCGTCGAGCGCCGCCCCACCGAAGGACATGTCCAGATCGGCATGACCCCGCCCGTACCAAGGCGTTGCGTCCTCGTAGGCGAAGTACCGGGAGCTGTAGTCGGGGTCGACGTCGGAACCCACACGGAGGAAACCCTTGTGGTCGCTCGGCTCGACATCGAAGGTGCCCGACAACGGATCGCTCGTACCCCGTGCGTCGGTCACCACGATGTCGTACGTCCATGAGCCGGGGGAGCTCGGGGTGAAACGCAGGAGCCACGATCCCTCGGCATCCCAGAACCCGGGGATGGTGGTTTGGTTCCCTTCGGGGTCGGTGAACGTGGCGTCGAGCGCCACCTCCCGCTGATCGAACGGGTTGCCGTACTCGGCTTCGAGTTCGACGGCGATCTCGAACAGTTCGTATCGGACCGGGGTGTCGGTCGTCGGTTCGGCGCCGAGGACCTCGGGCAGGGCGACGGGTTGCGTCGGCGTCAGCACCGTCGTCGATGTGCTCGGTGTCGCCGCCGTCGTGGTCGTCGTGTCCACCGACTCATTCGACGTACACCCTGCAACGGCGAGGAGCACACCACCACAGAAGACCGAGACGGTGCGCCCGACGTTCATGGGTTCGAGTATGTCCCATACAGTCGGCGCGCATGGCCGGCGGGGTCGTCGTAGTACTCGTCTGGTGTGATGTCGAGTTCGACCGTGCGTGTCGCAGCCTGCACCGCGGGATTCGTCTCAGCGAACCGTTTGATCACGTCGGCGTGGGGCTTGAGCGATCCGTCCGGTCGCACCAGTCCGAAGTGACGTTCGTGTTTCGCTCCCTTGTCGTCACACGGGGGTCGGTCCCACAGATGGGGCGCATAGTCGGCAAAGCACCACAGGAACGCCCCTGGGCTTCCGACCTCAACGAGCCTTGGCAGCACCTCTTCGATGTACGTCGCAAGGGCGTGCTCACCGGCCATGAACTGGGTCCGATCCAAACCGTAGGCGTTCCACTCCCACACGACCGACTCCTCGGTATCGGGTGACGTGCACCCGCCCCACTCCTCGGCGAGGCATGGCTTGCCCGAGAGTGCTGCCGTCAAGGCGCATGTGAAGGGAACGAAGTCCGGATCGAGTGATCCGTGTGCCCAGTCGGCATACATCGGGTAGGCGTGCATCACGGCGAGGTCGCTCTCGCCGAAGACCTGATCGACGCGCAGACCGTTGCCCTGGAGCAGACTCGCAACGTGGAGTCCGGTCGTGACGTTGTGATCCGGATCGATCTGTCGCACGAGATCCGACATGTCACGCACCCAGAGTCGGCCAGCGTCGTCGCTCTCGGGATAGGCGAACAGATCGGGTTCGTTGCCGAGGTTCCACATCCAGATCGCATCGTGATCCTTGAGCCGGTCCACCACAGTCGAAAGGAGGAGGCGTTCGGCATCGATGGCGATCTGGTCGCTGAACATGTTGCGGTAGCCCGAGTCGGTGATGCGACGGTTCGCAACCACCTGCCGAACATGCGGTGACGCTTGTCGTGTCGCCGACGGATCGAGGAGCCACGCGGGGGACCAGTTCGGACCGCTCATGTGTCCGGTGAAGAACGTGACATCGAGTTTCAGGCCGCGCTCGGTCGCGATGTCACACACCCGCTCGAGATTGTCGAGACATGTCGCATCGACGGTGTCGGGCGACTTCTGCCAGTCATCCCACAGGAGAAAAATCCGAACGACCTTCATCCCGAGACCGGCGATGACATCGAATTCGTCAGCCACCTCGGCGGCGTCGAAGTCGCTCCACCAGTACATGGCCTTGTTCCGTGGCCAGTAGTTCACACCCGTGACGAACGGCTCTGCGTTGGTCAATGTCACGCCTCCCTTGGCGATGCGTCGTGTCGATCCCACCGGCACCCTAATGAGAGCGCTCTCGCAGTGTCGAATCATTGCCGGAATGTTTTCGCCGCGTTGCGCTTGACACGACCAAGAAATACTCCCTACAGTGAGAGCGCTCTCATCATGAGAGCGCTCTCAGACGGAGAAAGTGACCAATGGCCCGCACGCTCGACGACGTTGCGAAACTCACCGGGTACTCCCGTGCAACCGTGTCACGTGTCATCAATGGTGGACCGGTCGCAGCCGCAACCAGGGACCGGGTTCTCGAGGTACTCAAGTCGAGTGACTACCGCCCCAACGTTGCTGCGAGGAGTCTTGCGAGTGGTCGCACGGGGGTCATGGGCATCGTGATGCACATCGCGGCGGATCTCACGTTCTCCGATGCATACTTCGCCGGACTGCTCACAGGCATCTCGGAGGAACTGTCCGACCAATCACTCGGGATGATGTTGTGGCTCGGCAACCGCACGAAAGAGGAAACGCTCGACCAGATCGTCGGCATGGGATTGCTCGACGGGGTCATCGTCACCGCCGACACCAAGGACGATGCACTCGTCGACGGACTGCGCGCATCGGGGATGCCGATCGTGCTCGTCGGCCACCGACGCGGCGACAGCGACGCCAGCTATGTCGACATCGACAACGAAGGGTCTGCGGCGACCGCAACGAACCATCTCTTGTCGCTCGGTCGGACACGGATCGGTCACATCACCGGACGCCGTGGTTCCGTGTCGGGCGACGATCGGGTGATCGGCTATCAGGGCGCTATGCGCAAGGCCGGTCTTTCGACCGACGGATTGATCGTCGACGGCGATTACTCACCAGAAGGCGGCTACCTCGGTGCCAAGGCGCTCCTCGAGCAGGGTGTCGACGCCATCTTCTGCGGAAGCGACTACACCGCAGTCGGAGCCCTCAGAGCCATCAAGGAAGCGGGGCTGACCGTCCCCGGTGACGTCGCCCTCATCGGGTTCGACGACCTCGACTTCGCAGCGACGATGGATCCGCCTCTTACGACCGTACGCCAGGACATCGGCGGCATCGGTCACGAAGCCGCCAGATCGCTCGTCAACCTCATCGGAGATCTCGAATCGGGTCCTCGCAGAACGCTCCTTCCCACGGAGATCGTCATCCGCCAATCAACGGTCGGTGATGTGCAATGAGGACGGGAAATGGGAACACAGGTGGTCAGGTGCCGTGGGAGAACCCGGCCACCCCGAAACCCCAGGTCCGATCGGACTGGGGACACAAAGAGAAGAGAGGAAAGCGATGAAACGCAATCGAATCATCGCCCTTGTAGTAGTGCTCTTGCTGATCGTCTCGGCGTGCAGCTCAGGAGAATCAGGGAGCACCACTACAACTGCGGGCGATACCGGCGATACAACAACGACCTCCGGTGGAGGTGAGACTACTACCACTGCGGGAACGCCATCCGGCGATGTCGTGGAGATCCGGTGGTTCATCGGCCTCGGTGCCGGTGGTCAACCAGAACAGCGCGATGCCCAGATCGAGGTCATCGACGCGTTCAACGCATCTCAGAGTGCCATCAAGGTCGTCGCTGAGATCGTTGACAACGACGTTGCGTACGAGACCCTTGCGACACAGATCGCATCGGGGAACGTGCCTGACATCATCGGCCCGGTAGGCCGTGATGGGTCGAACGCGTTCGCAGGTCTGTATGCAGACCTCGAGCCGCTCGTCGAGGCCGCAGGCGTCTCGCTCGACCGCTGGTCGGGTCCTGCCGTTGACGGACAGCGCGAAGGTGACGGAACCCTTGTGGGTCTGCCGTTCGCTTCGTTCCCGTCGGCGTTGTTCTACAACCGCGACATGTTCGATGCCGCAGGTCTGCCATACCCACCACAGGAATACCCCGCCAGCGGCGTTGCCGTCTACGGTGCGGGTACCGAGTACGAAGGTCCTTGGGACTACAACAAGGTTGCCGAGATCGGCAAGATGCTGTCGGTGGATTCCAACGGCGTCTACGGTGATGAAGCCGGCTACGACCGCTCCAAGGCCGTCGAATTCGGTTTCGCGTGGCAGTGGACCGATCGTCTGTTCCAGCAGGGTTCGTTCTGGGGTGGCGGCTATCCGCTCGCTTCCAACGGCCAGGCCGAGATTCCTCAGGCGTGGGCCGATGAATGGGCGTGGTATCAGGATGCCATCTGGGTGTCGGGCTTTGCCCCGAACCAGGAGCAGGTCAATGCAATGGGTAACGCGTTCCAGTCAGGCAACCTGGCAATGGGCATGACGCACCTGTGGTACACCTGCTGTATCCGTGATGATGCGAACAACCTTCCGGGTGACTTCTGGGATGTCGGTATTGCACCGGCCAACCCGAACGATGGAACCGTGACAGCGAACCTGCACGCGGACACGTTCAGGATCATGGCTGGTTCCAAGAACCAGACCGAGGCGTTCGAGGTGCTGTGGTACCTGCTTACCGACGCTGCCCTTCCGCTGCTCACGGCCTACGGTGCCGCACCGGCGGATGTGACCCTCACCGATGCGTTCATCGCGAACCTCGAGGAGCGGTACCCACAGGGTGTCAATTGGGACGTGTTCCTCGCGGGTGCCGAGCACTCAGAGGTTCCGTCACATGAGGCGTACCTGCCGGGTTGGGAGCAGTACAAGGCAGCAATGGACGTGCTCCTGAGCGGATTGCTCACGGATCCCACGCTCGACCTTTCGACTGCCATACCCAACCTGGAAGCTGAGTTGACGACGATCTTCTCAAGCAACTAGGGGTCGGCTGGTTACGAGATGTCGACCAATCTCTACCGGGAGGGTGCGACCGCTGCGGCGGCCGCACCCTCTCCGGCCAACAAACCTCCGGCGGTCTCGACGCTGCACAAGCGGCGTGGGCGAGCCGGACTGTGGTTCGTGTCACCGTGGATCGTGGGGTTCCTGCTCTTCTTCATGATCCCGATGTTCGCCTCGCTGTATTTCTCATTCACCGACTTCAGCCTGGTGAGTGGCGACGGCATGCGATTCGTCGGTCTCGAGAATTGGCGAAGGCTGTTCACAGACCCTCAGGTCGCGAACTCGGCAAAGGTGACGCTCAAGTTCGGGCTCTTCGCCCTGCCGTTCGGGATGCTGGTCCCGGTCTTCATCGCCTATCTGCTCGTTTCGAAGTCCCTGAAGGGCAAAGAGACATACAGGGCCATGTTCTTCCTGCCATCCATCATCCCGTTCGTTGCCACCGTTCTGATCTTCGGCGGCATCATGAACGGGCAGATGGGGTGGATCAATCGATTCCTCAACATCTTCGGCATCACAGGTCCGAGTTGGTTCCTTGATCCGTTCTGGGTCTACCCGTCGCTCGTGTTCGTCGGTCTGTGGGGCATCGGGAACGCGATGCTGATCTTCATCGCGTCGATGAACGGCGTGTCATCGACGCTGTACGACGCCGCCAAGGTCGACGGCGCATCACAGGCACGACTGTTCTGGCACATCACCCTGCCCTTCATCAGCCCGATCATCTTCTACAACCTGATCATCCTTCTGATCGGGTTGTTCAACTACTTCCTCGTCCCGTTCGTGCTCAACAACGGGTCGGGCGCCCCGGCAGGCGCAACGAACTTCTATGCGCTCTACTTCTACAAGGTCGGTTTCCAATTCTTCGAGATGGGGTATGCCGCAACACTGGCTTGGGCGTTATTCCTGGTCGCCCTGCTCGTGACCGGCATCGTGTTCTGGTCAGCCAAGTACTGGGTCTACTACGAATTCAAGGGACTGTGACATGACGACCACCGAACCGAGAACCTCGACAACGGCGCACCACGAGGACCACCAACGCACCGAACGTGCCAAGACTCGCCGTGTCCGCGACCCATGGACCTGGATCGTCACCGGGTTCACCGGATTCGTGCTGCTCATCTTTCTGATGCCCCTTGCGTACATGGCCATCACATCCCTCAAATCCGAGACACAGCTGGCACGTCTCAACGGACCGATCCTGCCGAAATCTCCGGTGACCATCGAGTACAACGGTGCGCAACTCCCGCTGCTTCTCGTACCCATCGACTCGGACGATCCCAACAGTGACACCCGGGAGCTCGCACTCCTGCAGCCCGGTAGGGCCGTGTCCACGTTCGTTGATCCAGAGGACCTCGAAGCCGAACCGATCGAGTGGGAGGGCAACTACCGGATCCTTGTCCCCGTGGAATCGCTCGACCTCCACTTCGACAACTACGGGAAGGCGTGGGGTCTCATGAACTTCCCGCTGCTCCTGCGCAACACGCTCGTCATCGCCGGCATCGGGACCATCGGCGCCGTCGCGTCGTCGATCCTCGTGGCGTATGGGCTGGCGCGTTTCAGAATCCCCTTCGGGCGGACGATCCTTGTGATTCTCATCGCGACCATCGTGCTGCCGAGGTTCGTCCTCCTCGTCCCGACGTACGCACTGTTCGTGAAGATCGGCTGGGTCGGAACGTGGTTGCCCCTCATCGTGCCGCACTTCTTTGCCAACGCGTTCAACGTGTTCCTGTTACGCCAATACTTCCTGACGATCCCCTCCGAGCTCGACGAGGCAGCGACGATCGACGGGGCAGGCCCATTCCGTACCCTCTGGTCAGTCATTCTTCCCCAGATGAAACCAGCGATCGTCGCCGTCTCGTTGTTCCATTTCTACTTTGCATGGAACGACTTCTTCGAGCCGATGATCTACCTCGCGACACGACCGGATCTCCAACCGATATCGGTCGGCCTCAGGACGTTCAACACCCTGTACGACAACCAACCGACCCTCATCCAATCCGGCGCCATGTTGGCGCTCCTCATCCCTGTCGTGGTGTTCTTGTTCGCCCAACGGATCTTCCTCAAGGGGATTGACCTTTCCGGTGTGCAAAAATGATGCACAATGACTTGCTGGGGGAGAGCCTGTGAACCCGTCCAAATCCGATTTTCCGAGTGATTTCCTGTGGGGTGCGGCGACTGCGTCCTATCAGATCGAGGGTGCAGCGAACGAGGGCGGTCGGGGACCGTCGATCTGGGACACGTTCTCCCACACACCGGGCAAGACCGTGAATGGCGACAACGGTGACGTCGCCGTCAACCACTATCACCTGTTCCGTGAGGATGTTGCCCTGATGGCGAAGCTCGGTCTCAAGGCGTATCGGTTCTCGATCTCGTGGTCCCGACTGCTCCCGAACGGGGTCGGCGAGGTGAACCGCGAAGGTGTCGAGTTCTATCGCAGCCTGTGCCAGGAGCTCGTCGACGCTGGCATCGAGCCCATGGCGACGCTCTACCACTGGGACTTTCCCCAGGCCCTCCAGGACCGTGGCGGTTGGGTGAATCCCGAGTCCATCGATTGGTTCACCGAGTACGCGTCGGTCGCCAAAGCGGAACTCGGCGACCTTGTCAGGATCTGGGCGACCCTGAATGAGCCGTGGTGCTCGGCGTTCATCGGATACGCAGGTGGCGACCACGCTCCGGGAATCATCGACCCACCCGTGTCGATGGTCGTGGCGCATCACCTGATGCTGGCGCACCACTCGGCCATCACTGCGATGCGCAGCGTGAACGTCCACACGAATGATCAACTCGGCATCGTGCTCAATCTGATTCCCGCTTGGCCGGCGGACGACACCCCCGAGACCGCGATCACGGCCGCAGGGATCGATGCGGTCCACAACCTGTTGTACGCCGATGCCGTTCTCAAAGGGACGTACCCCGAGCAGGTTCTCCAGATCCACGATGACTTCGGGGTCGCCGACCGTATCGACAAGGAAGCGCTTGCCGCGGCGTTCGAGCCGATCGATTTCCTCGGCATGAACTATTACAACGTGAACCACGTCGGGTACCGCAAGGGTGCCGCGCCGATGGGGCCGTGGCCGGGAGTCCACGACGCAACGATCGAGCGCCCTCCCGGACACCTCACAGAGATGCATTGGGGTGTCCAGCCAGAGGGTCTGACATGGATGCTCAAGAGGGTCAATGAGTGGAGCCCTGGCCTGCCGATCTACATCACCGAGAACGGCGCCGCGTATCCCGATGTCGTCTCCGATGACGGCGCGATCCACGATCCGCTGCGCGAGGAGTACGTGAAGATCCATATCAGTGCGATCGCCGACGCACTCGCTGCCGGCGTGAATGTGAAGGGCTACTTCCTGTGGTCGCTCCTTGACAACTTCGAATGGGCACGCGGTTACGGCATGCGGTTCGGGATCATCTATGTCGATTACGACACGATGGCGAGAACCGTCAAGGACTCCGGCTACTGGTACCAGCGCTTCATTGCGGGCTGAGCCCGTGTCGTTCTAAGCCTCGTCGGCTGCTCCGGCGGGGGCCATGAACTCCTCGTCCACCGAGTCGGACAGGTCCCCGAGGCTGACCCCCCCGATGCGTTCGCTCGTTGCGCTGTCGAAGAAGTGCAGTTTTGCCGTGTCGATCACCAGATCGATGGGCGACCAATCCGGAACGGTGGCATCGGCGCTCACCCTGGCGGTGAACCGAGTCTCTTCTCCGAGGCTGTCGATCTCGCGATCCATGTCGGCGAGGAGCTCCTCGATGTCGGGTGTCATCACCGGGGTCGATGGAAGCGAGAAGTGCGCATAGGTCTCAGAACCGAGCAGCTCGTTCGAATCGGTCGAGACGCTGATCGTCCGCTCGGGAGCGGGGGGCGCCACTTCCGCGGCCTCGAATGCGCCTGGCCGGATCCCCATGACGATCTGCTTGCCGAGGAAGTCATCGATACCGGGGTGCCGATCGATGGCGGCCTGATCGACGACGACCGTGTGTCCCGCGAAGGTCGCCTTGTAGACGGAGTCCTCCTTTGAAAGGACGGTGTACACCATGTTCATCGCCGGGCTCCCGATGAACCCTGCGACGAACAGATTGACCGGGTTGTTGTAGAGCTCGGTAGGGCTTGCGACCTGCTGGAGATTGAAGGGTCGCTTCCCCGAGACGGGTCGCAGCACCGCGACGCGGTGGCCGAGCGTCATCGCCTCAGTCTGGTCGTGGGTGACGTACACGGTCGTTGTCCCGAGTCGGGCATGGAGGAGGCTGATCTCCGTCCTCATCTGGACGCGAAGCTTGGCATCGAGGTTCGACAGGGGCTCATCCATGAGGAAGGCCTTGGGTTCCCTGACGATCGCTCGACCCATGGCAACACGCTGGCGCTGACCGCCCGACAACGCCTTCGGCTTGCGCTCCAGGAGCTCAGTGATCTCGAGGATCTCGGCCGCCTGCTGCACCGCGGCTGCGATCTCGGCTTTCGGGCGCTTGCGAAGCTTCAGCCCGAACGCCATGTTCTCCCGCACCGTCATGTGGGGGTACAGCGCGTAGTTCTGGAACACCATGGCGATGTCCCTGTCCTTTGGTTGGACGTCGTTGACGATGCGGTCACCGATGCTGAGCACACCCTCGGTGATGTCCTCGAGCCCGGCAATCATCCGCAGGATCGTCGACTTTCCACACCCGGAGGGCCCGACAAGCACGAGGAACTCGCCGTCGGCGATCTCGAGGTTGACCTGGCCGACTGCGCGGGTTCCGTCGGGGTAGATCTTCCCCAGATTCTCAAGCGAAATCGATGCCATGATACCCTCTCCAAGTGAGCCGAAAATGTAGACGCACCATAGCATACACGTCACGCAACAGGTGTCAACTTCGGTTGACGACCTAAGGATTCCGGTCAACTAGAGTTGACACCGTGAAGAACGACGAACAGCGCACGATTCCCCACCCGGCAGATACGGAGAACGCGCTTGCCGCCGTGGTCTCGCTCCGCCACACCGCGGACCAACTCGAGATGGCCGCCGTGCAACGCGCCATCGATTCGGGGTGGTCATGGGGACAGATCGCCGAGGCGCTCGGCGTGACGAGGCAGGCGGTCCACAAGAAGTATTCGGGGAGGATCAAGCGTTGACCGAGTCGGCGTCCCCGGTGTTCGGTGCGATTGAAGCCGGCGGATCGAAGTTCCGTGTCGGTCGCTTCACACCGCAAGCCACGGTGCTTTCCGAGGACCGCTTCGAAACAACAGACCCGGACACGACGCTCGCGCAGGTGCGTGGGTTCTTCGAAGACGGACCGCCGATCGCAGCGCTCGGCATCGGGTGCTTCGGTCCCGTCGATCTCATTGCAGGGAGCTCCTCGTTCGGTTCGATCCTTTCAACCACGAAACAAGGGTGGTCGGGTGTCGACGTCCTCGGACGGACAGGGCACACTCTCGGGATCCCGACCGTCTTCGAGTCCGATGTCGGAGCGGCGGCCGTTGCCGAGGCCGACAGGGGCGCAGGTGTCGGGAAACGGACCGTGTGCTATGTGACCGTCGGCACCGGCGTCGGCGGAGCGGTCGTGCGCGACGGGTCCGTGGTCCGCGGACATGGTCACAGCGAGTTCGGTCACGTCCCGACGGACCGCGTCGAGGGCGATGACTTCGATGGTTGGTGCGTGTACCACGGGTCGTGTCTCGAGGGCATGGCGTCGGGGTCGGCGATTGCCGCACGCGCCGCCGGATCGGAGGACCCAGGGAAGTTCGTGGCCGAGTACCTCGCCCAGCTCGTCCAGATACTGACCTACACGTTTGCTCCCGATGTGATCAGCTTCGGCGGTGGTGTGTTCAACCAGGACGGACTCATCGATGCGGTCCGGC
>CAZDIQ010000020.1:0-1143 GCA_964505525.1 uncultured Acidimicrobiaceae bacterium | reverse complement strand
GTCTTCGATGTGTCGTTCTCCGGCCACGGCGGGGCCAGGATCAAGGCGTGGCTTCTGATCCCGAAGGCCGTCGACCCCGATGCCATGGTCATTGTCGAGTTCATCGGCTACAGCGGTGGGCGAGGTCGACCAATCGAGCGGCTCGGATGGGTCTCAACGGGCTTCCCCCATCTCATCATGGATACCCGTGGGCAGGGGTGGAGGTACACGGGGTCCGATACTCCTGACGCCGATGGCGGGGGCCAGCCAGGAGCAAGCGGATTCATGATGCGGGGTATCGAGGCGCCCCAAGCCCACTACTTCACCCGATTGTTCGTCGACGCCGCGTTGGCTCTCGACGTCCCCGACGCCTTCGCCGCCACCGCCGGTCGTCGGATTGTCGCGTCAGGCGGAAGCCAGGGAGGTGCGCTTGCGCTGGCCGCGGCCAGTCTGAACCCGAGCGTCGATGCCGTGATTGCGAACGTCCCGTTCCTTGCGGACTTCCGCCGCGCCACCGAGGTGACCGATGCGTATCCGTACGAGGAGATCGCCGAATACTGCCGCCTCCACCCCGACCGGGTCGATGCCGTCTTCGCAACCCTGAGCTATCTCGACGTCGTGAACCATGCCGGGAGGATCACATGCCCCGGCTACTTCTCCGTCGGGCTCGCCGACAGGACAACACCGCCGTCGACGGTGTTCAACGCCTACAACCACTACACCGGTCCGAAGAACATCGAGGTCTACCCGTTCAACGGTCACGAAGGCGGTGGCATCGTCAACTTCGAGCGACAGGTCGCCTGGCTGGCGTCGCTCTGACCGAACCGTCGTCCGTCGACGCCCTCTACCCGTTCACCAGGGACGAGAGGATGTCGGCGTATGCCTGTTGACCGGTGGGGTTCAGATGCACGTGGTCGGATCTGAACCAGTCCTGGTTCTCCCTGGCGATCGTCTGCCAATCCAGTACCTCGATGTTCGGCCACCGTTGCGCACCTTCACGGATGACCGTGTTGACGGCCTCTTCCCATCGACGGGGGACCGCCGTCGTGAGGACGACGACCCGCTTGGCACCCGAGACGGCTGCCATCACCTCGTCGAATGTGGCGGCGTCGAATGCACCGTTGGTGCCGAGGTGGATGATGACCACGTCGCCGAGTGTGTTGT
>CAZDIQ010000019.1:3931-26857 GCA_964505525.1 uncultured Acidimicrobiaceae bacterium | reverse complement strand
TAGCCGTCTTCTCCCTGCTCGCAGGCTCGCATGCCCCCCTGGCTCGCAAGCTCGCCCGTCCCCCCTGAAGGGAGGACGCGAGAACAGGGCGAACGCGACGACGATGGACGCGAGTGCTGACTGTGGACTGTGGACTGTGGACTGTGGACTTCTTCTGTCCTCTGTCATCTGTCCTCTGAGGCGCCTTGATTATCGGAGAGATCGCGGGCTGCGTAGAATGAAAGGCGTGACCGAGGAGCTGTGTTGAACGAACGGATACGACTCGCCGTCGGGTACCTGACGATCCTTGTCGGGCTCGTCGTTACGGTCGTGGCGTCCGTCGCCGTCCACATGTCGGAGTCCCCCGAGTTCGATGCACTCGGGCGAGAGCTCTACCCGATGGTCCCGAGGGGTTGGCTACCGGTCACGATCGCCCAATCGGTGGCGATCGGCGGTGTCCTGATCCTCATGGGCGGCATCTGGTTCGCCCACATCCACCTGCGAAAACTCACGTGGTCAAACGCGATGCTCGGCGCGTTGCTCTTCTCCGCGCTGATGCTCATCTTGTTCGCCGTGATCCCGAACCAGTTCCTCACACTCGCGCAGGGGCCGCTCGACTGGACCGCCCAGAAGATCTTCGTCACGATTCCGCCGTTCCTCGTGCTCGGCAATGAGATCTCCATTTCGTACGCGGCGCTCAAGGACATCCTCCTCCAAGGGTGGGTCGGCACGCTGCTCATCGGGATCCCCGTCGTCATGTACCAGATCCAGGAGCGGTCGAAGAAGAACAAGAACACGCCGCCACCCGCACCGGTATCGGACTACGGTCGCCCGCTGCGGGTCTCTGCGACTGCATCCACGAACGGAGCTTCGAGCAACGGAAGCGGGGTGTAGCCATGGCGAAGGAAGTGTGGCTCGAGCAGCCCCCGATGCGCGACGACTACCAGCTCGCCATCGTCGACACCGAATACATGAACGCTGCGGTCAAGCCGAAGCAGTTCATCCACATCAACGAAGCCGAATGCATCCTGTGCGCCGGATGTGTCGACATCTGTCCCTGGAAGTGCATTCACTTCCTGTCCACGGATATCGTCGCCGAGTCCTTCGGCGTCGACAATCCTCGGGACAAGGAAGAGAACGGGGCAATCTTTGTCATCGACGACACCGAGTGCACGCGATGCAAACTCTGTGTCGATCGATGCCCGACGAACGTCATCACCATCGGTAAGTTCGGTGGCTCGTTGGCGGACCAGACCGAGCAGTACGAAAAAGCACCATGGGAATACGACACCGGCACACGCGACAACCAGCCAACCGGTATGTCCTATGGCGTCCGCTGGTAGGACAAGAGGAGTAGAGACGTGGCGAACGGAGACGGGAAAGGTGGTCTGAAGACTGCCGTATCCGGGATGGGCAGCCATATCCGGAATTCCCAGGTGTGGAATTCGATATTCCGCCCCGGTTCGCCCATGCGCGCCGACGGTGGCGACTCCCCACGCAACCGTGCCTATGTCGTGATGAACAACGTGTTGTATCACCTGCACCCCGTCAAGGTGAAACGACACGGTGTCAAGGTCTCCTACGTCCTGTGTCTCGGCGGATTGAGCTTCTTCCTCTTCATCATCCTCACGGTGACCGGCATCTTCCTGATGTTCTATTACCGACCGACTTCACCCCAGGCGTACTTCGATCTCCAGGCGCTTGCGACCGATGTCGCGTTCGGCCAGCTCGTGCGCAACATGCATCGCTGGGGTGCCCACCTCATGGTTCTGACCGTGTTCCTCCATATGACCCGGGTCTTCTACCACGGTGCCTACAAGCCACCGCGTGAGTTCAACTGGGTGGTGGGGATCATCCTCCTGCTCCTCACCCTGCTCCTCTCTTTCACCGGTTATCTCCTCCCGTGGGACCAGCTCGCCTTGTGGGCTGTGACCGTCGGCTCGAACATGGGAGGTTATGCGCCAGTTTTTGGCGCCCAGGTGTCGTTCATCCTCATCGGAGGGGTCCAGATCACCGCGGACACGCTCCTTCGTTGGTACGTGTTGCACGTCTTGTTCCTCCCGTTCATCATCACCATCTTCATGGCCGTCCACTTCTGGCGGGTGCGTAAAGATGGCGGAATCTCCGGACCGCTGTAAGGAGGGCGTGTGGCACAACTACCAGACAATCTCCTGAGACGAGCAGCAGAGGCCCGTGCCAAGGCGGAGGGTCGGCCATTCGAGGAGGTCCTCGCCGAGATGAAGGGCGAGGCCGCACCCGCGGCTGCTGCGGCACCCCAAGCCGCCGCTGCCGCACCGACGAACGGGGGACCCGTCAGGGATCTTGACGCCGAGTCGTCGAGCTTTGGTGTTCCCAAGGGTCTCCTTGAACGGGGCATGTTCGCACGAGCCCGTAAGGACGGGACGCCGGTTCCCGCGATGGCTGGTGCCGTCGCGACTGCTGCACCACCTTCGGCCGCCGCAGGTGGTGGTGGCGCACCGACAGCACCCGCAGCACCCACCGGTCCTCCCCCCGGCGTGCGTACCCAGCGACTCCTGACCGTCGTCAAGGCGAACGCGATCCAGGGCACGAGCACCGAACCTGCGGACAAGGTCAACGTGTGGCCGCATCTCCTTGCGATCGAGTTCGTGGCCCTGCTCACGATGCTCGCTCTTCTGACGCTGATGTCCGTGTTCATCGACGCACCGCTATTGGAGTTCGCGAACTTCAACGAGCAGCCGAACCCGTCGAAGGCCCCGTGGTACTTCCTCGGTCTCCAGGAACTCCTCGCCTACTTCGACCCACAGGTAGCTGGCGTCATCATTCCCGGTTTCGGAGTCGTCGCTCTTGCCTTCATTCCGTACATCGACAGAAACCCGTCCGTGCGACCCTCGGATCGCAAGTTCGCGATCTCGATCTTCACCGTGTTCGTGATGTCAGCATCCATCCTGACCATCTTCGGATCCTTCTTCAGAGGGCCGGGGTTCAACTTCACGTTCCCGTGGCGAGACGGCATCTTCTTCGACGACCTGAAAACGATCCTCGAATGACAACGACAACCTTCATTTTCATCCTGATCGGTGCCGGCCTTCTGGCAGCTGCGGGAATCATCGTGGTCGCCATGAGACGTTCCGAGTCCGAGGGTGCCGCATCCAAGGCCGAATTCGACCGCAAGGCAATCAAGGCGGACAAGGCCAGGCGAGCGCTCAAGGCACAGGCCGCCGCGGACGACGAACCGGAGGAGCGAGGCGCGGTGGCCACGATGGTCGCAGCACCAGCGCCGTTCGAGGACGATGCCCCTCGCGTCGAGGTGACAGCGTCCGAGCTCGGGGTCACTCGACGTATCTTCTTCAACAGGGCGGTCGGAGCGGTCTTCGGTTTGTTCCTGCTCCAGTTCACGCTTGCGAGCCTTGCGTTCATGTGGCCGAAGCTCAAGGGCGGATTCGGTACCCCGATCAACGCTGGCAAGGTCTCGGATCTCAAGCTGGAGGTCATCCAGGGCGGATCGATCGTTCCCAAGTTCATCCCAGCGGCACAAACCTGGGTTGTCCCTTTCGAGGTCGCAAAGCTCGCTGGTTCCTCCTTCGAGACGGTTCCTTTCGTCGTAGCAGGCGCCGAGGGTGACGGCGTCGGGCTCATGGCCCTGTGGCAGCGCTGTGTGCACCTCGGTTGTCGTGTGCCTGCGTGTCTTCCGTCACAAGGATTCGAATGTCCCTGTCACGGATCGAAGTACAACGCACATGGTGAGTACTCCCAGGGTCCTGCACCGCGGAACCTTGACCGTTTCGAGGTGAGCGTCAACGACGCCGACGAGTTGATCATCAACACCGGGAATGTCGTCCAGACGTCGCGGGCATCGAACCCGACCATTGCATACCCGCAAGGACCGTTCTGTGTTTGATCCTGTGTTGCTGACCTCACTCGGTCTCGTCGTCGCGACCGAGAGTTCCGAGCCTGTCTCCACAGGGGGTGGCGTCGGGATGGGTGCTCTCGTGCTCACGCTTGCGGTTGCCGTGCTGCTCGCATGGATGGCCTACCTGTTCCTCAACACCCGTCAGAAGCGCGCATCGGCGAACGAGGCGTCGCCACCCAACCTGTCGCAGCCGATCTCTGACGAAGAACTCGAGAACACGAAACTGACCAAGGTGCTGCGGGCGGCGCTCTTCGGGTCGATCCTCCTCGCGATCGTCCTCCCTTGGTACGCCATCAACGAGCCCGATCGTCAGGCCGCCGCAGCCGAGACCATTGCGAACGAGGACGCCGAGGCCGGGGCTCATTGGTACAGCCTCGAAGGCTTCCAGTGCGTCAACTGCCACGGCCCTGCCGGTATCGGCGGAGGAGCACAGTTCGTCGAGGCTCGTTCTGGCGTGGCCGTCTCGTGGAAGGTCCCATCGCTCAACGATGTGTTCTCCCGCTACACGGAGCAGGAGGTCGCCCAGTGGATCGTGTTCGGAAGGGCGGGGACACCGATGCCCGCGAACGGACTCGAGGGCGGGGGAGCCATGACCGTCCAGGAGGTCGAACAGGTCATCGCATATCTCAAGTCGATCCAGTTGCCCCAAGCTGAGATCCTCGCCAAGGCCGAAGGTGCGACGACTCTCGCGATTGCGGCAATCGAGGGTGGTGCGGACGCGACCGAGGCGTTGATCGAGGCTCAGCAGACGAAGATCGACAATGTGCGCATCGCCCCGAGCCAGGTTGCGGTCGTCGGCACGTTCCCCGACGACATCAAGGATCTGTTCCAGGCGCCACAGACCTGCACGGAGGCGTCGGCCGAACTCGTGTTGACGACGTGTGCGAGTCCCGCTCCCGACGCAGATCGCGACGGTCTGTCTGATGAGACCGAGCTTGAGCTGACGCGGATCGCGGCGGCGACGTTCGCGGCGCTCCCCAACACGAACCCCGCCTCCCTTCTCATCTACGAGTTTGCCTTCGAACCGCTCAATGCCTTCACCAACGTGGAACCGATTACGAAAGCACCGCTTCCGGATCTCGATGCCGCAGAGCTACTCCTTCGCACGCTCGAAACCGAGGTGCTGCTGCTCAATGTCACCGTCGATAGGGCAGACGTGTTCCTCAAGGATCTCGAGTTCGGTATGGACTTCCTGCTCCAAGCGGCCCAAGACAAACTGTGGGAGGTCGACTTCGGTGCCGCTGCCACGGCCATGAATGTCTCGACCGAGGAAGCAATGCAGGCTGCCGGTCTCTTCAACGCCTACTGCGCCCGATGCCACACGGGCGGATATTCGGCCGGTGCGGCATTCGAGCAGGGTGCGGGCTCCGGCGCATGGGGTCCCGCGCTGTTCGACGGCCGTACCGTGATCCAGTTCCCCTCGGTCGACTCGCACATCGACTTCGTGATCAACGGTTCCGAGGCGTATGCGAAGTACGGGATCAACGGTCTCGGAACGGGGCGCATGCCCGCATTCGGTCAGGTCCTGACCGAAGCCCAGATTGCACTCATCGTGAAGTATGAGAGGTCGCTCTGATGAAGGTGTACAGGACGTTCAGATCACACATGGCCAGCGAACAATCAGGACTCTCAAGTCTCGAGATCGCAGGTCTGATCGCGTTCGTCCTGTCGCTGCTCGCCCTGATAACCCCGATACGTGAAGCCGTGATCGGTCTCGTCGGGACGATTTTCGGACAGATCGATCCCGATACCGGTCACATCAACGACTTCTCGACGGCTGCCCAGGGCATTGCGATCACCGTCGGTGCCGTCATCACGTTCATCGGGGCGGGTTGGTTCCTCCTGTGGACCAACCTCGGCAAGCGGTTGGCGTTCCTGCTCACCGGCGCCGCCGTGTTCGGATGGCTCGTGATCAACGGCACACTGTTCGTCGTGTACGCCCCCCGAGGCATCCGCCCCGCCGACCTCGAAGGTCTCAGCGCACTGCAGATGCGCCTCCCCTCGATAGCCATGACCCTCGGCTCCCTGGTTCTCTTCGTGATGTTCGCGCTGGCCTTGTCGCGGTATGAAAAGGACATAGAGGACTGAACGGTCGGTCGTGGCTGTCAGCCTTGGATCGCATCTGGTCGATGATGGATCATCGATTATGGATTATGGAAGGTCAGGCGCAGCCGTCGCGCGTGCTGGACCATCATCCATTATCCATAATCCATGATCTAGAACGGCCGAAAGCCCCTACGCGCGATTCAGGTGATACGCGAGTATTCCCAGTTCGGTGGAGAGGTCGACGCGGCGGACGGAGACGTCCTTGTTGGTCTTGATCGTTGCGGGTGCGAGGTTGAGGATCGACTTGATGCCTGCCGACATGAGGCGGTCCGCAGCTGCCTGCGCGGCGGCCGGTGGCGTGGCGATGATTCCGATCTTGATCGAGTTCGCAGCGACGATCTCGTCGAGACGGGCGAGCGATTCGATCGTGACGCCATCGACCTTCGTTCCGATCTTGGCCTCATCGATGTCGACGACGGCGGCGATCGAGAAGCCCCAGTTGCCGAAACCCTTGTAGTTCGCCAACGCCGACCCGAGGTTTCCCGCACCGACGATCACGACGCCGTGCTCGTTGATGAGACCGAGCGCCTTGCGGATCTGACTACGGAGCTCATCGATGTCATACCCGACTCCGCGGGTCCCGTGGCTGCCGAGGTAGGAGAGATCCTTGCGGACCTGGGCGGAGTTGACGCCAGCCACATCGGCGATCTCCTCTGACGAGGTTGTCGAGGTCGACACCGACATGTCCGAGAGACACCGAAGATATCGAGGGAGTCTCGCGACCGTTGCTTCAGGGATCTGACTGGTCATCCTGTGAGGTTAGGACGCCGCGATTCGGAGAATGTATCGAGACTGCGTGTGGAGGGCGGTATTGATTTCGGGTCGATACGGCGCCTCAGTATCCTCAGAACCATGGAGCTTGCCGACTACTTGCCGATCGCATTGATGACACTTCTCGGTCTCGCCTTCGCCGGGGCTTCGCTTGTTGTTTCCAAACGGCTCGCCCCCAACAACCCGACGCCCGAGAAGCTCGCCCCCTACGAATGCGGCATCGTCCCGCTCCAGGATCCGGTCGATCGATTCCCCGTCAAGTTCTACCTCGTTGCGATGCTGTTCGTCATCTTTGATGTCGAGATCATCTTCCTGTACGTGTGGGCAGTCCGGATGGAGCAGTTCGGGTGGGCCGGTGTCGGCGCCGTCGTTCTGTTCATGCTCATGCTCATCGAGACCCTTGCCTACGTGTGGAAGCGTGGAGCATTGGATTGGAACGTTGCACGACGCGAGCGCAACCGTAGGGTCGTGGCGCCTGAGATCACCCTCGATGAGGCGGCCTGATGGCAGCCCATTCGAGCGAGCCCGGCTTCCTCTTCACAACCCTTGAAAAGGGTGTGAACTGGGCAAGGACGCGCTCGATGTGGCCCGCTTCGTTCGGTCTTGCGTGTTGTGCGATCGAGATGATGGGTACCGGTGCCGCCCACAACGACCTTGCCCGGTTCGGCATGGAGGTGTTCCGCGCTTCGCCCCGCCAGGCGGATCTCATGATCGTTGCCGGCAGGGTGTCACAGAAGATGGCCCCTGTTCTTCGCCAGGTGTACGACCAGATGGCAGAACCGAAATGGGTGCTGTCCATGGGAGCGTGTGCCTCGACCGGCGGCATGTTCAACAACTACGCCCTCGTCCAGGGTGTCGACCAGGTCGTACCCGTGGACATGTACGTACCGGGATGCCCCCCGGGACCGCAATCGCTGATGCACGGCATCCTGACGCTTCAGCAGATGATTTTGGACGGTGAGATTCGCAATTCCACTGGAGTGATGTGAGATGACCGATACATCCCCACCGCCGGAGGAAGCGACCACGGAAGAGACGATGGCCGAGATCGACGCAACCACGGTCGTCATCGACAACGAAGTCGTGGCAGCAGCGATCGGGGACGTGGACGGGCTCATCGATGTGACGAGGCACGGGTACGCATCGTCGAACACCACCTATCACATTGCCCATGTCGAACTCGGCTCGTGGCTTGCTGCGATCGAGAGCGCCAAGAACGCAGGGTTCGACTTCTTCATCGATCTGTATGCCGTCGACCACTTCTCGCAGGCGCCACGTTTCGAGGTCGGGATCAACGTCCTGTCGATGGAGCACAACGAGCGACTGATCATCTCCACCCGTGTTCCGTACGACGACCCGACGGTTCCCTCAGCCACCGACTTGTTCGTCGGTGCGAACTTCTACGAGCGCGAGGCGTACGACCTGTTCGGTATCGAGTTCACCGGTCACCCCGACCTCACACGCATCCTCCTTCCCGACGACTGGGAGGGCTATCCGCTTCGTAAGGATTACTCGGTCGGTGCGATCCCGGTCCAGTTCAAAGCAGGGAGCGTCGATCTGTGACCGACACGACGAACACCCCGAGCGAAGAACTCGTGGAGAGCCCCGAGGTACCCACGGAGGTCGCTGAGGCAAGGACCGGCGAGGAGCAGCGGCGGGACACCCACGAGGTGTGGGTCAGCGGGACCGAGGAGCGGTACCCGTTCGCGGTCGAGACCGACGAAGGCGCCCAGGAGATGCTCCCCGAGGACGTCGACCCGGCCGTCGAACTCCAATCGGGCACGGTCGTCGATGATGACTATGTTTCCCACGGAAAAGACGACCCCACAGAACGCCAGATCATCAACATGGGACCGCAGCACCCCTCGACCCATGGCGTCCTGCGGCTCCACCTCGAGCTCGAGGGGGAGACGGTCCGACGGGTCAAGCCGATCATCGGCTATCTCCACACCGGTATGGAGAAGACCGCCGAGACCCTCACCTATGCGCAGGGCTCGACGAACGTCACCCGCATGGACTACCTGTCGCCGTTCCACAACGAACTCGCCTTTTCCCTGACCGTCGAGCAGCTCCTCGGGATCAACGTCCCACCTCGAGCCGATGCGATCCGCATCCTCATGACCGAATTGAACCGCGTGTCGAGTCACCTGCTGTGGGCCGCCACCCAGGGCATGGACATCGGTGCGCTGTCGATGATGATCTATGGGTGGCGCGAGCGCGAGATCTGCCTCGACTTCTTCGAGAAGACGACCGGTCTGCGGATGAACCACAACTACATCAGACCCGGTGGCGTGGCAGCCGACCTTCCCGACGGTTGGGAGGACGATGTGACCAACCTCATCGAGGTGGTGTCGGGTGGCATCGACGAGTACGAGGAGCTTCTCAACGAGAACCCGATTTTCCTCGATCGGACCATGGGTGTCGGTGTCATCACACCGGACGAATGCAAGCAGTATGGGATCACCGGTCCGATCGCACGGGCGTCGGGGGTGAACTGGGATCTGCGTAAGACAAACCCGTACAGCGGCATCGACCAGTACGAGTTCGACGTCCCACTCGGTAAGTACGGGGATGTCCACGACCGGTACCTCGTGCGGATGGCGGAGATGCGAGAGTCGCTCAAGATCGCCAAACAGGTGCTCGACACGATTCCCGAGGGCGACTATCGCCACGAGGATCGCAAGGTCACACCACCACCTCGCAAGCGGATCGACGAATCGATGGAAGCCCTCATCCATCATTTCAAGCTGTTCACCGAGGGGATCCAGGTACCGGCAGGCACCGCCTACCAGTCGGTCGAAGGCCCGAGGGGTGAACTCGGGTGCATGCTGGTCTCGAAGGGTGGCGCCAAGCCGTGGCGGATGCACTGGCGGGCGCCTTCGTTCGCCGCCGTCCAGGCCCTGCCCGTCATGCTGACTGACTCATTGCTCGCGGACGTCATAGCATCCCTCGCTTCGACTGATCCGGTGCTTGGAGACGTGGACCGATGAGAAACCCCATTGCAGGCTGGTCCGCGGACAACCAGGAGCGCGCAAACCGCGTCATGGCGCTGTATCCGGAGAAGCGATCCGCTGTGATGCCGCTTCTGTATCTCGCAAGCCTCGAGCACGGGTACGCCTCGGACGAGGCGATGTCACAGGTGGCCGAACTCGTCGGCATCACGGCAACCCAGGTCCGGTCGGTCTCGACGTTCTACTCCATGTACAAACAGGAGCCGGTCGGCAGATATCTCGTGTCGGTGTGCGGATCGATCTCGTGTCATCTTCTCGGTGGCGACGAGGTGCTCGAATCGGTGGCATCGGCTGCGGGCGTCGGAGTGGGCCAGACCACGGACGATGGTCAGATCTCCGTCGAGCGGGTCGAGTGCATCGGTGCGTGCGGTGGGGCGCCGGCCGTCCAGGTCAACTACGAACTCGTCGAGGGTGTCACACCCGAGATGGGTGCCGCGCTCGTCGAGTGGCTTGCAGACACGGCTCCACAGGTGATCCTCGCCGACGAGATGCAGCAACTGTTCGGCGGGCAGCGGTCCTTCGATTGGGGACCGACAGAATCCGCCGGCGCCATCGCTGCGGTACCTGCGTTCGGTCCTCTCGGGTCGGCGAAGGAGGGGCGATGACCGTGAAGATCCTCACGACGCGCATGGAGGAACACCCTTCCGACTCCAACACGATCGAGCGATACCTCGACACCGGTGGCTACAAGGTGCTTGCCAACGCACTCAAGAAGCTCCAACCGAAGGATGTCGCCGACGAGGTGAGCGCATCGAATCTTCGAGGTCGCGGCGGCGCCGGGTTCCCCATGGGTGTCAAGTGGGGTTTCCTTGCCGACAGGGAGACGAAGTATCTCGTCATCAACGCAGACGAATCGGAGCCCGGGACTTTCAAGGATCGCCAGCTCCTCGAGCGTGACCCACACCAACTCGTCGAGGGAATCGTCCTTGCGAGCTACGCCCTCGGTGTCAACCGGTGTTTCGTCTACGTCCGTGGCGAGTATCCGAAACCGGCGCGGCGGCTTCAGCAGGCGATCGAAGAGGCATACGACCGGGGGTATCTCGGAGAGGACATCCTCGGGAGCGGTTTCACCGTCGATGTCTCGGTCCACCTCGGCGGTGGCGCCTACATCTGTGGCGAGGAGACGGCTCTCCTCAACAGCCTCGAGGGCAAACGAGGCGAACCGAGGCTGAAGCCGCCTTTCCCCGCGGTGGAAGGGCTCTATGCGAGACCGACCATCGTCAACAATGTCGAGTCGATCTCCAACGTCCCGTGGATTGTCGCCAACGGGGGAGCGGCCTACGCGGCGATCGGGCCCGAGCGTTCGGCAGGAACCCGCATGTTCTCCCTTTCGGGCCACGTGAAGAAGCCCGGCAACTACGAGATCGTGATGGGCATGTCGTGGCGCGACCTGATCTTCGACATCGGGGGCGGAATCAGGGACGACAACGAGCTCAAGACCTGGATCCCCGGCGGGGCGTCGGCTCCTTGGCTTGTGCCCGAGCATCTCGACACGCCGCTCACGATCGACGACGTCACCGCCCTCGGCACGATGCTCGGCTCCGGCGCCGTGGTCGTGATGGACGAGACGACCGACGTGGTGAAGGCAGCCCTCAGCATCGTGCGGTTCTTCGCCCACGAGTCATGCGGCCAGTGCACCCCGTGTCGCGAAGGGACGAAGTGGCTCCAGGACATCCTTGAGCGGATACTCGCAGGCGAAGGTCGCGAACAGGACATCGAACTGCTTCTCGACATCTCGGACAACATTTCACCTGGTCTCACGTGGCCGCCTGCCATGACCACCATCTGCCCGCTCGGTCCGTCCGCCACGGCACCGATCACGTCGATAACGAAGTACTTCCTCGACGAGCTCAAGGCGAAAATCCCCGGCTTGGAGGTCGCCGTTGTCTGACACGACCATTCCGACAACCGTGGAGATCACCATCAATGGTGTCGGGCACACGGTCGCGGCAGGCGAACGCCTCATTTCTGCTGCCGAGAAGGTCGGGGAGTACATCCCGAGGTTCTGCCATCACGACAAACTCGAACCGGTCGGCAAGTGCCGCATGTGCCTCGTCGAGGTCGAAGGACCGCGGGGGAAACAGCTCGTTCCGTCGTGCACGATGATCGTCAGCGACGGGATGGTCGTCGACACCGAATCCCATGTGGTGAAGAAGGCACAAGAGGGTGTGCTCGAGTTCCTGCTCATCAATCACCCGCTCGACTGTCCGGTGTGCGACAAGGGTGGCGAGTGCCCCCTCCAGGATCAGACGATGGCATACGGTCCGGGGGAGAGCCGGTTCATCGAAGCGAAGCGCACGTTCGAGAAGCCGATCCCGATCTCGGACGTCGTGCTCCTCGATCGCGAGCGTTGTGTGCTGTGCGATCGGTGTGTCAGGGTGGCCGATGACATCGCAGGTGACCCTTTGATCACGTTCAACGATCGTGGCAACCACGTGCAGATCCTCACCTTCCCCAACGAGCCGTTCTCGTCATATTTCTCGGGCAACACCGTCCAGGTCTGTCCTGTCGGAGCACTCACATCGGTCGACTATCGATTCAGGGCACGGCCGTGGGATCTCCAGATCACGCCGTCGGTGTCACTTCGCGACGCGGTCCACTCGACCACAGAGATCCACACAAGCCGAGGATCGGTTGTGCGTGTCTACGGAGCGGAGAACGACCACCTCAACGATGGGTGGTTGTCCGACAAGGACCGATTCTCGTTCGCAGCACTCAACGCCGATGACCGCGTCACGGAACCGCTCAGGCGGGTCGGCGACGGGTTCGAGCCGATCGGATGGCAGGAAGCCATCGAAACCGTTGCCCTCAGACTCGGCGAATTCAAGGGCGATGAAGTCGCATCGATCGGCGGTGCGAACAACACGAACGAAGAGGCATACGCACTCTCGAAGTTCATGCGGGTCGTGATCGGCTCGCCCCATGTCGATGCACAACTCGGTGACGGCATGGACGCACACCTCGCTGCTGCGGTGACACCGCGAGCGACGATCGATGACCTCGCAACCGCATCGACCATCCTCGTGTGGGGTCCCGACCTCAAGGAGTCACTCCCCGTCCTGTACCTCAAGGTACGCAAAGCCGTGCGACGAGGAGCGAAGCTTGTCGTCGCAAGTCCCGTCGGTACCGGACTCGACTCGATCGCCACGCACATCGTGCGCTATCGCGCAGGTTCGGGACAGGACACCCTCAGGAAACTTGCCGCGGGCGACCGTGACTTTGCGTCAGTCCGCGAGACACTCGCATCCGGACCGGTCGTCACGCTGTTCGGTCGGGCGTCGATCGCCGAGGATCCACGACTCGCCGAGTCCGTGGCTGCGTTCGGTCGGTCCCTCGATTCGCCGAAGCTCATGCCGTTGCTCAGACGGGGAAACGTGTTCGGGGCACTCGACATGGGTCTCGCACCCAACCTCCTTCCCGGTCGGGTGTCCGTGACCGACGAGACCTCAGCCTCGGTTCTCGAGGAGTCATGGGGTCTTCTCCCACACGGGAACGGTCTCGGGACGATGGAGTCCCTTGTCGCTGCCTCCGAGGGCGACATCAAGGCGATCATCCTCGTTGGGGCCGATCCTGTGCGTGACACGCCGGACCCTGTCGCCGCCGAGCTCGGACTCGGTGCCGCAGAGTTCGTTGTCGCTTTCGACTCGTTCATTACCGACAGTTCGCGACACGCCGACATCATCCTCCCGGCCGCCATGTGGAGCGAGGTCGACGGAACGGTGACCAACCTCGAGGGTCGGGTCCAGAGCGTCACGGCCGCCCTGCCGCCGAAGGGCCAGGCGCGGTCGGTGAGCGATGCACTCAATGACGTCGCAACCGCGATGGGTGCGGAACTCACGGCGTTCGACGTTGCTGCCGTGTCCAAGGAGATAGCGACCGTTGCTCCTGCGTACGAGGGTGTCACGAGGGATTCGGTCGTCTTCACGTCCGACGGACTCGGCATCGTCGTCCCGACTGGCGAAGCGAGACAGCCCTTGGGTTACATCCCCACGGACAAGGCGGTCCCCGTCGTGACCGACCGGTTCACCCTCCACCTCGCCGCATCGATGTACGACGATGGCGTCACCACCCGTCACTCACCGTCGATCTCGGGTCTTGTGCCTGACGTCGTCGCGCGACTGAACCCCAGGGACGCCTCGCTGCTCACCGTCCAGGACGGTACGACGGTCATCATCGGTGACTCGTTCGAGCTCCCCGCACGCATCGATCCGTCCGTTGCCCAGGGGTCGGTCGTGATCCCGTTCAATCAACTGGCGACGAAGGGTCTGCGGGCAGTGCCGGCTGTGTCAGTCGAAGCGAAGCGGGAGGAGGGATGAACATCTTCCTCGAAGCCGCGATCAAGGTCGTCGTAGCGTTCGTCTTCCTGCTGCTGACGACGTTGATTCTCATCTGGGCGGAGCGGAAATGGGTATCGGACCTCCAGAACCGGATCGGACCGGAACGTGCGGGTCCGTTCGGAATCCTCCAAACGCTCGCCGACGGTGTGAAGTCGTTCTTCAAGGAGTCGATCCGACCGACGAAGGCCGAGTTCGGTCTCTACATCGCCGCACCCATCGCGGCCCTGATCCCCGCGTTGCTGATCTTCCTGGTCGTCCCCATCGGTGCTCCGATCGAGATCGGCGGGACGACCTACACGCTCCAGGTAGTCGATCTCAATGTCGGTCTTCTGTTCGTGCTGGCTCTGTCGTCGATGGGTGTCTATGCGGTGACGCTTGCCGGATGGGCATCAGGGTCGAAGTATCCGTTGCTCGGCGGTGTGAGGGCGGCGGCGCAGATGATCTCGTATGAAGCCGCCATGGGTCTGGCGCTCGTGCCGGTCGTGCTGTTCGCCGGCTCGACTTCGGTCGCGACCATCGTCGAGACCCAGCAGGGAACGTTCGGCGCTTTCGTTCCTGCGTGGAACATCATTCTTGTTCCTTCCTTTGTCATCTTCCTCATCGCAGGGTTCGCAGAGACGAACCGTGCACCGTTCGATCTCGTCGAAGCCGAGTCCGAGATCGTCGGCGGCTACCACACCGAGTACTCCGGGCTCGGGTTCGCGTTGTTCTTCCTCGCCGAGTACATCAATGTCTTCAACATCTCCGCCCTCACCGTCACCTTCTTCCTCGGCGGCTGGGCGGGGCCAGTCCCTTCGTTCCTGCCGACCTGGATCCAGTGGTTCGTCCCGATCGGCTGGTTCCTGCTCAAGACGTGGGCACTCGTTTTCTTCTTCGTGTGGGTGAGGGCGACCCTCCCGCGGATGCGATACGACCAACTGATGTCATTCGGATGGAAGCGGCTCGTCCCGGTGTCGCTCGCCTGGATCATCCTGTGTGCGGTTGCGATCGGGTTCCGCGAGTTCGGAGCGCCGTGGTCATGAGGAGCACTCCATGAGTTGGTTCAGCGATCTTCTCGGTCCCTTCAAGGGTTTCGCCGTGACGGCGCGCCAGATAGGCAAAGCGCGCGTCACTCGCAGGTATCCGAAGGAGAAGCGGGTCAAGCCCCAGCGTTTCCACGGACGGCACGTACTGAACCGATATCCCGATGGCATGGAGAAGTGCATCGGCTGTGAGCTGTGTGCGGGGGTATGTCCCGCGGACTGCATCTTCGTACGAGGCGAGGACAACCCACCCGACAATCCGGTCAGCCCCGGGGAACGGTTCGGGTTCGTCTATGAGATCAACATGTTGCGCTGCATCTTCTGTGCCATGTGCGTCGAGGCGTGCCCGACGGAGGCCATCACGATGACCCACCTGTTCGAGATGTCCGTCACCAACCGGCAGGATGCGATCTACACGAAGACCGATCTCCTGGTCGATCCTGACGGATCACCGAACCATCCTCAGCCCGAAACGGGTCTGGCAGATCTCAATGAACTCCGATTGGGTGACGGATGGATGCGTGCCACCTCACCTTCAGGGCGAAGGGAATACGAGGGCATTGTCGCGTGGACCCCGTCGGCGCGTACCGGCGAGATGCCTGCCGAACGTGGGCAATCGGCCCCTGCGCACGAGGAGGCAACCGATGGCTGAAGTCGTCGTGTTCATCATCTTTGCCGCCGTTGCCCTCGTCGGTGGGATTACCGTGGTCACTGCCCGCAACCCTGTCTATTCGGCGATCGGTCTCCTCTCTGCGATGTTCGCCATTGCGGTCATGTACGTGCTCCTCGATGCCCACTTCGTCGCCGCCGTGCAGGTGATCATCTACGCAGGTGCGGTGATGACCCTCTTCTTGTTCGTGATCATGTTGATCGGTGTCGACACGAGGGATGCGTACGGCGTGGTCGTACCCGCCCAGCGGATCATGACGGTCGTCGTTTCCGTCGGGTTCTTCGCAGCCATCGTCCTCGCCGGGCGGAGTGCGTGGATCACGGGCTCGAGTCGCTTCGGCGTTGTCGACCTCAACGGGACGATCGAGGCCGTCGCAGACGAGCTCTTCGGGACGTGGACGATCGTCTTCCTGTCGACCGTCATGCTCCTCACCATTGCCGCTCTCGGAACGATTGCCCTTGCGTATTTCGGGCACGCGGTTGACGATGAGGAGGCATCTTTGTGATGGATGGCCTCGAAGTCACCGCATCGTGGTACCTGATCCTTGCGGCCGCCCTGTTCGCGATCGGTACGGCCGGGGTCGTTGTCAGACGCAACGCCCTTGTCATGTTCATGTCGATCGAGCTCATGCTCAACTCGGTGAACCTGACGTTCGTGGCGGTGAGCAAGGAACTCGGGATGATCGAAGGGCAGGTGGCCGCGCTGTTCGTGATGGTGGTTGCCGCTGCTGAAGTGACGGTCGGCCTGGCGATCATCGTCGCGATCTTCAGGAAGCGCTCGAGTGCCGACGTCGACGTACTCTCCGAGTTGAAGGGCTGACGATGACCGATTTCGTGTGGCTCGTCATCGCGATCCCGCTCGTTGTCGCGGTCATCAACCTCGTTGTGGGGCGTCGGATCGGCGAGCCGGCTGCGGGGATCATGGCGACTCTTGCGGTTGCGGTCTCGTTCGTGATCGCGCTCATACCGTCCATCGAGTATGTCGCTGGCACGGCAGCACCGGTGACCGTCAGGCTCTTCACCTGGATTCCGATCCTCGGTGTCGAGGCCGAACTGCTCTGGGATCCGCTGTCGATACTCCTGACGCTGATCGTCACCGGCGTTGGTGCCCTGATCCATCTGTACTCGATCGGCTACATGCACGGAGACGAGCGGTTCCCCAGGTTCTTCGCCTACCTCAACTTCTTCATCGCCTCGATGCTGATCCTCGTGCTTGCCGCGAACTACGCCGTCATGTTCGTCGGGTGGGAGCTGGTCGGGCTCTCGTCGTACCTCCTCATCTCGTTCTGGTTCACGCGACCATCTGCCGCGGCCGCAGGCAAGAAGGCGTTCATCGTCAACAGGATCGGTGACTGGGGATTCCTCGTCGCACTGATGCTGATCTTCGCCGCCTTCGGGACGTTCGACTTCGAGGCGATATTCACGACGGCTCCCGCTGTCCTGTCGGTCGGGATGGCGACGGCCATCACACTCCTGCTCTTCGTCGGTGCGGCAGGCAAGTCGGCTCAGATCCCGCTCTACATCTGGCTCCCCGACGCCATGGAAGGCCCGACCCCGGTATCGGCCCTCATCCATGCGGCAACGATGGTGACCGCGGGTGTCTTCATGATGGCTCGGTCCGCAGTCCTGTTCGAGCTTGCACCGGTGAGCGGTGGCATCGTGGCGACGGTTGGTGTCGCGACGGCGCTCCTCGCCGCGGTGATCGCGGTCGCCCAGAAGGACATCAAACGGGTCCTTGCGTACTCCACGATCAGCCAGCTCGGATACATGGTGCTCGCGATCGGTGTCGGTGCGTACACCGCGGGCATATTCCACATGACGACACACGCATTCTTCAAGGCGCTGCTGTTCCTCGGCGCCGGATCGGTGATCCACGCGATGGCGGGGGAGCAGGACATGACGAAGATGGGTGGACTGCGCAAGTTGGTACCGATCACCTTCATCACGATGGCCGCTGGATGGCTTGCCATCTCGGGCATCTTCCCGTTCTCGGGCTTCTGGTCCAAGGACGAGATCCTCGCGGAGACGTTCAACAAGGGGGGTGCGTTCTACATCCTGTGGCTCGTCGGGCTCGGCGTGGCTGTCCTCACCGCTTTCTATATGACCCGGTTGTTCGTCATGACGTTCCTCGGTTCCGAGCGTTGGGATGAGGGGGTGGAGCCGCACGAGAGTCCTCGTTCGATGACCATCCCACTCATCGTGCTCGGATTCTTCACGCTGGGAATCGGGTTCATCAACACACCGTTCCGACACGGATTCGACCACTTCCTCGAAGCGTCCTTCCACAACGTCGCACACCCAGAGGCGCTCGATCCGTACGTGATCTCTGCGCTTGCCCTGGTGACGTCGATCGGTGCGATCGGCGGGATCGCGTGGGGATGGATCCGATACAAGCGGTCCGAACTCCCGGACGAGGACGGCACCTTGTGGCAGCGAGCACTCGACGGCTTCGGAGTCGACGACTTCTACGGCCGTGCGATCGTCGCACCGGGCCTGCAAGCTTCCGAACACGCCAACACTGCTGACGGCAAGGTGCTCGACGGTGCGGCCCACGGGATAGGGACGTCGGTGACGTCGCTCGGTGTGCGGTCCAAGTCGCTCCAGAACGGGCGCGTCCGTGCCTACGCGGGCGCTCTCGTGATTGCGGGCATCGGTTTGATCGTGGTCATCGTCCTCGTCGGTGGTGGGTTCTGATGCCGACCCTCACGTTCCTTGTCCTGCTCCCGATTCTCGGTGCGGTTGTCGTGGCCTTCCTCCCGACCCGACGTCCAGAAATCGTGCTTCCGGTGGCCCTCGGGGTGTCGATGGCCCCGCTTGCCATCGCGTGCTACATCCTGTGGACGTTCCAAACGGGCGATGCAGCGCTGCAGTTCACCGATGTGTACGTGATTTCGGACACCTTCGGTGTGTCGTGGCATCTCGGTATCGATGGCATCTCGCTGTTCATGGTCGTCCTGACGACGCTTCTTTTCCCGATTGCGATCGCTGCTTCAGCCTCGGTCACGACCAAGGCGAAGACGTACATGGCGCTGATGCTCGTCCTCGAGGGAGCCGTGCTCGGGGTGTTCGTTGCGATCGATCTGTTGGTCTTCTTCGCATTCTTCGAGATCGTGCTCATCCCGATGTACTTCCTGATCTCGATGTGGGGGTCCGAGAACCGTGCCTACGCGGCGATGAAGTTCGTGCTGTTCACTGCGCTCGGATCGGCCTTCCTCCTTGCGGGGATCATCGCCCTCGGGATCCTTGCCGGGGATACGGTCGGGGCCGCGTCCTCGTTCAGTTTCCTCGCAGCGCTCGGTACGGACCTGTCGACCACCGCCCAGTTCTGGCTGTTCCTCGCTTTCGGTATCGCATTCGCCATCAAGGTGCCGCTGTTCCCGTTCCATACCTGGCTACCTGATGCCCACACCGAGGCTCCGACTGCCGGATCAGTGATCCTCGCCGGTGTGCTCCTCAAGCTCGGGACGTACGGGTTCATCCGCTTCAACCTCACGCTGTTCCCGGATGCTTCGGTCGACCTCGGTCCGATCCTCGCCGTCCTCGGTGTGATCGGCATCATCTACGGTGCCGCCGTGGCCATCGTCCAGCCCGACATCAAGCGGCTCGTGGCGTATTCGTCGGTGAGTCACATGGGCTTCGTCGTGCTCGGCACGTTCGCTCTCACAAGCCAATCGCTGCAGGGTTCGGTGTTCCAGATGATCAGCCACGGACTCACGACCGGTGCCCTGTTCCTGCTGATCGGCATGATCTACGACCGGACCCATACGCGGGCCATCGCCGATTACGGCGGGCTGGCCAAGGTGATGCCGGTGTATGGCGGCATCTTCCTGTTCTCGGTCTTTGCGTCGGCGGGACTTCCCGGACTCTCGGGATTCGTCGGGGAATTCACCATCCTCATCGGCTCGTATCTGACGATGCCCGTGCTTGCGATCATCGCCGGATTCGGTGTGATCCTCGCAGCCGTCTACCTGCTGTGGGCATACGAACGGATGTTCACCGGGCCCGTCAATCCGAAGATCGAGGCCCTCAAGGACCTCAACTTCCGTGAGGTCGCGATCATGATTCCGCTCGTCGTGCTCATCATCGGTCTCGGTGTGTATCCCAAACCTGTCATGGACCGGATCCAGCCGAGTGTCGAGATCATCATGGACCGCATCGAAACGGTCACAGGGAAACCCACACCGGAATTCGGCCGTCAGGCCGACCTCCCGGCGCCGGTGTCCGACCACGGGGCGGGTGAGGGCTGATGGCGAACGCATCGCTGCTCTCCGTCGCATTCGAAGTCGTACTCCTTGTCGGTGCGTTGGTCGTCCTGCTCGTCGGGGTGGTTGTCGGGCGGAACCGCTCGGTGTGGGGACCGGTGGCGGGAATGTTCTTCGCGCTGTCGGCAGTGGCTGGCCTGTGGCAGTGGGTCGAGGTGCAGGCCGGTCGAGGAGGCATGTTCTTCTCGAGCCAGAGCGTCGCTGCCATGCGGTCCCCGATGGTCGTGATGGACGGGTTCTCGTCGCTCGCCGCCATCGTGCTCGGTCTCGTCGGGTTCGTGGCGCTGTTGGGTTCGTGGGATCTGCAGGCTCGTTTGGGGAAGCGTGCCGTCGAGTTCACGTGTCTGATGTTGCTCGGGCTCGCCGGTCTTCACATGATGACGGCCACGCCGAACCTCGTCGTCATCTTCATAGGTCTCGAGACGGCATCGATCGCGTTCTACGTGCTTGCAGGGTTCACCCGACACGAGAAGGGCTCGGACGAGGCGGCGCTGAAGTATTTCCTCCTCGGATCGCTCGCCTCGGCGATGTTCCTCTACGGGGTTGCGCTCACATTCGCTGCGACCGGTTCGATCTCGCTGTACGGGTCGAACTCGATCCTCGACTTCCTGTCGCTCTCGGTCGTCACGCAACCCGGGATCCTGCTCGCCGGTCTCGGGCTCATGTTGATCGGGCTCATGTTCAAGATTTCTGCAGCACCGTTCCATCAGTGGGCTCCGGATGTCTACCAGGGAGCCCCGAGCGGTGCGCTCGGCCTCATGGTCGCCGGTGTCAAGGTTGCGGGGTTCGTTGCGTTGGCTCGCATCTTTGCCGGCGGGCTGATAAGCCAGATCGATACGTGGGCACCGATCATGGCGGTCATCGCGGCGCTCTCCATGATCGTGGGTACCGTGATGGCGCTCGTCCAGGACGACATCAAACGGCTGCTCGCCTATTCGGGGGTTGCCCACGCCGGCTACATCCTGGCAGCCATCGTTGCCGGTCCCGATGGGTATTCGGCGATGTGGTTCTACCTCGCCACCTATGCATTCATGGTGGTGGGTGCGTTCACCGTTGTCTCCGTGGTGGGTGGTCCCGGATCAGGGAACACGTCACTCGCCAGTCTGAAGGGTCTTGCCAATAGGAGCCCAGAGACGGCGTGGCTCATGACGGTTCTCATGCTCGGTATGTCGGGTATGCCGTTCTTTGCCGGATTCGTCGGCAAGTTGCTCTCGTTCGTCGCAGCGGCAGGATCCGGATACCTGTGGCTGGTGGTCATCGGCGTCCTCACCACGGTGATCGGTCTGGCGTTCTATCTGAGGATCGTCGCAACCATGTTCGGTTCGGGCGATGACGACGAACTGGACGACCTTGAGGTCTCCCTCACGGCTCGCTTTGCCGTCATCATCGGGGCAACCGTCACGTTGGTGTTCGGTGTTGTACCGTGGCCGCTGCTTGATGTTGTCAAAAACGCACTCCCGCTCTGATACCAAATCGGTACCTGCACTCAGGTACCTGTCCCTCGGTGTTGTCGCCGTGGCAGCGGTCGTCGCACCGATGTTCGGCGCACTGGTCACAACGAACATCTTCGTCGTGACCGTGGAAGATCGTCTCACAGAGGATCAGTACGTCACCTCGATGAGTGCGGTCGTTGAGGGTGTCATCGATGGTGACCTGACCATCTTCACCGGTGACCTCACGATCCGCGGTGAGATCACCGGCAGCGTCCAGGTCATGTCGTCGGGGACGGTGACAGTCGCCGAGACCGGAAAGATCGGTGGTGCGCTGCGAGGGGTGGCCGTGAACACGACCGTGTCGGGCGAAGTGGTCGGCGATGTGTTCGTGACTTCCGCCTCCATCGTCGTCGAGGAGCCGGGGGTCCTGCGGAGGGACCTCATGGGGTTCGGGGGCGTGGTGCGGATCGAGGGCCTTGTCGAGCGGGACGTCCGCGGACGCTCCTTCCGCACGGTGGTGACCGGCGAGGTCGGCGGTGACATCGATGTCGCCACCCAAAGGTTCGAGGTGGGTGAGACCGCGACGATCGGTGGTGACGTCCTCTACCGATCGCCATCGGATGCCTCGATATCGCCGGACGCTGAGATCGTCGGCACGGTCACCCGGCTTCCGGCACAGAGCAACTTCGTCTATGGACTGATCCTTTCGCTTGCCAATGTCGTCGGATTGCTGGCGTTCCTCGTCGCGGGCATTGTTGTCCTGCTCATTGCGCGGGGTACAGGCAGTCGGGCGACGGGCGCGATCATCACCAACCCGATCCGGTCGTTGCTCTACGGCATCGTTGCGGTGCTCGTCACACCGGTGGTGATCGTCCTCCTCGGGGCGACACTCGTCGGATTGCCTCTCGCCGTTTTCCTCGCCATGCTCCTCGTTGCCGCCATCGTTGTCGGTCCGGTGCCGGCGGTGGCGGCGTTGGGCAACAGGATCATGTTCAGACGCGGGGGATTGTTCGGAGCCTTCATCGTCGGAGCGCTGCTGTGGCGGCTCGGCATTTGGTTGATCCCCGTCGTCGGTGGATTCCTCTACCTCATCGCGCTCGTGTGGGGCGTCGGTGCCTGGATCACCGGTGCCATCGCATCGCGCCGACAGGACGAGATTCCTCTTGCTCTGCTCCCTGCGTCGATGGTTCCTGCTGGTGGAATACCTCCCGATTGGAAGCCGCCGCACGCACCCGGTTTCGGTGTGCGACCCGCGACCGCGGCCGTCGTGGTCGACGAACCGGTATCGGCGTCGGTCGACACCGTTGCACCCGGGGAGCAGCCCGAGGATGCGCACCCTGAGGACTTGCAACCCGAGGACCTGCGACAGTCGGTCGAAGACGGTGGACCTCACGAGCTGACTGTGGATCTTGCGTTTGCGGACACCGTCGAAACCGAACCCGTG
>CAZDIQ010000019.1:0-3831 GCA_964505525.1 uncultured Acidimicrobiaceae bacterium | reverse complement strand
GTGGATGAGCCGGAGCCCGAACCCGAACCTGTCGAGGAGCCGGAAGCCGACTCAGGCGACGACTGGGGTCTTCCGTCCCGCTGACCCGTTGCGTTGATACACGACGGCGTCGAGGATCTCGAGCGAGACACTGTCGCCGATGTGCATGGTCTGGAGCGATGGCACCAGAGCCTCGATCGTCGAACCCTCGGGCAATTCGATCTCGACGCGTTGGTCGTGGCCGTAGAACTCCGTGTCGGTGACGACACCGTGACCGGGCGTCGCGGGTGTCGGGTGGATCCATTCTGGTCGCACCATGACGTCGACGGCTGTCCCTTCCGCGAGGTCACAGTCGATGTCCCCGATCAGTGTCTTCACCGTTCCGTTCGACACGATGCCCTCGAGCATCACGGCATCACCAAGGAACCCTGCGACCCAGGGATCGACGGGGGACCGGTACACGTCGTCGGGCGCTCCCGTCTGGACGATGCGCCCTGCCCGCATCACGGCGACGATGTCGGCGACGGCGAGGGCCTCGGCCTGGTCGTGCGTGACGAGAACGGCGGTCACCTTGGCGGCGCGGATGATCTTCTTCAGCTCGCGGCGCATCCGTTCGCGCTGTGGGGCGTCGAGATTCGAGAATGGTTCGTCGAGGAGGACCACGTCGGGTTCGGGGGCGAGAGCCCTTGCGAGTGCGACGCGCTGCTGCTCACCACCCGACAGCTCGTTGGGGAACCGGTTGTCGTAGCCGGTGAGCCCGACAAGCTCGAGCACCTCGCCGACCCGCTGACCCCGGTTCGATCCCCGCACGCCGTACCCGACGTTCTCGGCAACCGATATGTGTGGGAAGAGGGCGAAGTCCTGGAACACCATCCCGACACGACGCTTTTCAGGTGGGACGTTGACCCGTGGTCCGAGAATCTCAGTACCGCGGATGGTCACGGACCCGCTGTCGACATCCTGGAATCCCGCGATCACCCGCAGTGCTGTCGTCTTGCCGCAACCACTCGGCCCCACCAACGTGAGAAGCGAACCGTGGGGCACCTCAAGCGAGAAGTTGTCGAGCGCGACGACACCGTCGAACCGAACGGTTGCGCCCGATACGGAGATCAGGCTTTCGGCGGTCATCGCTCTGCGCCTGCTCGCGGCCTGATCGAGAGGAAGTAGACGGGTATCACTGACATGGCGATGAGGATAAGGGCGGCAGCGGCGGCTCGTGTGTAGATCAGCTCATCGGCCGCAGCCCAGGTGCGGACCGCGAGGGTCGTGAATCCGGGTGGGCTGAGCAGGAGCGTCACGGGGAGCTCTTTGAGCGTCGTGACGAACACGAGTGCCCCACCGGCCAGGAGGCCCTTGCTCATCAGCGGCACGGTGACCTTCGCCAGTGTCGCAAACGGTCCACGCCCGAGCGATCTCGATGCTTCCTCGACGGCAGGGTCGACCTGGAGGAGCGACGCCTTCGCGGCGCTCGTCGACTGTGCGATGAACATTGCTGCGTACACGACGACGAGGACGCCGAGCGTCTGGTACACGGGCCGGAGCCACGTGACCGTGAACGCGACGACCGCAATCGCAATCGTGATGTGGGGGAGGGAGAACATCACAAAGACACCCTGCTCGAGGGCGGCCGTGCGCCTCGATGCGTACCGGACGGTCAGGACCACGATGGGTACCGTGAACACCATTGCGACAATCGCCGCAAGGGATGCACCTGTGAGCGAGCCAACGACCGCTCTCCACGGGATTGGTATCTCGATGCCGTTGTTCAGTCCACGAACGATCCACGCCACGAGGACCGACACGGGGATAACACTGCCGACGACGAGGAAGAGCGAGAAGAAGGCGGTTGCGAGAATTCGGGGCACCCGTCTGAGGTGGTACAGCGTCGGGCGGCGGTTCGGTGCGCTCGTGAACAGGGATCCCTTTGAGCGGGTTCGGCGTTCGGCGAAGATGATGACAGACGCACACGCAAGCAACAGGATCGAAAGCACGATGGCAGGCGACCGGTCGAGGCGACCCGAGTACTGCGCATAGATCACTCTCGTGAACACGTCGAACCGCATGAGGGACACCGCTCCGAAGTCAGACAGTGTGTAGAGAGCGGCCAGGAGTGCGCCTGCGCCGATCGCCGGTCTGAGTTGGGGGAGGATCACCGTGCGGAACACCCGCCATGGGGAGGCCCCGAGCCCTCGTGCCGCGTCCTCCAACGCCGGGTCGATGCGCGTGATCGCCGCCGATGTGATCAGGAAGACGTACGGGTAGGTCGCAAGTGTCAATGCGATCCAGGAGCCGACGAACCCGCTGAGGTACGGGATCGTGATTCCCGTGAGCGATGCCATGAGCCCGGAGGACCCGGATGCCGAGATCAGGACCATGGCGATGACGTACGACGGGATCACAAGGGGAAGTGCGAATGCCACCGCCCATACACGTTTGAACTGCAGATCGGTCCGTGCGAGCAACCAAGCGCCCGCGACACCGATGACCGATCCGGTTGCGGTTACGGCTGCGGTGAGGGCGAATGATCGCCAGATGAGGGTGATCGTCCGAAACGACAGCAGCGTGTCCCACGCGGCCGGTGTGGCATCGAGCACCCGCAGGAACAACGCGGCGATTGCAAGCGCCAGAGGCGCGACGATGGCGAGCGCACCCACCCAGAGCCACCATGGCGGCTTCCTGGCAGGACCCCGGGTGGTCCTGCCAGAAGCCGCGGAGATGGGTGGAGCCGGATCGACCTCGACGACCGATCGCCCTGAGGTCAAAGCAGACCGGCTCGCGCCACCAGATCGGTTGCGAGGTCAAGGACCGTCGCCAACTCCGAGAGATCGAGGTCCGGGGTCGCCAGCGACGCAATCGGAGGCAACGACGGGTCGGGGGAGACCGAAGAGATCAGCGGGTACTCGAAGGTTTCCTCGGCGAAGTACTTCTGCGACTGCTCATTGAGAAGCCAGTTCACGAAGGCGTTCGCACCGTCCTTGTTTCCGGAACTCTTCAGGATCCCAGCGCCGGCAGGCATCACGAGCGATCCTGCTGTGGGCACCGGGAAGAAGTAGTTGAGGCCCGTCAGACTCGAATCCTGGGCTCTCGCCTGGAGGATGTAGTAGTGGTTCACGAGCCCGGTCGAGAGCTCGCCTGCGTCGATCGCCGTGACGATCGCACCGTTGTTCGCAAAGGTCGGCGATCCGTTTGCAACCATCGCTTCGAGCCATGCGAGGGTCGCAGCTTCGCCGTCGAGGAGGATCTTCGCTGCGACGAATGCGAGGAACGATGCGTTCGTCGGTGCAATGCCGACCAGGCCTTCCCATTCGGGACCGGTGAGACCGTCCTCGGTTGTCGGGAGGTCACTTTCGGAAATGAGGTCAGGGTTGTAGGCGATGACTCTCGATCTCGCCGAAACTCCCACCCAACCGCCGGCAGTGTCGACGTAATGGCTCGGGACCTTGGCGAGCACATCCGATGGCAGGGTGTCGAACAACCCGGCGAGGGAGATCGTTCCGAGCGATGCTGGATCCTGGGCGAAGAAGACATCCGCGGGCGACGCATCCCCTTCTTCGAGAATCGTCGCAGCCAGATCCGCAGACCCTGCGTACTTGACCGTGACCTCGATCCCGGTCTCTGCGACGAAGGCATCGATGACGGGTTGGACCAGATCCTCCGAGCGTCCCGAATACAGGGTGATGGAACCCTTGTCGGAGCTCGACGAGCAGGCACCACCGACGATCGCCAGAGCGATGACGAGTATTGCGAGACGTTTCATGTTGCGTGCATCTTTCTTCTTGTTCACCAGAGCAATTGTTTAGGCGAGCCTATATGCACTACAACCGTAGTGGTAATCGAGAGACTGTGGCAAAT
>CAZDIQ010000018.1:12183-26995 GCA_964505525.1 uncultured Acidimicrobiaceae bacterium | reverse complement strand
GCTATCTGCAATTGTGCTCGCGCACCCTGGGTTCTGCGGGTACATACATGTACGTCCCCAGCCCACAGAACGAACAAGCACGCATACCGCTATCCGCTATTCGTTTTCCGCTTACCGAACCCGAAGCACCGAATCCCGATAAGTACCGAGACGCTCGCTCCGCTCGCTCCGGAAACCCGAACCCGGGGACCGCCGGCTTGCTGGGTCCATCATCCACAATCCATGATCCAGGAACCAGTTGAAAGCTGGTCTTGCATCTTGGATCTTGAATCTTGAGTCTCCGCAGGCAAGGTTCAACCGCAACTTGAGGGTTTGGGGGTAGCATGAAACCCATGGTTGAGGACACATCGAACAACGCGGATGAGGGTGCACAGGGGCAGGACCCTTCGCTTGACCCGGATCCGACCATGTCATGGGAACCCACGCCGTCCGCCGGTGAGGTGTCCGGTCGCAAGGTCGAGGGTGCATTCGCATGGGCGTTGACCGTCGAAACCGGACCCCAGGCGGGCCTGACGTACGTCCTCGGACCGGGGAACACGGTCGCGGGTCGTGGTGGTGAATGTGCGATTTTCCTGGCAGATGTCACGGTCTCGAGGGAACACGCCAGGTTCTCCGTCGACGCAAGCGGTCTGTCGGTGACCGATCTTGCATCGACCAACGGGACCTATGTCAACGGCACACGCTACGAGGCGGGCAAGCTCGCTGAAGGTGACGAGTTGATGATCGGCAAGTTCCACCTGAAGGTCTCACGCGGCCATGGCTGAACTGCGCGCCGTTGGTAGCCCCAAACAGCGCATCCACACCATCGGCGAGGTCATCAACCTCCTGAGGGATGACTTCCCCGATATCTCGGTGTCGAAGTTGCGCTTCCTCGAATCCAAGGGACTCGTCAGACCACAGCGGTCGTCGTCGGGGTATCGGGTCTTCACCGAGGACGACGTGCGACGGGTTCGGTTCGTCCTCTCCGAGCAGCGAGATCACTACCTGCCCCTCAAGGTCATCAAGTCGAAGCTGACCGCATGGGAACACGGGGAGGATTCGCCCGTCGCCCCCGACAAGGGTGCCCCACCCGAGGCGTACTTCGCGACATCGGGAGTGTCGCTCTCCGAATCCGAGATCGCCCGATCATCCGGTCTGAGCCCGGAACACCTCAGTGCGATCATCAAGGAGGGGATACTCGAACCGGTGCGACTCCCCGATGGCACATTGACGTTCACCGACGCCGACCTATCGATCGCCCGTGCGTGCCACCGACTGCTCAACCGGGGTCTCGAGGTGCGTCACCTGCGCGGCATCAGGCTCGCAGCGGACCGCCAGACGGACCTCCTCGGGCAATTGGTCGCCCCGATGCTCAGACATCGCAATCCTGACAACCAACGGCGCTCGGAAGAGATCCTTGCGGACACGTCACAGGCTTCAGCAATGATCCAAGAAACGCTTGTGCGCAGTAGGCTTCGCAAGCTACTCGAACACTGATGATCGCAGCTTCACTCGTCTCCGTGGCGCTCTCCGCGTCGATGCTTGGCCTTCCCGCAGCCCATGCTCCGGTGGTCGTCAACGACGCGCCTCCGATACCGAAGGTGTCTGCGACCAATTGGATCGTGTACGACGCCGACGCCGACGTGGTTCTTGCTTCATGGAATGCGAACGACCGGGCATCGATCGCATCCGTCACCAAGGTGATGACCGCCATCATCGTGATCGAGAATGCCGACCTCAACGAGGTCGTGACCGTCCCCGGTTTCGCCACGAGCAGCCGTGGCTCGACAGCGGGCCTCGTCGCAGGGGAACGTTGGACGGTCGGAGATCTGCTCATTGCGATGATGGTCCGATCCGGGAACGATGCGGCACTGGCACTGGCCGATCATGTAGGCGGATCCGTGCCCGAATTCGTCAACATGATGAATGCAAAGGCCGCAACCTTCGGAATGACGAACACCCACTTTGCGAACCCGAACGGACTCGACAACGAGCAGCACTACTCGACGGCCCGCGACCTGCTCACCCTCATCATCGAGTCCCAGCAGTATCCCGACGTGCAGCGCATTGCTCGGATCAAACTCGTGAACATGCCGGCCGACCCGAACGGCAAGAGCCGCACGTTCACCAACACCAATCATCTGCTCGGGACCTACCCGGGCACCATCGGACTCAAGACCGGTGACACACCATGGGCGAACAAGGTGCTCCTCGGTGTCACGGTCCAGGCGGGTCGCCCGATATACAGCGTCGTCATGGGTTCGGACGATCACTTCTCGGACACCCGCGAACTCGTCGACTGGGCGTACCACACCTATTCCTTGCAGGACCGCTGGCTCAGACCGTTCTACAGCGAGGAGGGCGGCGGTTCCGTGACGACGACACCGGACAACGTCAGCGAGAGCCAGGAGCGACGCTTGCGCGCACTCCCGAAGCTCGACGACGGCCGCTGGAAGACCTCATCTGCCGTCGACCTTCCGAAAGCAGAGTTGATCGCCCGATGGATCAAGGAAGCAATCCCACCGGTGGCGGGCGGAGGATGACCCCCGACTTCGTAGAGGTCATCTCCGAACAGACGTTGCAACGGCGGGTCGATGAACTCGCACAGGAGATCTCCAACGATCACCCGGACGGGGACCTCGTGGTGATAGGGATTCTCAAAGGTTCCCTCTTCTTCATGAAGGATCTGCTCGACCGGATGCCGTTCGATTCCACGCCGGAATTCCTCGCGCTCACAAGGTTCGGCGACAAAGGCAGGGTCTCGGTGAGTCTCGACATCGGCGAACCCATCGAGGGCAGGGATGTACTGCTCGTCCTCGAGATCGTCGACACGGGTCTCACCCTCGGCACGATCCACCGGATGCTCGAAACCAGGGGAGCGCGCTCGATCAGAACGGTGGCACTGCTCGACAAAGCACCAAGGAGAATCGTCGAAGTGCCCGTCGAATACCGCGGATTCGAGGTGGGTGACGAATACCTCCTCGGCTACGGTCTCGACTGGCAGGGTCTCTTCCGCAATCTCCGATCGGTATGGGCGGTCATGAACATGTCACGACTCGTCGACACACCCGAGGCCTTTCTCGATGCCGCCTACCGCACCGGTCAACCATTGCCATCCGAGTGATAGGGTTCCGGTGTGAGCGAACTGGTACCTCTTGACCTCATCGGGGTTCGCATAGAACTCCCTACGAATACGCCCATCCTGCTGCTTCGCGAGCGCGGCGGGGACCGCTATCTCACGATCTGGATCGGCACCCCGGAGGCGACGGCGATCGCCCTTGCAACCGAGGGTGTGGCGACCGAGCGACCGCTCACGCACGATCTCGCAACGGCGATCATCGAGGAGCTCGGTGCGACCGTGACCGAGGTGGTTGTGACCGAGCTGCGAGGCGGGACGTTCTACGCCGATCTCACGATGCAAGCGGGCGACGAAACCCACACGATTTCAGCCAGACCTTCCGACGCCGTGGCCATCGCCGTGAGGATGGAAGCCCCGCTGTTCGCCGAGCGCGATGTCCTCAACGAGGCCGGCGTCGAGATCCACGACGAGGCGGAAGAGGACGCAATCGAGAGGTTCCGTGAGTTCCTCGACCAGATCGATCCTGAGGATTTCGACCCCGCTTCCCAGTCCTAGGTCATCGACTCGGACAGCCGTTGGAAGGCGGCGACCCCGCAAACCGGTCGTTGACATCGTTGCGTGGTGTCCGTAAGTTGCGCGTCAGTAATTCGAACAACGAAATTACGCGTGTGTAACCTCTGGGCTAGGAGACGCGAGAAACATGACCGATACACATACCGATCCGACGCTGGGATTCCGTTCGCCGCAGGTGTGCGCGGTTGTCGGCATCACGTACCGCCAACTCGACTACTGGGACCGTTCTGGGCTCCTCGGGCCGTCGATGCAGATCGCAACAGGCTCAGGGACGCAACGGCTCTACAACTTCCAGGACATCGTGACACTGCGTGTCGTCAAACGATTGAAGGACGCAGGGACGAGCTTGCACAAGATCCGTGCAGCATTCGACTACCTGGAGGACGAGGTCGGTCCCGGGTGGCGTGAGAGCGACATCACGCTCCTGTCGGACGGATCGACGATCTACGCCGCCACCAGTCCCCAGGAAGTCATTGATCTCCTCAAGAAGGGCCAGGGAGTATTCGGCATCGCCGTGCGCCCTGTGCACGACGAAGTAGTAGGCGAGATCCACAAACTCTTCCCCGACCACAACCTCATGGAAATGGTCGCCATCGAATCGATTGCGGAAGCAGCGGGAACCTGACGACTGACGACCTGTTCGGGCCCTCGCCGGCCGAGACCACCCAATTCGCACACAACAGCGAACGGGAATTCGCGCGACTCCTTGACTTCTACGGTATCGACTGGGCGTACGAACCGCGAGCGTTCGCGATCGAATGGGCCGAGGACGGCGAACCGACAAAGCTCTTCCGACCCGACTTCTATCTCCCCGAGGAAGACGTCTACATCGAGATCACGACGATGAGCCAGAAACTCGTGACCAAGAAGAACAACAAGGTGCGTCGCCTGCGCGAGCTGTACCCCGATGTCCAGTGCAAGGTCTTCTACCAACGCGACTACCTGCACCTGCTCGTCAAGTACGGTCTCGAGGAGCCGGACTCGTCCGTCGATAGCGCCGCACCGTCACGCATTCCGGGACCGCCCGAGGTGCTCGATCTCGGTCGCGTCGCGGACGCTTCGTGATCGCACCGAACCCAGACCGCAGGGCACACTAGGCTCGCTGTCGAACGACAACGAGGAGTACGTTGCCAACCTCACCTCTCCATGCTGTCCACGAGCGGGCAGGCGCACGGTTCACCGACTTCGGTGGATGGACCATGCCTGTGCAATACGACAGCGTCCTCAAGGAACACGAAGCCGTGCGCACGGCCGTCGGCATCTTCGATGTCTCGCACCTCGGTCGATTCGAGGTCTCGGGACCGGGAGCGTTCGAGCTCCTGAGATCCCAGCTGTGCAACGACATCGGTCGGATCGAACCGGGCAAGGCGCAATACACGATGGCGCTCAACGACGCCGGTGGGGTCGAGGACGACATCATCGTCTGGTGGATCTCCGACGACCGCTTCTGGGTCATGCCTAACGGAACGAATTTCGATGAGATCGTCGAGCGCTTCGAGTCCGCTGCCGACGGTCCCATCACCATCACCGATGTGCGGTCCCAGACTGCCCTCGTGGCGGTCCAGGGCCCCGATGCACCCGCGGTCATCGAGCAGGTGACCGGCCTGTCGCCGGGCCGATTCCGTGTCACAACCGGCGAATTCAAGGGGGAACCCCTTGTTGCCGCCGGCACCGGATACACAGGCGAGCAAGGAGCCGAACTGTGCGTGCCGAACGGCGTCGCCGACGACCTGTGGGACGCATGCGTTGCGGCGGGCGCCCTCCCCGCTGGGCTCGGTGCCAGGGACACACTTCGACTGGAGATGGGATATCCCCTGTGGGGACAGGATCTCAACGATACGATTTCCCCGCTTGAGGCAGGGCTCGGTTGGGTCGTCGCCTGGGACCACGAATTCGTGGGTCGGAATGCGCTCATAGACATCAAGGAGAATCTCCCTGCGAAACTCGTCGCCTTCACGACCGAAGGACGAGCCATACCCCGACACGGGTACGCCGTATCGACGGATACAGGCAACGGTGTCGTCACCTCCGGCAATTTCTCGCCATCGCTCGGCCACGGTATCGGGCTGGCACTCGTCACGCCACCACCACAGGCACACGAGGCGATGGAGGTCACCATCCGTGACAAACCGGTCGAGGCCACCTTCGCCAAGCTTCCGTTCATAGACCGGTGACAGCCAGGACCGAACTCTGGTTCTCCCGACTGCGCCCGATAGCGCCGGATGGAACGATGGACGAATCCACAGAAGGCATCAGGGAACTGCCACACGTCAAAGGCACGCCGATCCGAGCAGTGTCCCCGAAAGGTGCCACGGTCGTGACCGAGTGGCCGAACCTTGCGGGTCGCCTGGAACCCATCCACGAGGGCGACATCGTCCGGTGGGACCGCACACTCGCAACGGAGCCACCCGACGGTGACGTGCGTGGGTACGGTGCACAAACCGATCCCGAGGTACTCGAACAGATGTTCAGTTGGTTCCGCAAGTTCGTCCGATCGCTTGAGCAGGAACCGGGCATCGTCGCTGCGACACCGTTCGAGACCTCCCGCGCGATCGTGTTGACACCGAAAGGGCTCGCAGAGGATCTCGAGACCCCGGGAGTCGACCGCGTTCCCGATCGACTCGGGGAGTTCCCCGGCGGCGTCGTCCTGACGTTCCGAGAAGAGCTCTGGCAGACGCGCTCGAACTTTGCCGACGACACGTTGCGCCTTCTCACGACGGGCTCCCCCTCGTGAAGGCGTTCGGAATCGACATCGGAGGATCGGGTGTCAAGGGCGCCATCGTCGACCTGGAAACGGGAGCCCTCACGACGGAGCGATACCGCATTCCGACACCACAGTCATCTCCCCAGGACGTGTTGGCTGTGGCGGGGGACATCATCGACCACTTCGGGTGGTCCGGTCCCGTAGGCATCGCGGTTCCCGGCGTCGTCACGAACGGAGTGGTCCGCTCCGCCGTGAATCTGGCGGGGGATTGGACGCGATTCGACGTCGACCGGTATCTCACCGAGGGCCATGGCGGTACGTTCCACGTGCTCAATGATGCCGATGCGGCAGGGCTCGCCGAGGCCAGGTACGGAGCCGGCCACCAGCAAGCGGGCACGGTGATCGTTCTCACGTTCGGCACGGGAATCGGATCGGCGATGCTCGTCGACGGTGTCCTCGTCCCCAACACCGAGTTCGGACACCTCGAATTCTCGGGCATGGATCTCGAACACTATGCGGCGGGTCGCCTGGTCGAGGAGGACAACATGGACCTCGACGAATGGGCTCAGCGTGCCAATGCAGTCATCTCGCACATCGATTTCATCTTCTCACCGTCACTCATCGTCATGGGTGGCGGCATCTCAGAGAGGTTCGACGAGTTCAAGGACTCCTTCACCTTCGACACGCCGATCGTTCCCGCGGTCCTGCGCAACAGCGCAGGTATCGTCGGGGCTGCAATGGCATCGCTCACAAAGGAAACCGCATGACGTACGAAACCCGGTCGATCACGGCGTCAGATGGCATCGACCTGTATGTGCGAACGGTGACGGCATCACAGCCACGCCATGAGTTGCTCCTGGTACACGGGGTCGGCGAGCACTCGGGGCGATGGACCCACCAGGCCGACCTGTTCGCGGCAAACGGCGCGAACGTGACCCTCTTCGACCTGCGCGGCCACGGACGATCCGGTGGACCGCAACTCGACATCGCGAACTTCGAGACGTTCCACGAAGACATCGCCGAAGTAGCTGCCGCAACAGTCGCCTCCACAGGCCGACCGTGGGTACTCATGGGCCACTCCTTGGGCGGCCTCCTGTGCTCTGGGTACCTCATCGACCGCCACGAACCGATCCCGAACATTGCCGTCCTGTCCGCCCCTGCCCTCGACAGCGGGCTGCCGGCACTCCTCAAGGGTGTCGCCAACGCCCTGGGTGGATTTGCGGGCAACGTGCGCGTCGACAACACGATCAACGGTGAGCACCTCTCGAGGGATCCGTCAGTTGGCGAGGCCTACAAGGCCGACGAGCTCGTCCACACGAAAGGCACGCTGCGTTTCGGCAAGGCAACCTTCGCCGAGATGTCGAGAGTGCGCGGGCGAGCGGATGAGATCCCTGTCCCGACCCTCGTGTATCACGGTGCCGACGATGTGCTCGTTCCCACAGCGGCATCGGCACCACTCGCGGCATCCTCGGGTGTCGAACGTCGGGTACTCCCCGGGCTGCGACACGAAAGCCACAACGAGCCGGAGGGTGACCAGGTCATCGGCGATGTCATCGACTGGATCAACGCCAAGCTCCACTGAGCTCACACTGCCGGGCGCGCATCGCGGTTCGCCGGCAACCCGTACGCAGGGACGACCACATCGTTGATCAACTCTTGGCGGGTCGGATGGTCGACAAAGCCGGCCTCGATCGCCCTCACCGTCAACCGACCGAGGTCATCGGGTAGGAGACCGAAGGTGTCCGACACCAGCGCGCACTCGTCCGTGAGGGTGACCCCCGACATCAGTCGGTTGTCGGTGTTGATCGAGACGTTGAAGCCGTTGCGATACAGCGCTCCGATGGGGTGCGCGGCAGTGTCGGGGAACGCACCGGTATGGACGTTCGAGCTGACCGCCATCTCGAGCGGGATCTGTCGGTCCCTCACCATGGACGCAAACGAACCGAGCGCCGTGATCTGCTTTCCGTCGAAGTCCGTGTCCTCCGCGACCCTGACCCCGTGCGCAATGCGGTGTGCACCACCAACGTTGATGGCCTCCCACATGGAGTGCGGGCCGTCTGCCTCACCGGCGTGGATCGAGACTCCGAGGCCCGCTTCTCGCGCGATACGACAGGCCTCGACGTGCAACGTAACCGGAAACCCGACCTCGGGTCCGGCGAGATCGAACCCGACGACTCCGAGATGTCTCGACCTGGTAGCCGTGCGTGCGATGGAGGCACTGTCGGGCTGGTTGCGCATGGCGGTCACGATCATCCCGACAACGATCGGATACTCGCGGGATGCGCGTGCGAAGCCGTCGTGCGCTGCTTCGATGACACCCTCCACCGCAAGCCCGCCGGCGGTGTTGAGTGACGGTGCGAATCGGATCTCGGCATAGACGACCCCGTCATTCGCGAGGTCCTCGACCGACTCGAACGCCACCCGACTGATGTTGTCCTGGGTCTGCATGACGCCGATCGTGTGCTCGAACGCGGCGAGGTAGCTCTCCAGGGACCCCGAATCGCCTTGGAAGAACCAGGCACGCAGCGCATCCTCATCGGTGCTCGGGAGAGCGGTGTATCCGACCTGGTCTGCGAGTTCAAGGATTGTTGCGACCCGCAATCCACCGTCGAGGTGTTCGTGCAGGACCGCTTTGGGCAGCTGTTTCAGTACTTCACGATCGTTTGGCGTCATCGAAGACGGGGATTGAGCGTGTAGGTCATCGTCAGGGAGGCGGAATCGATCGCATGTTCCGCAACGACGGCGTCGAGCTCCGACTTCGAGAACCCGGGCTCAAGACCGGTCGATTCCGTGTCGAGGGCGTGGACGGTGAAGATGTACCGGTGCGGGATCGAGTCGTTCCACGGGGGAGCGGGGCCGTCGTATCCGTGCCACGTTCCTCCCATATCGGGGTCGTCTGCGAACCAGTCCGTGTAGTCGTTGATGCCGTGGTTCCCGATCGGTGCGGCATCAGCGGGTCTGCCCCCGGCGACAACCGAATCCGATTGGGAGGCCTCCGGAATCTCCGTGACATCAAGGTCGGCGAGCAGCCAATGGACGAACTCGACCCGAGGCAGCGTCGAGGGCACCTCGCGATCATCCTTGTTGACGTCGTCGCCAGCACTCGGACAGTCGATGTCGATGCAGGTCACGACGTACGATCCCGCTCCCTCGACGGCGTCCCATGCAAGATGCGGATTGCGGTTCTGGCTGAGTTCCACGTTGCCCTCGGCGGCCGGTGTCGCAAGTGCGAGGCGGTCATCGCCGGGTTGACCATCGTTGAACGAGTCACTTCGAAGTTCCATACGTATCTCCTCGTCGACTCATGGGACAATAGCGACCATGCATCCTTCCATTCTCGTACTCGGATCGGGCCAGGACGGCGGGTCGCCACAACTCGGGCACTGCACGGGGGTCGGCCCTGACCGCACTGCTTCAAGTGTCGCGGTCGTTTCGCCCGCTGGTGCGGTCGTGTTGCTCGATGTCTCGCCGGACATCCGGCTTCAGGGCAGGCTCTTGGTCTCGTGGGGTCTCTATCCGACCGATCGTCGACGATTCGTGGATGCGGTCGCCGTCACCCATGGGCACATGGGTCACTACGGAGGGATGCTGCATTTCGGTAAGGAGTCAATGTCAGAACAAGCGCTCCCGTTGGTGGCGACCGCATCGTTCCTCGGATTCATGTCGGGGAACGAGCCATGGCGGACACTGCTCAATGAGGGTCATTTGCATCCGACGCCCCTCGATCCCGCGGTGGAGATCGACCCGTCCCTTTCGATCACTGCGATTCCCGTCCCACATCGTGCCGAACACACCGACACCGTCGCCCTTTCGGTCGGCATCGATGGTCACCCGTACCTGCTGTACCTCCCCGACATCGATGCGTGGGAACCATGGTCCGATGCCGAAGCCACCATCGCGCGACACGAGATAGCAATCCTCGATGCAACGTTCTCGTCGCCGGACGAGCTCTCCGGCAGGGACATGGCGGCCGTGCCGCACCCTCTTGTTCCCGAGACCATCGAACGATTCGCGCACCTGACGCAATCCACGAGGATCGTCCTCAGCCACATCAACCACACAAACAAACTCGCCGACGCGACCTCGGGGATCGCAACCATGGCCGTGAGCGCCGGCTACACGATCGCATACGACGGATTGGAGCTCTAGCGATCGGACGGGCGCGCGAAATGCGACGTCGGTCCGTCGTGTGTCACGGGTCCTTTGTAGTGTGTGGGCATGACCACCGTTCCGAAGCTGAGACCGTCGCTCAGGACCTCCGCTCCGCGTATCGATATCGAGCAATCCCACTGGGAAGCGGGTCAGGATGTCGTCGTCGGATTCGACGAGGTCGGCAAGGGTGCGTGGGCTGGGCCGCTCACGGTCGGCGCGGTTGTGATCCCGAAGGACCAGCGCGTCTACAAGATCCGTGACTCCAAACAGCTCACGGAACCCGAACGCGAAGCCCTGATCGATCGGATCACCGATTGGGCGGAGATCTGGGCGGTCGGCCATGCGACCGCCGCCGAGTGCGACGAGCTCGGCATGTCAGATGCCCAGCGACTGGCAACCAACCGTGCCATCGAGGCCCTCGGCGTCGAGCCCCATCACTCGCTCGTCGACGGGAACTGGGACTTCGTCGAACGCGGGAGCACAACGAAGATCGTGCGGGGGGACAGACGATCGTTGAGCATCGCCGCCGCATCCATCATCGCCAAGGTCACGCGCGACCGGATGATGCGCGCGGCATCGGTCGACTACCCGTGGTACGGCTTCGACTCCAACAAGGGGTACCCGAGCCCCCGACATCGTGCGGCGCTCAAAGCACTCGGTCCGTCGACCCTGCATCGGCGTACCTGGGCCTACATGGGTGGCATCCCGTGGACCGGGATCGAGGGTTGCGACGAGGAACCTGAGCCGCTGAGCCTGTTCTGAGACCTATCATCGGGTGACCGACCGACACAGGTGAGTGAGAACCATGGCCAACGCAATCTCCCCGGGAAAGCTCGATCCCCTCGATTTCCTCCAGATCGACGACCTGCTCGACGCGGAAGAACGGCTCCTTCGCGACACCGTGCGTCAGTATGTCGCCGAACGGGTCACGCCCAACATCGGCGACTGGTTCGACGAAGGCCGGTTCCCCCGTGAACTCATCAAGGAGATGGGTGACATGGGTCTCCTCGGTATGCATCTCGATGGCTACGGCTGTGCGGGGACGTCGGCGGTCCAATATGGATTGGCATGTACCGAGCTCGAGGCGGGGGACAGCGGTGTTCGGAGCTTCGTGTCGGTCCAGGGTTCCCTTGCCATGTACCCGATCTGGGCGTTCGGTTCCGAGGAGCAGAAACAGCAGTGGCTCCCCGGAATGGCTGCAGGTGATCTGATCGGGTGTTTCGGGCTCACGGAACCCGATTCGGGTTCGGACCCGGGGTCCATGCGTACCAACGCGAGACGTGACGGTGACGACTGGATCCTCAACGGATCCAAGATGTGGATCACGAACGGCTCGATTGCCGACGTGGCTGTGGTGTGGGCTGGCACGGACGAAGGAATCCGCGGGTTCATCGTCCCGACGGACTCGAAGGGCTTCACGGCGAATCTGATCCACAAGAAGTTGTCGCTTCGCGCTTCGGTGACGAGCGAGCTTGTCTTCGACAACGTCAGGCTCCCTGCCGATGCCATCCTTCCCGAGGTGCGCGGCCTCAAAGGTCCACTGTCGTGTCTCAACGAAGCCAGGTTCGGGATCATGTTCGGTGCTGTTGGGGCTGCACGGGCCTGTTACGAGGCGGCTCTGTCGTATTCCCTGGAGCGGATCCAGTTCGACAAACCCATCGGGGCGTTCCAACTCACGCAGCGCAAGCTCGTCGAGATGATGATCGGGGTCAACCAGGGCATGCTGCTTGCGATGCACCTCGGTCGCAAGCGCGACGAGGGGACACTGTCTGCAGAACACATCAACTTCGGAAAGCTGACGAACGTCCGCATGGCGCTCGAGACGGCCCGGGAGGCAAGGAGCGTCCTCGGGGCGAACGGCATCACGCTCGAGTACCCGGTCGTCAGGCACATGAACAATCTTGAGTCGGTCTACACCTACGAGGGCACGAACGAGATCCACACGCTCGTCCTCGGACAGGCAATCACCGGCCTTTCCGCCTTCGCCTAGACAGGATGCAGGACGCTCGACCAGCCCTGATCCTCGCATCCGGGTCACCCCGGAGGAGTCTTCTGCTTTCCGCCGCCGGTTTCGTATTCGAGGTCGTGTACCCCGAGATCGATGAGACGCCACTGCGCAAGGAGGAGCCGGCAGCGATGGTCCTCCGGCTTGCGGAGGCCAAAGCCGCGATACCCGGACTCGGAGCCGATGTGATCCTCGGTGCCGACACGACGGTCGTTCGCGATGGCGAGATGCTCGGCAAGCCGACCGACCACACCGATGCCGTGAATCTCCTCATGTCGCTCCAAGGAAGATCGCACTCGGTTCTCACCGGCTGGACCGTCCGACGGGGAGACGTCGCCGAGTTCGGTATCACCGAGACCAAGGTCACCTTCAGACAGCGGACCGCATCCGAGCTATCGGACTATGTGACGCGAACCGACCCGATGGACAAGGCAGGGGCGTACGGAATCCAGGGCGACGACGGCTGGCTGATCGAACGCGTCGTCGGATCGCGTGCCAACGTGATGGGTCTGCCGATCGGTGAAATCACACCGGTCCTGCTCGAAATGGGCGTTCAGCGATCAGCCTCGTGAAGCTGACAGTGCGATGCTCGCGAGCTTCCTCTTCGTCGGTCGATCGCAGTAGTCGATCAGCTTCTCGCCGACCACGTGGGCCTGCTTGTTCGTGACGAAGTACACCATCTTCGGACCGAGATGGAAGTCGCCCTTGGCGAAGGTCCGTGGTGCGGGGGCGAACGGTCCGGTCACGATCGACTTCTGCGGTTTGTCGAACATGAGTGCGTTGTGCACGAACCCGATACCGCTGCCGACGTCGGCCCTCGTGTGACCCGGGAATGCACCCCAGGCACACTTCGACATGAAGTAGGCGACGCCTGACCAGGCGTTGACGGCGATGGTCCCGTAGTCGAGGTCCGACAACGCCTGATCGAGCTCGTCCTGGTGGCCCCTTGCCGTTGCTGGGTCGATGAGGAGATTCGCCCCGAGCGTGCCCGAAAGGGTCGAGTTGGCGAAGTCGACGGCGTTGGCAAGGAACGAACCGGGGTCCTTGCCTGCGAGCCTCGTAACGGCGAGCATCGGACCGAATGTCTCCGTGGTGAACCATGTGCTTGATGTCTCGTCGGCATCGACGTGGGGGATGAGGTACTTCGGGTAGACGCCACCGATGACCTCGACGTCGTCCGATGCAGCGGCCATGCGTTCGGATCGTTCGGAGGAACCCGGGTAATACGGCTGGCGTCCCGGTGTCTCTGAGAGCACCTCACGGATGGCGTCCACGAGGTCGTCAGCCTGGTCCCACTCCTCGGCGAGGACGAGCACCTGCGCGCCGATGCAATTGAACCCCGAGTTGTGCATCTTCTGGCTGACGATGTGTTCCGCCTGGAATCGGATGTCTTTCGCCGACCATTTGCCAGGGACCACCATCACCGGTGTCACCCCGCCCAACTCGGCGAGTACCGGCTTGTCGATCCGTGGCGAGTCCGTCGCCCGCCGGGCCTCACCGTCTGGACCGGGGCCGAACACGATGGTGTTGTATGTGCCGATGCCGCCCGTGATATGCACGGATTCGACATCATCGTGCTCGGTCAGGTACTCACCGACATCGGCACCACCGTAAGCGAATCGGACGAAACCTTCGGACACGAGATCGGCGAAGATCTCCTCGAAGACCGGTCCCAGGTAGTCGTTGACCGGATTCATCTTCAATAACGCCACCGCACCGTCGTTGAACATGGCGTGCACGACGTCGAGCACGGCAATCGATGAGACGTTGCCTGCACCGAGCACGACACGTACGTCACCGCTGTCCTTTCCGCGGTAGAACCCTGCGGTCGAAGCCTCCAGGGTCTCAAGGGTCACGTCGGGCTGCATCCAGACCTGCGCCGTCACGCCGGAGAACAGCAATGCCTCGTCCAAGTCCCTCGGAAACACGTCAACCGCGACCTGGCCGGAAGGCAGAGCCCGCGTGGTGTATCCGTCGAGCACGGGAACACCGCTCGAGAGGCGCACGAGGGTGGTCCTGAGATCACGGAGCAGCCAGAGCACCGAGAACGGGCCTCCTGTCCATTCCTCACCGGCTCGTGGGTCATCCATCGTCAGACCTTTGGCTTCCACCGCGAGTTCGACCCATCTGCGGGCAAGCCGCACGGTGTTGGCTTTGATCGCATCGAGATGAGCGATCTTGTCGACGATCGGCAGTTCGGCCCACCGATCCTTGTTGTCCTGGAGCGTCTTGAGGTCGGTATCGATCGATGTCGTGTCCATGGGCGAAATGTACCCGATGCTCGGCTTTCGGTGCGAGTTACCATGCCGGCATGGACATA
>CAZDIQ010000018.1:0-12083 GCA_964505525.1 uncultured Acidimicrobiaceae bacterium | reverse complement strand
GAAATGTACCCGATGCTCGGCTTTCGGTGCGAGTTACCATGCCGGCATGGACATAACCGGAACCGCAGCATTGGTCACTGGTGGCGCATCCGGACTCGGTGCGGCAACCGCGGCGGCATTGGTACATGCCGGGGCAGACGTCACCATCGTCGATCTCAACGAGGAGGCCGGCACTGAGTATGCGGCGTCCCTCGGAGGTTCGACGAAGTTCGTACGCACGGACGTCACCGATACGGATGACGTAGCGGCGGCCGTCGATCTCGCGGGGGAGGGCGCACCGCTTCGCATCGCCGTCAACTGCGCAGGGATCGGGCTGGGACAACGAACCATCGACCGCGACGGGACACCCGCCGATCTCGCAGGTTTCACGAGGGTCATCACCATCAATCTCATCGGGAGTTACAACGTGGCGGCACACGCTGCAGCCGCCATGGCGCGTACCGAGCCGCTCGAGTACGACGAACGCGGTGTGATCATCCATACGGCGTCGGTGGCTGCGTTCGACGGCCAGATCGGACAGACGGCGTACTCGGCATCGAAGGGCGGCATCGTGGGCATGACCCTCCCGATGGCCCGTGACCTTTCGAGCGTCGGGATCAGGGTGAACACGATCGCGCCCGGCATCATCGACACACCACTGCTTGCCGGTCTCAACGAGGAGATGCGAGAGGCGCTCGCGGCAGGGGTTCCGTTCCCCAAGCGCCTCGGCACACCCGACGACTACGCCACACTCGCGATCGATCTCATCGAAAACGGCTACATGAACGGTGAGACCATCCGCATGGATGGCGCCCTGCGGATGCCACCGCGCTAGCTGGCGCTACACGAACGTCCGATGCTGGGTCACCCAGGTGTGCATCGCAATGCCGCTTGCCACCCCCACGTTGATCGACCGGGTCGACCCGAACTGGGAGATCTGATGGACGGCTTCGGCCAGATCGACCATCTCGGGTGATAGCCCGGGTCCCTCCTGGCCGAACGCAAGCACGCATCGCTCAGGAATGATGGCCGACTCGATCGGGGTCGAGCCGTCGATGATGTCGATGCCGATCACGGGCAGTCCCTGGGCAGCGGCGAATTCGCCGAACGCCTCGATGGTGTCGTGGTGGACGATGTGCTGATACCGGTCCGTGACCATGGCGCCCCTGCGATTCCAACGCCTCCGCCCGATGATGTGCACCGAGTGGGCAAGGAATGCGTTCGCGTTGCGAACAACCGTGCCGATGTTGAAATCGTGCTGCCAGTTCTCGATGGCGACATGGAACGGGTGACGCTTGGTATCAAGGTCCTCGACGATCGCCTCGCGTGTCCAGTAGCGGTACTCGTCCGTCACATTCCGCTGGTCACCGTTCGCCAATAGTGCGGCGTCGTACTGTTCCCCCTCGGGCCATGGTTGCGGATGGGGACCGACCCCGACGGGACGATCGTCCTCAGTCATGGGAGCCGATCTCGATACCCGACAATTCCTCGAGCGCTTTGACGAGCGCGTGGTTGCCCTCCGCGCCGAGACCGCGCTTCTGGAGCGCCCGATAAAGCTGGAACACGAGAGCCGTACCGGGCAGCGGCACCCCGAGATCGTCGGCGGTGTCGAGCACGAGCCGCAGGTCCTTCTGTTGGAGATCGATCGTGAATCCCGGGTTCCAATCGCGTTCGATCATCTGCGGCCCTCGGTTCGACAGCATCCACGAACCCGCTGCGCCCTGCTCGACCGCCCGCAGCGTGGTCTCGAGGTCGAGATCCCCTGCCTGGGCAAGCAACAGTGCCTCCGAGACCGCGAGCTGGTTGACGACGACCAACACCTGGTTGACCGCCTTGGCCAGTTGTCCCGCACCCTGGGCGCCCACATGGGTGATCGTCTTGCCGACGGACTCGAGGTAGGGGAGTGCTCTCGCCACATCGGCTTCGTCGCCTCCGATCATGATGCTGAGGGTTGCGTTCCTCGCTCCCTCGGCACCGCCGCTTACCGGTGCGTCGAGCCACGACCCGCCGAGTTCGCGGATGCGTTCGGCGAATCCCTTGGTTGCGGACGCGCTGATCGTCGAGTGATCCACGATCAACGATCCAGCACGGACGCCTTCGGCTATCCCGTCAGGTCCGAAGACGACCGCTTCGACGTCGGGCGTGTCCGAGACACAGACCATGACGATGTCACAGGATTCGGCTACCTGACGGGCAGACCCGGCGACCACGCCTCCCTCGGCCGCGACCGGTTCGGTCCTCGACGCCGTGCGATTCCACACCGTGACGTCGTGTCCGCCCCGCACGAGATTGATCGCCATGGATTGACCCATGATGCCGAGACCGACGAATCCGATTGCTCCCATTGAAACTCCTCAGGTCTCGACCCGGACCCGCTTCGCGACAGTCCTCCTGAGCGCCAAGGCGGGAAGGAGGCACAAGATAGACGCTCCCAAACCGACTCGGCTCGGAAGGTGCGGGTAGACGGCGAAGAGCATCCCTGCGATCGCGGTGGCGAAGATGACCGCCAACGATGTCACGGCCTGGAACGCCCCGAGAACACCGCCTCGTTTGGAATCGTCCACCACCTTGGTGGCAACCGACTGCGACGGGGGAACGGTCAAGCCACCGCCCATCGAGAAGAAGATGCCTCCCATGACCGCCATCCACGGGGTGACCATGACCGAATAGATGACCAGACCGATGCAGCGGATCACCACACCGAACACGATGAGACGTTCCTCCCCGAGACGCCGGATCGCCCTCGGCAGGATCGCTGTTTGGGTGATGATCTGGGAAAGACCGACGAATGCGAGAATCACACCGACACCGAGCTCCGGGTTCGAGTCGAACAGCACCGCGTCGCCGAACAGTGCGAGTGTGGAGATGACCAACCCGAGTGCGAACTGGATGGTGAATGCGATCAGGAGAACGTACACAAGCGGGCGGATGGCGAGCGCTGCCTTGAACGTCAACTTCACCGCCCGGGTGCGGAGCTCCTCACGCTGTTCGGCCGTCATGGACTCATCAAGCGTCAGGACCGTCAGCGCCACGACGATCGCGGCAGCACCGGCAGCAATGAAGTACGGCACTCTCGCCCCGAGTCCGACCAGGAGTCCGCCGACGAGTGGTCCGATGATGAATGCGAGACCGAACATCGCGGAGATGAGCCCGAGGGCCTGGGCACGCCGCTCACGCGGAGTCACGTCGGTGACGTACGCCTGTGCGACCACGATGTTGCCACCGGTGAGACCGTCGAAGAATCTCGCTGCGAACAACATCCAAGGAGCGGTGGCGAGACCGAACGCGGCAAAGGCGATGACCGTTCCGATCTGTGAAAAGATCAGCACGGGCACCCGTCCGATCCGATCGCTCCACCGACCAAGAATGGGACCGCCGATGAACTGCGCACCGAAGAAGGACGCCACGAGGAGGGTGACCGTCGTCGGCGACATGTTGAAATGTCCCTGGGCGTAGAGGGGCAGAATCGGCAGGATCATCCCCGCTCCGACCATCTGGACGAACACGATCAACAGGATCGTGAAGAGGCGTTTGTCAATGTCGGGTCGGTGCAAGTGGAATCCCAAGGAATGTCATCAGAGGCTAAGACCGGTGCTGCACGACAGTTCCGGTCTGATGGATCGGTGGTGATTGTCAGTTGGCGAAGTCGTTGACCACCGCGAATCCTGTTCCGGGGAAACTGTCCATTCGCATCACACGGTCGGCGCCGCTTGAGAGCGTGAGCAACTCCGACACGAGTGCATCAGGCTTGAGTTTTCCTTCCGCAACCATGGCGAGCATGTCGGGGTACCGGTGGGCTTGCATGCCGTGGGAGCCGTGGAGCTCGATCTCGTTGGCGTGGAGCATCCACATGGGAATCACCGGTCGTGCGTCCTCGCCGATCATGAGACCTACCTGGATGTGACGCCCGCGTTTCGCAACGCTCCGGATGGAGTTCACCGCAGTCTGGGTGGAACCGAGCGCATCGATCGAAACCTCCACGCCGCCGTCGGTCAGCTCCTTGACCACATCGGACGGGCGATCGTGCCGTGCGGCATTGACGACATGGGCAGCTCCGAACGTCGAGGCGAGGTCGAGTGCGGCCTCGTTGATATCGATCGCAACGACCGTCGCCCCGAGACTCGCGGCGATCATGACGGCTGACAGACCGACACCCCCGCATCCCCACACGGCGAGCGTCGTCGACTCGTTGACCTCGCCCTGATCCACAACGGCACGGAACGCCGTTGCGAACCGACAACCGAGCCCGGCAGCGGTCTCGAAGGTCATCGTATCGGGGAGCACGACGAGGTTCTCATCCGCATACGGGAGGGCGACGAATTCGGCCATCGACCCCCACAGGTTGAATCCGGCCTGCACCTGGTTGTCGCACACCTGCTGGTTCCCGGTCGTGCACTGGGAACACGCCCCACACCCGAGAACGAAAGGAGCCGTGACACGATCACCGACCCTGAAGCGGTCGACCGACGAACCGACGCCAACGACAACGCCAGCCATCTCGTGTCCCGGGACGTGGGGGAGTGCGATCGTCGGATCGTGGCCTTTCCACCCGTGCCAATCGCTGCGGCAGACCCCGTTCGCCCGCACCCGGATGACCACACCGTCGTGCGTCGGGGTGGGATCCGCCACGTCCGTGACCTCGATCGGTGCTCCGAAGGCCTCGAAGACCGCAGCCCTCATGTGCCTTCACCCGGAAGGCGCACGTGGTCGGGATTGAGGTCAGCAACGGTCTGGACGCCGAGGAGCTTCATGGTTCGCACGATGTCGGCGGTGAGGATCTCGGCGGCGCGCCGCACTCCTGCCTCGCCGCCCGCCATGAGCCCGTACAGGTATGCCCTCCCGACGAACGCCGCTCGGGCGCCGAGTGCCACTGACGCCACGATGTCGGCTCCGTTCATGATGCCACCGTCGACGAAGACCTCCGCGTCTCGCCCGACCGCTTCCACGGTAGGGCCGACGAGTCTGAGGGGGACAGGCGACCGATCGAGCTGGCGTCCGCCGTGGTTCGACACGACGATCCCGTCCGCCCCTGCATCGACCGCCTTGCGGGCGTCCTCGACGTTCTGGACGCCCTTGACGACGATCGGGCCGTCCCATTGGGATCGGAGCCACGCCAGGTCGTCGAAGGTGAGTGCGGCATCGAAGAAGCGGTCGGTCGTATTGACAACCGTCCCGTCCGTCGATTCAAGCGACGCAAAGCTCAGCGGTTCGGTCGTGAGGAAGTTGTACCACCACCGTGGGTGCATGGCTCCATCGAGAAACGTCCGCACGGTCAGGTTCGGTGGAATCGACATGCCATTGCGCATATCGCGTCGCCGAGCGCCCCCGACAGGGAGATCGACCGTGAACACAAGAGCGCGGAAACCCGACTCCCGCACGCGGGCGATCAACGCCTCCGAGACCGTGCGGTCCTTCCACACGTAGAGCTGGAACCACAGATCGGCGTTCGGTGCGGCCTGTGCGAGTCGTTCGGGCGTCGTTGTGCCCATGGTCGACAAGGCATAGGGGATCCCGAAGTCCTGGGCCACCCGACCGACTGCCGGCTCGCCTTCGTGATGCATCATCCGGGTGAAGCCTGTCGGCGCAAATCCGAAAGGGAACGCCGATGGCTTGCCGAGGATCTCGGTGGAGGGGTCGCAACCGGACACGTCCCGAAGCACGTTTGGTACGAACTCGAGGTTCCTGAAGAGATCCCTCGATCGCTTCAGACTGAGTTCGTCATCAGCGGCCCCATCGACATAGTCGAACGCGGCACGCGGTGTCATGAGACGCCCGCGCTTTCGCAGGTCGGCTATGTCCGCTGCCCTCGCCAGTCGCCGTTCGAGCCGAGTACCGGTCCTCGGTTGCGGCTTGAGCAGGGGCGCGAGTTCGTTCCACTTCGGCCTCTGTCGCTTCATCGTGCACCAGAATGCCATGGAGGCGGATGCTGTGCGACCACCGCTAGGGCGACATCAGGTCGAGCTTGGCGATCACCCGCTCGACGGTGGCAAGTGTCCGACGGGTGCTTGCGGTCTCGATCGCCTTGCGCAGGTCGGTCTCTTTGGGGATCGTGGGCTGGAGGGGGAGGGGGCGATGCCAGAAGATCTCGCTTCCGACCACCCTGAGGAGGTCCGGGCCGGTTGCGATTTCTGCGACCTTGTCGATGACGCTTCTGGACGGACTCTCGGGAAGGAACACGACTTCGACCTTCCCCGGGTGTCCGGCGAACGGATTGATCTTCGGGAGCACCCGCACTTCGTGTTCCAAGCGAGCGAATATCTCCGATGTGAACCCGTGGTTGGCCTCGATCGCAGCCACGACAGCATCAGTGTCGACGAAGATGTCCGACGAAACGATGATGTTTCCTGACGCTACGACAGATACGGCCTCCGGATAGCCGGCGTCGGCCACCGTGGCGAGCAGATCCGACATCTTGAGTCGGCTTCCGTCCACGTTCACACGCCGAAGAAACAATACGGTTCGCATAGACAACAACCTACAGGACATCGAGCCAAAGACCGAAAACCAGCAAAGCGGGTCGACCGACCCATTGCATATTGTAGTGGCTATGCCACGCTGGGTAGTGCTATGGAAGAACCAACCACCGGATTGAACAATTTTCTGGCTGCGGAGGAACCTCGGGACCTTGAAAGCCATGGAATCCGCACGGCGAACATCGCCGTTGCCATCGCGAACGCGATGGATCTGGAGGAAGAAACCATCAATATCGTGGCATTGGCGGCAAGGGTCCACGATATCGGGAAGGTCAGCATCGACCCGTTCGTCCTCGGCAAACCCGGACCACTCGATTCCGACGAATGGGTGGAGATGCGTCGCCACCCACAACTCGGTTATGACATCGTCAAGAACTTCGTCGACCCAGCAATCGCACGAGTCGTACTCATGCACCACGAACGTCTTGACGGAACCGGCTATCCGAATGGGGTATCGGCGAACCGGATCGACATGCCGACCCGCATCCTGCACGTAGCGGATGCGTTCGATGCAATCACGAGTGTCCGACCGTATCAGCCTGCTCTCCCGGTCGATCATGCGATCTCGGAACTTGTCGCCCACACGGGCACCCAGTTCGATCCCGATCCGGTCCAGGCGTTGATCACCGTTGTCAGCTATCAGCTCACGAGCGTCAATGGTACGAACCGCGACGGGAAGGTCCCGTACACCCTCGCAGCCGTCAGCTGAATCCGCCCGTCTGACACTTCTGAATGACCACAACCCGTGTAGTGTCGTGTGGTGGCCAGCCGTAAGAAATCGCCCCAGACCATCGGGTGGCGGGAGTGGATCGAACTCCCTGAATTCTCACCAAAATCGATGAAGGTCAAGATCGATACCGGTGCCCAGACGTCGGCCCTGCACGCCTTTCGACTACGGGTCACCGAGAACGGGACCGGCACGTACGCGACGTTCGAACTCCACCCCTCGCAGCGATCGACGAAGGGGTCCGCAAAGGTACGCGCCCAGGTCATCGGGTTCCGCAAGGTCAGGTCCTCGAACGGCAAAATCGAGCGACGGCCGGTGATCAAGACGACTGCCCGCCTCGGGGCGACGACCTGGCCGATCGAGATAACCTTGACGCGAAGGGACCAGATGGGCTTCCGGATGCTGCTCGGACGATCTGCTTTGCGCAAGCGATTCATGGTCGATCCGAGTCAGTCGTACATCACCGGCAAGCCCACACCCGATACCGAAAGGAATCCAGATTGAAGCTGGCGATTCTCTCGCGGGCGCCCAATGCGTACTCGACGCAGCGGCTCGTCATCGCCGCACGTGAACGCGGCCACGATGTCAGGGTGCTCAACACCCTCCGGTTCGCCATCGATCTGTCAGGCGATGAACCCGACTTCCAGTACCGGGGAATGCCACTCGACGACTTCGATGCGATCCTGCCCCGGATCGGGGCATCGATCACCTTCTACGGACTGGCCGTCGTCCGTCAGTTCGAGCAGATGGATGTGTATACGCCCAACACCGCTGCGGGTATTGCGAACTCGCGGGACAAGCTGCGAGCGATCCAGATCCTGTCGCGCCATGATGTCGGCATTCCCGCGACGATGTTCGTAACGGACCACAACGACGTGATACCGGCCATCGACAGGGTCGGCGGTGCGCCCGTCGTCATCAAACTCCTCGAGGGAACGCAGGGGATCGGTGTGATCCTTGCACCTGACATCAGGGTGGCCGAGGCCGTGATCGAGACCCTCCACTCGAAACGGGAGAACGTCCTGATCCAACGCTTCGTTGCTGAGTCGAAGGGCAAGGATCTTCGGGCGCTCGTGGTGGGTGATCGGGTTGTCGCGGCCATGCGGCGAAGGGCGGTGGGCGACGAGTTCCGCTCGAACGTGCACCGTGGCGGGACGACCGAGGTTGTCGAGCTCGACGAGGAGACCCAGCGGGTGGCGGTCCAGTCGGCCCAGATCATGGGTCTGCGCATCGCGGGTGTCGACATGCTCGAGAGCGACAACGGTCCGCTTGTGATGGAAGTGAACAGCTCGCCCGGCCTGGAAGGTATCGAAGGTGCCACCGAGCTCGATGTCGCCGGCGCCATGGTCGATTACATCGCAAGCCAGGTGGCGTTCCCCGAGCTCGACATCAGGCAGCGTCTCACGGTGAGTACGGGATACGGTGTTGCGGAGATCCAGGTCAGGGACGGGGCTTCGCTTGTCGGCAAGACGATCGAGACCGGATTCGCCGATCAGGACATCGCCGTACTGACCCTGACCCGCGGAACGTCCGTCATACCCAACCCGTGGCCACACCGCGAACTGCAGGCCGATGACCGTCTGCTGTGCTTCGGTCGCCTTGAGGCGATGCGAGACCTTGTCCCCGCACGTCGTCGTCGCAGGAACATCCCTGTGATCCAGCCACTGCCGGATGACCCGATCGGCGCCCTCGAGGCCTAGGCGAGGCATCACCTTGATCGATCTCAGAACCGAAGCCGGTCGGCACAATCGACTGCTGCGAAAGCGGCTCGACACGCTGGTTCCGGCCCTGTTGGAGGAGACCGGTATCGATGCGTGGGTCATCATCGGGCGCGAGTACGCCGAGGGACCTGTCCTTGCGTCGATGCTTCCTGCGGAGTGGTTGTCGGCTCGCAGGACGACCATGCTTGTCCTGACGCCTACCGAGCGGTTTGCGGTGGCACGGTATCCCGTTGGTGATCTGTTTCCCTCGGCGTGGGATCCCGACGTCGAACCCGACCAGTGGAGTCGCCTCGCAGGGTTGTTGGACGAGATCGATCCGTCCACGATCGCCATCGACACATCGCAGGATCATGCACACGCTGACGGGTTGACCTCCACACTCCATACGACCCTCTTGGGGGCGCTTTCCCCGTCGATGCGAGGGCGTCTGGTGTCGGACTCTCCTCTGGGTGTCCGCTGGCTCGAGACGCGACTGCCAGAGGAACGGGCGACGCTCGAACGAGCCACCGCTGCTGCGCATGCCATTCTGCGAACCGGCCTGAGTCGGGAGGCGATCGAACCCGGGAAGACGACGACCGACGATCTCGTGTGGTGGTACCGCCAAACGGTGCACGATGCCGGTCTCGGGTCCTGGTTCCAACCATCGGTGACGCTCCAGCGTGCGGGCGGGTCGGAGTCCGACGTGATCGGTCCTGGGGACCTGATCCACGTCGACTTCGGGATCGTCCTCGAGGGCATGTGCACCGACCAGCAGGAGCATGCCTATGTCCTTGCACCCGGTGAGACCGTGCCGCCTGCAGGGCTGTCTGCAGGGATCCACACCGCCAACCGGATCCAGGACATCCTGATGGCCGAGTTCGTCACCGGTCGGTCCGGGAACGAGATCCTCGCAGCCGCCCTCGGACAGTGCCGCGAAGAGGGATTGGACGCCACCATCTATACGCACAGCATCGGTCTGCAGGGCCACGGCGCCGGCATGACCATCGGTCTGTGGGATCAACAGGGCGGTGTGCCAGGGGCAGGCGACCACGTGCTGCATGCGAACACGGCGTATTCCATCGAATTGATGGGGGAGTCCACCGTCGAGGAATGGGGCGGCCAGCGGGTCCGGTTCATGCTCGAACAAGACGCCTGGTTCGACGGAACCAGAGTCGATTGGCTCAACGACCGCCAAGAACACCTCTGGACAATCTGACGGTCTGAAGCTCTGACACCCCGAACCGGACGTTGTCCTCACCATTCACCGAGAATCGCTCGGAAGAGAAGCGTCGATTTCTCGGCAGGGGGGAATCAACATCCCCCGTGGGCCGGTACACATGCTGCCCCATGCGTATCACAATGTTACATAACATGGATTATGGGCACTCGACCAACCAGCGGATGGAGCGGATGTTCTCGCGTACCCTGGGTTCGGCGGGTACATTTTTGTAGGTCCCCAGCCCACAGAACGGACATTCCCCATTCTGTGGGCTCCAGAGCACATATATGTACCCGCCGAACCCAGGGTACGCGGAGACAAGATCGCGCCGATTGGCGGGAGTTCAGATCTTTGCTGTGGCGAACAGGACCGTTGAGCGTCTCGGTTTCCAGATTTTGACCTGTGAGAAGCTCGTGGCGAGCAAGGAGGCGAACATCTTCTTCGAGTACATCGCTTTGACGACGTCCTCGGACTTCTCGACGGTGTGCCATTCCGGGACATCGTGCCAATCGTATCCGTAGGCGCTGTCAAGCTTCTTGTAGTTCTTCACATCAAGCACCGACGTGACGAATTCGGCACCGGGCTTGAGAAGTGACGCGATGTGGCGCAGGGTTCGATCGGGGCGCCACGACAGGTGCGGAATCACCTGGGTCATGATGATCAGGTCGAACTCACCCAGATCCTGACCCTCCGGCGACGGGGAATCCTCGATGTCGTGATGCACATAGGTGATGTCGTACGTTTCGCACATTTCGGGCGCCATGAACGTGCCGAGTGGCATCAGATCGACGACCGTCACGTCGTGTCCCTCGGCCTTGAGCCACACTGCCGTGGTGCCCCAGCCCGGTCCGATTTCGAGGACTCTCGAAGGCGGCATTCCCTCCAGCGATTTGAGGAGCGCCGGTAGGTACATCCGCTCCATGTCGCGGTACGACTCGACGTAGTAATCGTGTGGTGCGTACTGCGCTGCGATGATCTGGGCTTCGGTCAGGTCCATGTGGTCCTTTGTGGGTTTGGGAGACGATATCAGCACATGGACGACCTCGCTGTCGTTCAGTACCGCGTCAGGATCTTCACGCCCTCGGTGTCGAGCAACGAGAACCGGCGACCGCTCACGATGCGGACCGCGAGTTGTCGATCAAGCACCTCCCCGACGAGACCATCCTTGTCGAACACGATCCACCTGTCGAAGATCCGCGTGAACTCCCTGTCGTGGGTGATGGCGATCTGCGTGGCATCGAGATCCAACAGGACGCGTTCGATCACCTCGATCGACTCGAGGTCGAGGTTGTCGGTCGGTTCGTCGAGGAACAGCAGGTTCGGTTGCTGTCGTTCCATGAAGATCAGTTGCACCCGCGCCTTCTGCCCACCCGAAAGTTCTGCGTACTTGTGCCGATCGTGGCGTGCGAGTCCATACCGACCGAGCGTCGATCGGATGACCTGATCGTTCGGGAACTCTCTCGAAAGAATGTCGTTGAGGCTTCCGGCATCATCGGGCAGCGTGTTCTCCTGCGAGAAGTAACCGACCACCGCGTTCGGGCCGTAGCGGACCTCGGCACCGTCGGGGAGTTTGTCCTCCACGAGGAGCTTGAACAAGGTCGACTTACCGACACCGTTCTCCCCCAGCAGGGCAATCCGGTCCCCGTGATACACGGACAGGTCGAACGGCAGGATGAGGTCGGGAACCTCGAAGTTCGTGATGCGGATGGCCTCCTTGCCCGCACGCGACCCCTTGAACTGGGGTGAGATCTCACGTTCCGGTGGGGGCAGCTCGGGTGGTCCTTCGTCCTTGAAACGCTGCCACCGTGCCTCGGCGACGCGCATCCGCTGGGCTGCCGCCTCGCTCGAGCCCGCCCTTGCCTGCCAGGTTCGGAATTCGCGATACAGCCTTCGTTCCTCGCGCTCCCACAACGACACATCGCGAGCGAGGCGCTCGATACGTGCCCTTCGGGCGCGCCGGAAGGTCGCGTAGTTTCCCGCATGGA
>CAZDIQ010000017.1:4306-27151 GCA_964505525.1 uncultured Acidimicrobiaceae bacterium | reverse complement strand
ACCTACATTTATGTACCCGCCGAACCCAGGGTACGCGGAAACATCCCTCAGGTGAGTTGGTCGGCGAGGAGTTGGAGGGCGACGGCTCGGTGGGAGATCTGGTTCTTGAGGTCGGTGCCCATCTCGGCGAGTGAGGCACCGTCGGTTTCGAAAATCGGGTCGTAACCGAAACCACCCGTCCCGCGGCGTTCTGACAGGATGCGACCCTCAAGGACCCCCTCGACAACAAGCTCGGCACCACTGGGTGTCACCAGGGCGATGGCGGTGCGGAACCGGGCGGTCCGATTCGCAACGCCATCCATCAGCACGAGCACCTTGTCGACGTTCTGGTCGTAGGTCGCCTCGGGTCCGGCGTACCTCGCCGTGAGCACGCCCGGCGCCCCGTCGAGTGCATCGATCTCGAGACCGGTGTCATCGGCGACGGCTGCGTGACCCGTTGCCAGACAAACCGCCTGTGCCTTGAGCAGGGCATTGCCCGCCAGCGTGTCCTCGGTCTCAACGATGTCGGGCCATGTGTGGCCGGTGAGAACGGAAATGGGAGGCTCGAGCATCGCAAGGACCGCTCGTACCTCGGCGATCTTGTCGGGATTCTTCGACGCCACCACGACTCCATGGGGTCGCTTCACCGTCTCGCCTCGTTCTGCATCGTCACCAGATCGGTTATCCCGACACTTGCATAGTCGAGCATGAGATCGAGCATCGCTCGATCGAACGGCTCCCCTTCGGCAGTCCCTTGCACCTCGATGATCCGGCCGTCCCCGGTCATGACAACGTTCGCATCCACATCGGCCGATGCGTCCTCGCTGTACTCGAGATCCAACAGCGCGTGACCATCCACGACACCGACCGAAATCGCAGCCACGTTCGCCGAAATCGGACTGGAGTCGAGTTTCCCTTCGGCGACCCATACGTCGAACGCATCAGCGAGTGCAATCCACGCACCGGTGATGGATGCGGTTCGGGTCCCACCGTCAGCTTGGAGTACGTCACAGTCGATGAGCGCCGTCAACTCACCCATGGCTTCCATGTCGACGGCCGCACGCAGCGACCGTCCGATGAGCCGCTGGATCTCCTTCGTGCGCCCGCCCGATATCGAACTCCGCTTGATGCGCTGTGGGCTCGCACCGGGGAGCATCGAATATTCCGCGGTCACCCAACCCTTCCCCGAGTTGCGCACCCAAGGAGGGACCGCATCCTCGATCGCCACGGTGCACAGGACCCTTGTCCTCCCCATCTCGATCAGCACCGAACCGGGTGTCATCTCCGTGTACCCACGGGTGATCGTCACCTTGCGAAGCTCGTCCGCCCGTCTGCCTTCACGCATGGCAACTCCCCATCGTCATACCTCGAATTCCATTCCGGGCGCAGCGTACGTCACCGGTCCGTCGAACCGTTCTCCTGCCTGGGCAACCGAGTCGTTCGGATCGACCTGGTGCGAGATGTGTGTCAGGACCAACTGACCAGCACCACCCCACGCCGCGATCTTCCCCGCTTCGTAAGCCGTCAGGTGGAATTCGTATGTCTGGGCCGTGCGGTCGTCGATGAGCGTCGCTTCACAGAGGAACAGGTCGGCGCCGTTTGCGACCTCCATGAGCTCGCGGTTGGGACCGGTGTCCCCCGTGTAGACCAGTGTTCGACCCCCTGCGTCGATGCGGACCGTGTTGTTCGCGACCGCGTGTTTCGACGGGCCGAATGTCAGCTCGAACGGTCCGACCGTCGCCGTGTCACCGGGCGAGACCTCACGGAAGTCAAGGACATGATGGAAGATGTGCTCGCCTGTGGCACCAGCGAACGCCGCAAACTTCTCGGTGGCACCCTCGGTCACATAGACAGGGATGGGAACCCTCCCCGAGGGTCCATACGCCAGATACCCATAGAGACCGAACAGGTCGCTCGTGTGGTCGACATGGGTGTGCGACAGCACGACAGCATCGAGCTCCCCGGGGTCGACGCGCGCTGCGAGTTCCATGAATGTGCCGGTTCCGGCATCAAGCCAAATCGACGCGTCGTCATGTTCGACGAGATACCCGGAAGCGGGATTCGTGCGCGTAGGTGTACCTGCCGATGAACCGAGAATCGTGAGTCTCACGGGGACCAACCCAACGGGCCCATCCCGACACCGATGACAACCATCCACACAACAGACACGATGATCCCGACAACGGTCGGCATCATGAAACTGGCCGAGAACCTGCGCCAGGACCACACACATGCAATGAGGCCGACGACAAGCAACACCGCAACGACCCACCACGGTGCCACCAGACCCGACGCCGCGATCATGAACAGCGCAAAGGCCTGGAGCGCGGCGCCCACGATTCCGAACAATTGGCGGTATGCCTCGCGGTTGTGTTCGGAACGGGCCATCGTGCGGATTCTATCCGCGCACCGACACGGAGACCTCGGCGACCGAGTCGTCGATGATCCGGAACGCCCGTAACTCAGGACGCCGCCCGATGACAGGACCGACGATGAAATGGAGCCAATCCTGGGGCAGCCCTGACGCGATGTCCGTGGGTGACGGCTCGGCCTGCGTCTTGACGTGGCTGTGGAAGACACCCCCGACCGTCAGACCGATCGACTCGCAGAACCGCGTCGCCCCGAAATGTTCGACCGGATCAATGGTGAACCGGCGTGGACTCAAGTCGGTATTGGTGAGGCACATCGCAATCGCGGGCCGTCCCTCCGGGTCCAACCCGATCAAGCCACACGCCTCATTGGGAAGCGCCCATCCTGCGTGACGGAACATCGCCTCGGCAACCGGACCAGGAACGTGGACCCGCTCGATGCCGAGGCTTTCGAATGCATCCTCGAGATCCTCGGAACGGACCTCCACCCGAACGCCGTATCGCTTGAAGAACCCAGGGTTCAGACCACCTTCGTCGTCCTGGTGCACCGACGCATGGATCCCATCGGCAGCCAGACGGGCCACCGCGATGTCAGCATCCGAGCGGACCGGATACACCTGCACCGTCGCCCTCGACTGCACCGATGTCATCCGGTTGCGGCGGCGCCAACGCCTCGCACATACCCAACGAGCTGTGCGTCGCCCTGGACGGCACCACTCGGGAGATCGCCGCGCCCCCACAGCCAGTAGTCGAGCGTTGCCGGGTCGGTAGCGATGGTCACGTCGGGCACTCCGGTCGAGTCGTGGATGAGCGCATGCTCGTCGACGTACACCGTTCCCGATATCGGACCTGTGCCTGACCACGTACCTGTCCGCAGATTCCACGCACGATCACCCGCAAGCAGGTCGATGCGGCGGTCGCCTTCGACGGTCGTGGCCCAATCAGGGGATCCGATCATCATCTCATCGAGTATCTCGTCCACACCGTCGACGGCAAGCCATGACTCGGCGGTCGGTGTTCCCCCTGCGGCGACGATGGCGTCGGCGCCGTGGATCACCGATTCGTGCGCCATTCTCCGCACCCACCAATCGGCCGTGTGGTCGTGGTCACACCACGTATAGGTCGGCTGCGTCAGATCGGCGCGACCAAAGACATCGAGAAGGTCATCCAGGCTGGCCTCAAGGACGCCAACGACATCACCGCTGGTCGCCTCCGCCACCTCCGATGGCCACGGTGGACTTTCATCGACCCAACCATCCCGGACGGTGGTGGCCTTGTGCTGATACACGGCCGCCGTGTGTGCGACCAGGTCCCGGACCTGCCAATCAGGACATGTCGGAACGGGCGTGTCGAGATCGACCGATCCGGCAGCCTCGAGGAGCAACCTGCCGTACTTGCCTGTGGCACCGAGGAAGTCTGAATCGTCTACCAAGCGCCTCCGCCTCCCCCGCCACCACCGCCGCCTCCCCCACCGGAGAACCCACCACCGCTACCCCCCGAGGACGGCGGCGTGAAGGCACCCGAGAGTGCCGATGAGATCCCGGCGAACGCGTTCTGGGTGTGACCACCCGTGTATCCGTTCGATCCGTACCAATAGATCGACGAGGCCGTCTCAAGCTCGGGAGGCGCGTGCAGCCTTGCCTGTTCGAGCACTTCCTCCGCGACACCGAACACGATCGCGTAGATCAGGAACTTGTCCCACAGCTCGAGCGAGATCGATGGCGCATCCTTGAGCTGTGAGAAATCCTGCAGGTATCGCTTGAACGCGTACCACCGCTCGGCCTCGACGGCACCTTCGGGTGTCCGCTTGACCCGGACCCTGCGGAACATGAGGAACGCGGCGAGCAGGAGCGTCCCCACCACCATCCCCACGATGATCAACACGGCCATGTCGATACCCCCCGGTCTATCACCCAGCCAGTTCGGGAGGACCAGCCAAGCCGCTCCGGCAAGCAGACCGGCGACGATGACCGTCATCACCGCAGCGCCGTTGCCTGATGTGTCGAGCAGGTTCCTGCGACCGATCGCACCGAGCACCTGACCCTGGAATACGTCATAGGTGTTGGCGTTCGCCTGGGCATCGTCACGGATCCGATCCCTGAACTTGGTCAGAGCGGTCGGCCCGTCCGACAACGCTCGCCTGACAACGGTCATGACCGCCTGCTCGAAGTCCCGCAATCCGGTGGTCTTGGACCCGACCGATAACTCGAGGTCGCTGATCGTTTCCTTCCTCAGACCGCCCCACGTCGTACTGACGATCTGTTTCGGCTCGGCGTTGATAGCCCCGAGGCGGATCAACTCGAACAGGGTTGCTGTGAACTCCTTCTCCGTGACCTTCCCCTGGGACAGCAACGCCCCGACCTCGGCCGGATGGGTATCGGTCGGTGGACCCTGCTCGTAGTCCCTGTCGTAGTCGACCTTGGGTTCCTTTCCGTAGCGGAGGTAGGTCACAAGACCGAGTCCGAGTGAGATGGCGAGTACCGCACCCGCACCGATCAGGAGACCGACCCGTGCGTTGCGCTGGGCGGCCTCGAGGTCTTGCGCGAACTGGACCTCCTCGGCCATCACATGTTCCAATCCGTCTCCTGCAACGACGCGGGCGCCACTCGTGGATGTCAGAACGTCCGCAGGAAACACCGCACGGATCTCGACCCACGTCTCGGGTGGGACACGTGAGGCTTCCAGGGTGGGCGTTGTCCCGTCGTCCCCGAGATTGGTCGATCCATTGACGCCGTATGGATGCCCCCACACCAGTACCTCGCCCTCGGGTGGATTACCCGGGATGTGCACGACAGCGTCAAGTCGGTCGACACCGACGGCCCATTGATCACCCCAGACCTGGAGATTCACATCGACGATGTCGTCGTACACGGTCGCGACTCCTGTGAGGGTGTACGACAGCGTGAACGTCTTGAGCGAATCGGACGTCGAGTGATGCCACACGACGCGCACCGCACCGGGGATCGACTCGACGCCGTAGGTCCCCGGAGGGGAGAAACAGCCAAGGGTGGTACATCCACCGGTCACATACTCGCCAGAAGCGTCGCTCACGACCACGTTGTAGACACGCTCGTCTGGTCGCAGCGCGATGTCGCGATAGGCGCCCGAGAAACTGCCGTCGAAGTCGAATGTGATGTGTTCGACGATGGCGAGCGATCCGTCGTCTTCGACCGTGACATCGACCTCGGCTTGCGCAATCCAGAACGACTTTGCGAGTGCGGCGGTGGCGGGGACAACGAGAAGAATCGACGTCGCAAGGACGAGGACAAGCCAAGTCCAGCGGCGCCTCACGCCGCTAGAAACTGACTTCGGGCGCGGTATCGGCTTGTGCGGGTGCATTGTAGAGCTCTCGGGTCTTGAAGCCCGTCAGCCCGGCAACGAAGCTCGACGGCACCTGCTGCACGGCGGTGTTGTACTTGAGCACGGTGTCGTTGTAGATCTGGCGAGAGACCGAAATCTTGTTCTCGGTGTCGGTCAGGTCGGCCTGCAGATTCGAGAAGTTCTCCGACGCCCGCAGTTCGGGATAGTCCTCGGCCACGGCGAACAACTGTCTCAAGGCCGACGTCAAGAAGTTGTCGGCAGCCGCCTGCTCACCCGGTGTCGACGCACCGGCTGCCATCGATCGCGCCTGGGCGACAGCCTCGAAGGTCTTGCTCTCATGGGAGGCATACCCCTTGACGGTTTCCACGAGATTCGGAATCAGGTCGTATCGACGCTGCAGCTGGACTTCGACCTGACCCCACGCGTTGTCGACCCGGTTGCGCTTCGCGATGAGCGAGTTGTAGGTCCCGACAAACCACAGAACCACGAGCGCGACGATGAAGGTGATCGCAATGATGTATCCCATGTCCCGATTGTAGACATGGCGAGAGGGCCGACCGCGGAGGAATCCGCACCAGACGCGAAAGAACCCGGAGCATCCTCGGCGATGTCGCCGCCGCACGGGACCGTCGTGCGGATCTCCGGGTTCCGGTGGTCCGAGTTGAAGTCGCTACCTACCTCCTGAGAGGAGCGCGACCTCGCTGATCACAGCTGGCCGGCTAGCGCTCGGCCACCTCCGGGGTCCTACAAGAACTATGCATGTTTGGACCACCTCCTTTCTCCGTGCCGGCATCGTACCACCGGCAATCCGACGCGCCAGCGAATTTCGCGACCTTCGACTCTCACCGACAGCGGTAGTGTGGCGATGCTGGCGACCCGGAGTGAGACGCAGTGACAAAGAGCATCGGGATATTGACCGCCGGAGGCGATTCACCTGGCCTCAATGCCGCGATCCGGGCAATCGGCAAATCTGCCATCCGTGAACACGGTTGGAACGTCATCGGGTTCAGGGACGGTTTCAGAGGGTTGATGCAGAACCGGATCACCCGACTCGACAGCGACATGCTGAGCGGGATCCTGACACGCGGCGGGACGATTCTCGGGACGGGACGCGACAAGCCCCACCGCATGGACATCGGTGGAACGATCATGGACATGACCGATGTGATGCTTGAGAACTTTGAGAACCACGAGCTTGATGCCCTTGTGTGTCTCGGAGGTGGTGGAACACACAAGAACGCTCTGCGTCTTGCCGACAAGGGCATGCCGATCGTCACGGTCCCCAAGACCATCGACAACGACCTCGTCGAAACGGATGGGAGTCTCGGATTCGACACTGCCCTCGGAATCGCCACCGAGGCTGTCGACCGTCTCCATTCAACCGCACACAGCCACCACCGCATCATCGTCGTCGAGATCATGGGGCACAACGCCGGTTGGCTGACACTCGGTGCGGGTCTCGGTGGCGGTGCCGACGTCATCCTCATCCCCGAGATCCCGTACAGCATCGGTGCCATCAGCGATGCGATCGCGGTCCGCAAGTCAGGTGGGTCCACATTCTCGATCGTTGCCGTCGCCGAGGGTGCCATCAGCCGGAAGCTCGCGACGATCATCACCGACATGGAGGACGCTGGACGCGATGAGGAGGACGTAAAGGCCGCCCTCGCGGACCGGCGGACGACGGTCCAGATCGCTGAGGACCTCCAGGAGCGGACCGGGCTCGAGGCGCGCGTCACGATCCTCGGTCACGTGCAGCGCGGCGGAGCGCCGTCACCCATCGATCGCATCCTCGCGACGAAGCTCGGCGTCGAGGTGACGGCATCGATCAACGACGGCGAGACGGGTGTCATGATCGCATCGAGGGGCGACGGGACGGCGCGGGTACCCCTGGCCGATGTCGCGGGTCGACAGAACCTCGTACCCGACGATCACCCTTGGGTCTCGACAGCACGATCCCTCGGTGTGTGTTTCGGGGACCGCGATGACAGCTGATGTCGAACGGCGGGTCGTCGACTCGCTGATATCCCTTTCGGCCAATTTCGAGACCATGGAATGCGATCCTGATCTCGCCGACACCGCCCAATTCTGCGAGCACTACGGGATCCCGCTTGACCAATCGGCGAACGCCATCATGCTCGCATCGAAGCGACCAGAGGGGGTCAATGTGGTCTGCCTCGTGCTCGCCACCCATCGGCTCGATGTGAACGGTGCGGGGAGACGAGAAATGGCTGTCAAGAAGGTCTCGTTCGCACCCGCGGAACTGACCGCGGCGTTGACGGGGATGGTCATGGGAGGCGTTACGCCGTTCGGTCTTCCCGCCGATGTCCCTGTATTCGTCGACGCGGATGTCCTCGATCACCCGTGGGTCATCGTCGGTGGTGGCTCACGATCCATGAAGATCAAGGTCGATCCCGAGGTCTTCACCCGGATGCCCGGTGTGCGGGTGATCGACGATCTGGCGAACCCGCTCGACGCATGAAACCACAGTGTTCGTTCGGCAGGACACTTTCCGTAGCCGCGTGTAAGGTGAGGACATGACCGCACGTCTGTTTACCCGCGGCCTCGTGATCCTCACCGCATTCGTCCTGGCGGTCCCGCTGACCGCGCTCGCGGATGAAGCCACACCTCCACCTGTGGTGTCGGTCGACCAGACCACCGCCCCGGTCGACGAAGAGCCCGTTGCAGGGGCTGTCGAGGACGACCAGGAAACCCTTCTTGAAGAGGAAGTGCTGTTCGACCCACTCGACCCGGAGCAAGCCTTCAGGGAGATCGTGTTCCCTGTCGTCGGGGACGCATCCTTCACAGCCACATACGGGGCGTGCCGCGACCGATGCACCCGGTTCCACATGGGTACCGATATCGCGACCTACGGGTGGAAGGGCGCACCGGTGATCGCGGCGCACGACGGAAAGGTCGTTTCGACACAAGTCGGGGGAGCGCTGTCGGGATGTGCGGTTGCGCTCGAGGCAGACGACGGGTGGACCACCCGGTATCTCCATCTCAACGACGATGTCCCCGGTACCGACCTCAAGGACGGACGTTGTTTCGCACCGGGCATCGAGGTCGGCACGTGGGTCCCGGCAGGGACAATCCTCGGATGGGTCGGCGACAGCGGGAATGCGGAGGACACCGTTCCACACCTGCACTTCGAGATCCGGAATCCCGACGGCCTCGCTGTCGAACCGTGGTTCTCGCTCGTTGAGGCGCACCATGTGGATTTCAGCTGGATAGGGTCCGAGGACCTCCTCGAGATCTCCCAGGCGGCATTCGATCCCGAGGTGTCAATCGCCCTCGTCGTCGACAAGGACCACCTAGAGAGTCTTGCGGTGGCACAAGCCGACGTAAGCGCCCTCGACGCTCCGGTCATCCCGTTTGATCAAGCGGACCCCGAGCCTGCGTTCGCGGCACTCCGACAACTCAAACCTCATCGCATCGTCGTCCTTGCCGACGGTGTGCGACCTGCATTCACCGACTCGCTCATGTCCTTTGCCCCGATCGTCGGCGTCGGTCTGCTGCCGGAACCGAGCGAGGTGCCACCTGAGACCGATGCCGAGCCGCCGTTGGATCCGCCGGACGAGGTGATCGAGCTGGAATTTCACTACGAGGCCGTCGAGAACCGGATCCCGATACTGATCGCAGGCAGGAAACTGGCTGCAGGCATCCGCAGCGATGTCGCCGAGCTCGGATTTGCGCATCGCATCGTGACACTCGCAACACAGAACAAGGTGTCCGCTGACCGTGGATCCGACGGCGTGAGCCGGCCCGACCAGGAAGCCAATCGCAATGTCCTGTGGTGGAACACATCCAGAGGATGGGTCTTCTCCGAATCCGTGGAAGCCGCACCGGGCACGGGAATCGCGTACGCGTCCACGTCGACCATCACGCCATGGACGCTCGCGTACCTCACAAGCCTCTCGGTCGCTCCCCCGATGCCCCTGTGGCATCACCAACCATCGCCCCCACCACCCGCCAGATCCCTCTAGGACTCGCTGGGTGGGCGCGCTTGTTGGACAAGGGAAAATGGATATTGGATGATGGATGATGGATCACGAATCGTGAGTCGTGTACTCGGCTCGTTCGGGAGCGAGCGCAGCGAGCGTGTCGGTACTTGTCGGGATTCGGTGTATCGGCGTTCGGAGAGCGGAAAGCGCTCGTGATTCCGTTCTGTGGGCTGGGGACCTACATTTATGTACCCGCCGAACCCAGGGTACGCGAATACAGCCTTCAGTTCAGTGGTTTTTCCAGGCGGATTTCCATGCGGTCCGAGCCGGGTTTCATGCGGGTCCTGTCACCGGTTGGTCGGTATCCGAGCTTGATGTAGAGAGCCCGAGCCCGATCGTTGGTCTCGGCCACCCACAAGGTCGACGTCGGAGCCTTCCACTCAGACCCCCACGCCTCGACCGCACGAAGAAGGTCCGCCGCGAGACCCGTGCCTCGGTGCGTAGGTGACACGTAGACGGACACGATCACGAGAATGTCCTTTCGGCCACTGCGCCTCCTGAGACCGACAGCCATCGCAACGGGGACATCGCCGTCGAGACCGAGCATCGTCGCCTGCGAGGACCCGACCGATCCCTGCTCGGCACGGTCGATCCACTCGGAGTCGGGGTACGACGTGGCCTCGTCGAGCGTCGTTATGAACGCATCAGGTGAGTCGGTCAGCATCTCGAGCCGAATCGCCTTGATCAGACCCCACTCTTGAGCTGTGACCCGCCGGACCTCAGCCACCGATGGTCAGACCATGTTTCGGGCGAGGAACGAGTTCACCGGGGGGATTCGCACCCGAGTACTCGACCCACGTCATCGAGGTCTGCCCCACATCCTGGGGAACCATCGTGATGCAGTGATCCACCGGACAGACGAGGCTGCACAGGTTGCACCCGACGCAGTCGTCGTGCTTGATCCAGACCTCGGTCTTCCCGTCCACCGTTCGCTTCGAACCGATGGCCTGATGGGCACCGTCCTCACAGGCGATGTAGCAAAGGCCGCACCCGATGCACTTCTCCTGATCGATGTCCGCCTTCAGGACGAAATTGATGTCGAGATTCTCCCACGAGGTCACCCGCTCGACCGACCGACCACGCAACTCGTCGACGCTTGCCATCCCCTTCTCATCGAGGTAGTTGGAAAGACCCTCGTGCATGCCCTCGACGATCCGGTACCCGTAGTGCATGACGGCGGTACAGACCTGGATGGTGGTCGACCCGAGCAGGAGGTATTCCGCAACGTCCTGCCATGTCTCGATACCCCCGATGCCGCTGATCGGTAGATCAGCCGTTTCGGGGTCAGCTGCGATCGCTGCGACCATGTTGAGCGCTATCGGCTTGACCGCCGGACCGCAGTAACCGCCGTGGCTCGACTTGTTCCCGACCACCGGGCGCGGGGTGAACGAATCGAGATCGACACCGGTGATCGAGTTGATCGTGTTGATGAGCGACACGGCATCCGCCCCACCTTCTTGGGCAGCGCGCGCGGCGAACCTGATGTCGGTGATGTTGGGTGTCAGTTTGACGAACACAGGTGTGGTGGCCGATTCCTTCGCCCAGGTCGTGATGTCGCATGTGTATTGGGGCACCTGACCGACGGCCGAACCCATCCCCCGCTCCGACATCCCATGGGGGCAGCCGAAGTTCAATTCGATCCCGTCCGCACCGGCCTGTTCGACCTGCTTGATGATCGTGTCCCAGGCCTCAGGCTCGGACTCGACCATCAGACTCACGATCACGACGTTGTCAGGATGGCGTCGCTTCACCTCGGATATCTCGATGAGGTTGAGGTCGAGGGACCGGTCCGTGATGAGTTCGATGTTGTTGAATCCCATCATGCGCGACCCAGCGCTGTCGATCGACGAATACCGGCTGTACACGTTCTCGATCGGCTCCCCGAGCGTCTTCCACACGGCACCACCCCACCCCGCTTCGAAGGCGCGTGACACCTGGTCCCCCGTGTTCGTCGGGGGAGCTGACGCAAGCCAGAACGGGTTCGGTGATTCGATTCCGCAGATGTTCACTGATAGGTCAGCCATCGGTGCTCCTCACACAACCGCGGTCGCCCGCAGCGTCTCGTGGATGCTCTTCGCGGCGATCTTCCCGTGTTGCACGGCATTGACAACTTCCTTGCCGCCGTTGACGCAATCGCCACCCGCCCAAATCCTTTCGTTCCCCGTGCGGTGCCGGTCATCGACGATGACCCTGCCACCACCGTCGAGTTCCACTCCGGGAACGGACCCGAGGAATGGCGTCCGCTTCGCCTGACCGGTTGCCCGCAGCACGATGTCGACGGGGATCGAATACTCCGACCCCTCCACGTCCGTCACCGAGCCGTCGTCGCCGATCTCGGTCCGGACGCAGACGAGGCTCTCGACGCGCCCCTCGCCTTCGATACGAACCGGGGCGCTGAAGTGAACGAATTCGACACCGGCGCGCAATGCCCGCTCGACGTCGTGGGGGTAGCCACCCATCTGCGCACGACCGCGGCGGTACACGAGATGGACACGCGATGCACCCGACAGCGCTGATTGGGTGACGGCATCGACCGCCGTGTTGCCACCACCGATCACCGCGACCCGCTTTCCGGCCACGTCGGCCGTTCCGGCTCGGACAGCAGCGATGAAATCAAGTGCATCGCCAACACCGTCAAGCGTCTCGCCTTCGAGCCCGAGCGGAGGTACGCCGCCGAGCCCGACACCGAGAAACACGGCATCGTGACGATCCATGAGTTGATCGACGGGGAGGTCGACACCCACAGACACCGCTGAGCGGATCTCGACGCCGAGGTCCTTGATGAACCCGACCTCTCGGATCGCCGTCGCCATGTCCATCTTGTAGTTGGCGACCCCATAGGTGTTGAGACCACCCGGTTGGTCATTTGCGTCATAGATGACCACGTCGTGACCGAGCTTGGCGAGCTCGGCGCCGACCGACAGCCCGGCTGGACCGGCACCGACGATGCCGATCGAATGTCCCGTCGGCGGGGCGACATCGAACACGCGTGCTCCACCGAAGACGACACCGTCAGTGGCGAATGCCTGAAGCCGACCGATGTCGATCGGTCGCTCGTGCAACTCGTTGAGGACACACGCACCGGCACACAGGACTTCCGTCGGACACACGCGCGCACACGAGCCGCCGAGGATGTTGGACGACAGGATGGTTCTTGCAGAACCGATGAGGTCCCTCGTTGCGATCTGCTTGATGAACCCGGGAACATTGATGTCCGTCGGACACGCCCTGGTACACGGTGCGTCCCAGCACATAAGACACCGGTGGGCTTCAACAAGAGCCTCGTCCCACGTCATGGTCGGCGACGGCTGGAGCGCCGCCGCTACTCCGTTCATGGGCTGAATCTGGGTCATCGCTCCTCGTTCAACTGGTGCGTGGGAAGCCGAGATCGATCGTGCTCGTCGCAGGATCCGGCCACTTGCTCGTCACGACCTTTGCCTTGGTGTAGAAATGGATCCCCTCGGGTCCGTATGCGTGCGAGTCGCCGAACAGTGAATCGCCCCAACCGCCGAAGCTGTAATACGACACGGGCACGGGCACAGGGACATTGATCCCGACCATGCCGGCATCGACATCCACCTGGAAACGGCGGGCCGCCCCGCCGTCGCGCGTGAATATGGCGGTGCCATTCCCATACGGATTGTCGGCGATCAGTTTGACCGCCTTCTCGTACGTATCCACGCGGACAACCCCGAGCACGGGACCGAAGATCTCCTCGTCGTAGCACGCCATCCCTGGTGTGACGTGGTCGAGCAACGATGGAGCAAGGAAAAACCCGTCGCCGTCGAACGTCTCGTCCCTGCCGTCGACGACAACCGTCGCTCCCTCAGCAGCGGCGTTCGCAACGAACGAGGTGACCCGCTCGAGGTGCGGTCGACTTATGAGCGGACCCATCTGTGAGGTCTCATCGGTTCCGTCACCGACCTTGACGGACGGGATGCGTTCCTTGATCGCATCGATCAACGGGTCGGCAGCCGACCCTACGGCAACCGCGATCGAGATGGCCATACATCGCTCCCCCGCCGAACCGTAGGCAGCACTGACAGCGGCGTCGGCGGCCAGCCCGATGTCAGCGTCGGGAAGCACGACCATGTGGTTCTTCGCCCCACCGAGTGCCTGCACGCGCTTGCCGTTGTTGGTTCCTGTCGTATAGACGTACCTCGCAATGGGCGTCGACCCGACGAAGGAGACTGCAGCGACGTCAGGATGCTCGAGCAACCGGTCGACGGCCACCTTGTCGCCCTGGACGATGTTGAACACACCGTCGGGGAGCCCGGCGCGCTGGAGGAGCTCGGCGGCGAGCAGGTTGACCGACGGATCCTTCTCCGAGGGCTTGAGAATGAACGTATTTCCCGCAGCGAGGGCGTTCGGGTACATCCACATGGGGACCATGGCGGGAAAGTTGAACGGTGTGATGCCGGCCACGACACCGAGGGGCTGGCGGAACGAGTAGACGTCGATATCGGTCGATGCCTGATTCGAGAACGATCCCTTGAGGTGCTCAGCCAACCCGCAGGCGTATTCGACGTTCTCGAGCCCTCGCATCACCTCCCCGAGTGAGTCAGACAGCACCTTGCCGTGCTCGGCGGTGAGCGCCGCAGCGAAGTCGTGTCGGTGTTGGTCCACAAGGTCCCTGAACCTGAACATGATCGCGGACCGTCGTGCCACGGAGAACTCTCGCCACGACTCGAACGCCTCCTTCGCCACTGCAACGGCACTGTCGACCTCGGCAACGGAGGCGAGGTTCACCTTTGCCGTCACGGCACCGGTGGCCGGGTTGTGGACATCGGAGGTCCGGCCGGATGTCGAGGCGACCTCTCGCCCCCCGATGATGTGGTTGATCTGTTTCATGCGGACTCCAGGACTCGAAAGCGACGGATGGAACTAGTGATGTACGGACATCTTGTCACGCGGAAGGTACCGACCATCGCCTTTCGAACCGAGGTACTCGTCGTTGTCGATGATCACCTTGCCACGGAGCAGGACGGTTTCGACCCTGCCCTCGACCTCCATGCCTTCGTACGCCGAGTAGTCGACATCCATGTGGTGCTGTTCGACGGACTTGGTCCACGACACACCAGGGTCGAAGACGACGATGTCGGCGTCAGACCCGACGGCGATGGTTCCCTTCTTCGGGTACAGGCCGAACAACTTCGCAGGAGCCGTCGCACACAATTCGATCCAGCGGTTGAGGTCGATGTGGCCTCCGACTACTCCTCCGTGATAGATGAGCTGGTAGCGGTCCTCGACCCCTGGGACCCCGTTCGGGATTGCCGTGAAGTCGCCGAGCCCGAGTTTCTTCTGTGTGCCGAGCGTCGGGTGATCCTCCATGCAGAACGGACAGTGATCGGTCGACACGACCTGCAGATCGTTGGTCGCCAGGTATCTCCACAGCGCATCCTGGTGACCGTCGGCCAACTTCCTTATCGGTGTCGAGCACACGTACTTCGCACCCTCGAATCCCGGAGCGGCCAGATGCTCTTCGAGACTCAGGAACAGATACTGGGGACACGTCTCCCCGAAGATCGGAAGTCCCCTATCGCGTGCCTGTGCAACCTCGGCAACCGCTTCCTTGGCCGACATGTGCACGATGTAGAGGTGGGCGCCGGCGAGTTCGGCGAGGCTGATCGCCCGATGGGCTGCTTCGCTCTCGGTGATCGGCGGTCGTGTCAGACCGTGATACACAGGGTCGGTCTCCCCACGCTGGAGGGCTTGCTCCCTGAGAACGTCGATCGCCATCCCGTTCTCGGCGTGCATCATGATCAGCGTGCCGGTCTCCGCCGCTTTCTGCATCGCACGGAGGATCTCGCCATCGTCGGAGTAGAAGACCCCGGGATACGCCATGAACAACTTGAACGACGTACACCCGCGATCGATCAGGATCTCCATCTCCTTGAGTGACTGCTCGTTGATGTCACCCGCGATCATGTGGAAGCCGTAGTCGATGGCACACTCGCCGTCGGCACGATCCATCCACGCATCGAACCCGTCGACGAGGCTTTCACCCTTCACCTGGACAGCGAAGTCGACGATCGTCGTCGTGCCTCCCCACGCTGCCGCTCTCGTGCCGGTCTCGAAGCTGTCAGAAGCCGATGTTCCCCCGAACGGCAGTTCCATGTGCGTGTGGGGGTCGATCCCGCCAGGGATCACGTACTTGCCGCTCGCGTCGATCACCGTGTCGGCGGTGTCAGCCCATGCGTTGGCACCGACCGCCCCGATGGCGACAACCTTGTCGTCTTCGATCAGGACGTCGGCTTGTGTGATGTCGATGGCGGTGATGACCGTGCCGCCGGCGATGAGCGTCTTCATGGTTCGTTGTCCTCCAAGATGGTCAGTCGATTGCCCCAACCGCTTCGGCGATGATGCCAGCCGCGGTGTCGATCTCAGCCTCGGTCACGGTGAGCGGCGGCGCTATGCGCAGCACGTTTCCGTACAACCCGCCCTTCCCGATGAGCAACCCACGTCGCTTGCACTCCTCGAGCAATCGGCCCGCTCGCGGGGCCGACGGCTCGCCCGTCCCTGGTTCTGCGGTCTCGATCGCAAGCATCAAGCCCTTGCCACGCAGCTCGAAGATCCACGGCGTGTCGGTCGCGATCGGAAGCAGGTGCTCGTAGAGCCTCGACCCCTGTTTGAGCGCGTTGCCCTGGAGGTCGTGCTCGACGAAGTACTTCAGATTGGCAAGAGCACCGGCACTCACGAGCGGGTTGCCACCGAACGTCGAGATCGAATTCGCACCGATGCAGTCCATGATCTCCTGACGGGCGACGACACCACCGATCGACAGTCCGTTCCCGATCCCCTTGGCGAACGTCATGATGTCGGGTGTGATCCCGTGGGCCTGATAGCCCCACAGGTGTTCGCCCGTCCTGCCCCAACCCGTCTGCACCTCGTCGGACACGAAGAGGATGCCATAGTCATCGAGTACCTCTTTGAACCGCCCGAAGAAGCCGTCCGGCGGCGTCGCGAACCCACCGACTCCCTGGATCGGCTCAGCGATCATCGCGGCGACATCGCCCGATGTCATCATGTCGATGACCTGTTGGAGATCGGCTACTGCTGCATCGACGAATGCATCGTCGTCGAGATGGGCGTACGGGCTTCGTGATTTGTACGGGCCTTGGACGAACTGCACGTTGAGCCCCGAGTAGCCGGTCGGGGACCACGACCGATGGCTCGTGAGGGCCACCGCTGTGAAGCTCCGCCCGTGGTAGCTGTTCCTGAGGGCAAGGACCTGATTCGACCTGCGATAGGAGGTCGCAAGAAGCATCGCCGCGTCGTTGGCCTCGGTGCCAGACGGTGTGAAGAACACCCTCGCGTCCGGGATTCCGGACATCTCGGCCACCATCTCGGCCAGCTCGATCATCGGCTGGTTCAGATACAGCGTCGAGGTGTGCAGCACCTTTGCCGCCTGCTCGGTGATCGCCGCGGTGACCTCGGGCAGGGAATACGCCGTCATCGTCGTGAGGATCCCGCCGAAGAAGTCGAGATACTCGTTCCCCTCGAGATCCCAGACCGTCCTGCCCTCGCCGCGATCGATGGCAATGGGTTCCTCGTAGTACAACGCCAGCCACGAAGGCATGACGGCACGGGTCCGTGCGGTGAGCTCTGCGTGGATGCCCATGCGGGTCATCCCTTGACGAGCGGGGCGTATGCGTCCGGCCGGCGGTCGCGATAGAACGCCCAGGTGTTGCGCACCTCTTCGATACGGTCGAGATCCAGGTCACGTATCACGAGTTCGGCCTTGCTGTCGGACGCGACGTCGCCGACGAACTGACCCCTCGGGTCGACGAAGTACGACGTCCCGTAGAAGTCGTTGTCGCCGAGGTCCTCGATCCCGACCCTGTTGATGGCGCCCACGTAATACATGTTCGCAACCGCAGAAGCGGGCTGTTCGAGCTGCCACAGATAGGACGACAGTCCACGACTGGTCGCCGATGGATTGAATACGATCTCTGCACCATTGAGACCGAGTGCCCGCCAACCCTCGGGGAAATGCCGGTCGTAACAGATGTACACCCCGACCTTCCCGACAGCCGTGTCGAACACGGGGAAGTCGTCATTCCCCGGCCGGAAGTAGAACTTCTCCCAGAACCCACCGACGTGGGGGATGTGGTGCTTGCGGTACTTCCCGAGATACGAGCCATCCGAGTCGATGACCGCGGCGGTGTTGTAGAGGAACCCTGCCATCTCCTTCTCGTACATGGGCAGGACCATCACGAGGCCGAGCTCCCGGGCAAGTTCCTGGAAACGCTTGGTGGTTGGCCCATCGGGAATGGCTTCTGCATACCCGTAGTACTCGATGTCCTGGACCTGACAGAAGTAGGGACCGTAGAACAGCTCCTGGAAACAGATCACCTGCGCCCCGTCAGCTGCGGCCTCTCTCGCGTACTTCTCATGGAGCTCGATCATCGACTCCTTGTCGCCCGTCCATTCGGTCTGGAGAATCGCTGCACGTACGACTCGGCTCATCAGTAACTCCTTGGGGAATCGGGATGTCTGATTGTGTGGGAGCGATGGGGCTACCACATGCACACGGTACTCACTCGCTCTATCGTTCACAACGTTCACGGAGCGCTCGACCGTGCGTCGGCAGGGTCGGCGCCGCGGTTTGTGAACCCGGCCGACCACACCCATCAACACCGCACGAGATGCGAAACGAGACCGCGGAGGATCCGATGAACATCGGCGTCGTAACCGAGATCAAACCCGACGAGCGCAGGGTCGCGCTCCAGCCGGGTGCAGCAAACGATCTGGTCCATCGCGGCCACACCGTGTTCATCCAATCGGGCGCAGGCAATGGCGCCGGAGCCCCTGACGCTGCCTTTGAGGCCGCTGGCGCAACCATCCTGCAAACCCCGGAAGAGGTGTTCGCCGCCGCCGAACTCATCGTCCATGTCAAAGAACCCCAGGCGTCCGAGATCGCCATGCTCAGACCCGATCACACGCTGTTCACGTATCTCCACCTCGCTGCATACCCGAAGGTGGCCGAGGGACTCATGGCTTCGGGCGCAACATGTGTTGCCTATGAGACCGTCGTGTCGGGCGGCACACTTCCACTTCTCGCACCGATGAGCCACATAGCCGGTCGGCTCTCGACGCAGGTCGGCGCCTTCTATCTCATGGCCCCGAACGGGGGCAGGGGTGTCCTCCTCGGCGGCCACGCAGGCGTACCCCGTGGCCGTGTCGTCGTCATCGGAGCCGGCGCAGCAGGACTCAACGCGATCGATGTCGCGGTGGGACTCGGGGCACAGGTCACCGTCCTTGACGTGAACATCCATGCTTTGGAACGGGTGAACGAACGGTGGGGATCCAGGGTGACCACCGACTACTCGACGCGGGCATCCGTGGCGGAGTGGGTCGCCCAAGCCGACCTCGTCGTCGGTGCTGTGCTCGTCGCGGGCGATCGAGCGCCCGTGGTCCTCACGAAGGACATGATCAGCAACATGAACGAGGGATCGGTCGTCGTTGACATCTCGATCGATCAGGGTGGCTGTTTCGACACGAGCCGCGAAACCACGCACCACGATCCCACCTATCTCGTCGATGGGGTCGTGCACTACGCCGTCGGCAACATCCCTGGCTCGGTACCGATCACCGCATCGCGCGCACTGTCGAATGCAACGCTTCCCTACGTCCGCGCGCTCGCCGCGGGAACCGCAGAGGGTGTCGAGCGGATGCCGGAACTCGCCGGTGGGATCAACGTCGTCGACGGCAAGCTCACCCACGAGGCGGTCGCCCATGCGCTCGATCTGCCGTACACCGACCCGAGGGTCGCACTCGGCATCGCCTGACCGGCAGCGTTCCTTCCATCCAGAAATGCAGACCCGGTTCGTGACGCTTATATACGATACGGAACGGTATCGTATCGTATCGTATCGTATCGAAGATTCTCCAGACGCATTACGGAAGGAACCCTTGTGGACGCCGAAACCATCCATAGGCGGCGATGGCTGACACTCGCCGTGCTGTCGCTGAGCCTCGTGATCATCGGGCTCGACAACACGATCCTGAACGTGGCCCTCCCCACGCTGGTCAACGAGCTTGATGCCTCAGCCAGTCAACTCCAGTGGATCGTCGACTCGTACATCCTGGTGTTCGCCGGCACCCTCCTCACCATGGGGGCACTCGGGGACCGATTCGGTCGCAAACTCGCGCTGAACGTTGGGTTGGTCATCTTCGGTGCGGCGTCGATATTCGCAGCGTTCTCAGACAGCGCGAACACGCTGATCCTGACCCGAGCCGTCATGGGTATCGGTGGCGCGTTGATCATGCCCGCGACCTTGTCGATCATCACCAATATCTTCAAAGGCGCCGAACGCGGCCGGGCGATCGCCGCGTGGGCGGCCGTTGCCGGACTCGGCATTGTCATCGGCCCTGCGCTCGGTGGTTGGCTCCTTGAGCACTTCTGGTGGGGATCGATCTTCCTCATCAACGTGTTCGTCGCGACGGTGGCCATCCTCCTAGGACTTGTCTTCGTCCCCGAGTCGAAGGACCCGGCTGCTACTCCCCTCGATCCTCTCGGCGCCGTGTTGTCCATTGCCGGTCTCGTCGCTTTGGTGTACGCGATCATCGAGGCACCAGCAATCGGATGGACCGATCCGGTTGTCATCGGCTGCTTCGTGGCATCTGCCGTCCTGATCGTCGCATTCCTGTGGTGGGAGACACGCACCGAGCATCCCATGCTCCGCCTCGAGTTCTTCGAGAACCCGCGGTTCAGCGCGGCCAGCGGTGCCATCACACTCGTGTTCTTTGCGATGTTCGGGACCGTGTTCCTCCTCACGCAGTACCTGCAGTACGTGCTCGGGTTCACCCCATTGGAGGCTGGGATCCGCGTGATGCCCATCGCGACGATGATCATCGCCGCACCGTTGTCTGCGAGATTCGTCGAGAGGATCGGCACGAAGATCGTTGTATCTGCCGGCCTTGTGATCGTTGCCGTCGCAATGGCATGGCTCGCGACCATCAGTATCGATTCAGGCTACGGTCACGTCGCCATCACCTTGGTCCTCCTTGGAATGGGCATGGGAACCGCCATGGCGCCTGCGACCGACTCGATCATGGGGTCGCTCCCCCTCGCAAAGGCAGGCGTCGGTTCTGCCATGAACGACACCACGAGACAGATCGGCGGAGCCCTCGGCGTGGCGGTCCTCGGGAGCATCCTCGCGTCCGTCTACGCGTCGGGCATGGGGTCAACGGCCGCGCTCCTACCTCCAGAGGCAGCAGGTGTCGCCCAGGATTCGATCGGAGGCGCCTACCGCGTTGCAGGCGAGCTCGGGACCGCAGGCGCACCACTGATCGCTGCGGCGAATCAGGCGTTTGTCGATGCAATGTCGATGTCCGTGTGGGTCGCCGCCGGTATCGCCTTGCTCGGATCGGTCATCACCTGGCTGTACCTGCCCGCACGTCCCCTCGACGTTGAGGGCAGCGCCGCGGCCCTTGACGCCACCGAAGGCGAGCCGACCGACTCTGCGGGGGCCGTGTGAGGATGCGCGCGGGCCCTGGGCGACCACGCGACGAGACGGTCGACGAGCGCGTCGTCAGCGCGACCCTCGAGCTCCTCTCCGAGGTGGGGCTCGGAGCACTGACGATCGAGTCGATCGCCAGCCGAGCGGGTGTGAGCAAGTCGTCGATCTACCGCCGCTGGGATTCCAAGGAGGAGATCATCATCGATGCCGTCGCTGCCATCGCCCACGGCTTCGAGATACTGGACACAGGAGATCTCCGGCGCGACCTCGTGCATGCACTCGATGCGCTGCGGACGCTGGTGTCCGACACACGGGCGGGCGAGGTGTTCCCGTGGTTGGTTTCCGAGATCGCCCGAGGAAGCGACATCGGACTCCTGTACGGGAGCACCGTCGTGCAGCCAAGGCGACAAGCGATCATGGACCTCATTGTCCGAGCCCGCAATCGTGGCGAGGTCCGTCGCGATCTCGATGCCGAAACCGCGGTGGATGTTCTTACGGGGCCGATCCTTCTGAGACGAATGTCAGGGCGAATCGCCGAGACACCTGCGGATTGGCCCGAGACCATCGTCGATACGCTGCTGACGGGTTGGCTCGAGACCTGACACCCGGTCACATCCGACGTTGCCACGTCACGCGATCAGATCGAGAACCTGACGAGGGTGTGGACCGACCGGGGTGTGCGCTGCCCGCATCGGCACCTGCCGTGCCGTCACCACCGACCGATCCCTGGGAGCGCCGGCGGTGGCCTTGGCGAAGCCAAGATCTGCAAGCACCTCGGCGTCGGACAGGTTGAGCTCGAACTCGTTTGCCGATGGGATCAGCTTCCATGTGAGTCGTCTTCGCCTGGTGTGGGTTCGATACTTCATAGCCGCCTCTTCAGGTTAGTTGTGATTCGCTACTCACTATCCCATAGTCCGTTGCAAATTGCAACTGATTTGGCTAGTCTCTTGGGCATGAGTCGAAGGTCATACGACAATCTCAATTGTTCGGTCGCTCGTGCGATGGAACAGATCGGCGAGCGCTGGACCGTCCTCATCCTTCGCGACGCGTTCCAAGGGGTCAGGAGATTTGACGACTTCCACGCGAGCCTCGGTGTCGCAAGGAACATCCTCACGAGCAGGCTGAACCACCTTGTCGACGCGGGTGTCATGCGCAAGGAGCGCTATCAGGACAACCCACCCCGATACGAGTACCGGCTGACAGAAAAGGGCAGAGACCTGATTCCGGTGATCACGACGCTCATGGCGTGGGGCGATCGGTGGGAGTCGGAGGTCGCCCCTGTTGATCTGATCCATCGGGATTGCGACCACGTGATGCATGCCGTTGCCGTCTGCTCACACTGCGCCGGCACAATCAACGCCCACAACCTGACCACCGATCCCCTTCCAAGGATCGTGCAACAGCGCGTCGTGGGGACCGATCGAACTCCTGCCGACGTATAGATCGGTCGGGGCGGTCCCAGATGTTGCTCACGAGACAGGTGCTTGAACAGATTCTCGACGGCAGCATCGACCTTGTCTTCCGTCGCTGGAAACGACCGACGGTCAAGACGGGTGGGACACTCAGAACCTTCCTTGGCATGCTCGACATCATCGCCGTCGATCGGATAGCCGTGACCGACATCGCCCCGGAGGATGCGCTTCGTGCCGGATACCCGTCGAAAGCGTCGTTGCTGCGTGATCTGCGCGGGCGGCAAGGAGATCTCTACCG
>CAZDIQ010000017.1:0-4206 GCA_964505525.1 uncultured Acidimicrobiaceae bacterium | reverse complement strand
GTTGCGCGATCGGCACGCCGCAATCCGCACGACGCGATTTGAGGGCCGGTCGGCCCTCAAATGCATGAGTGGAGGTGGGGGGAATCGAACCCCCGTCCCGCAAGATATCAGCGCCGGCATCTCCGAGCGCAGCCAGCAGATGAGCTTCGGAACACGGGGACTCTGCCGGCAAGCAACCCTGTGCCCTATCCGCAATTGTCTTACCCCGCCGGTCGCGAAACCCCGGCGGGGGCATCCCACATTGCATTGCCTGGGTCCGGCGAGGTGGGTGCCCTCCGGTCAGACAGGAGCGTTTAACTACGCTGCCAGTGCGTAACTTTCGTTGTCTGCACTTATGTTTGTACCGGCTCTTTAACGAGGACTCCGGTGACCTCGGCTCGCTTCCGACGCATCAACGCCCACGGTCGAAACCATGTCACCCCCATGCGGGGGAACGTGTTGTGCACGTCCACTCCCTGCAAGGGTACAACCCACCTATGACATCGCGCACGAGCTTTGTCGGGGTGGACCAACCCGAGGACTGAATCCGCATGCGTTGTTAGCCTCGCTGCCATGGCAGGGCGACTCGTTGTTGCGACGAACCGGCAGGCACGGTTCAACTACGAGATCCTCGATACGTTCGAAGCCGGAATGGAGCTTCTCGGATCGGAGGTCAAGTCGTTGCGCGCCGGGCAATGCCAACTGAAGGACTCCTACGCCGACATCCGCAACGGCGAGGTGTGGCTGCGCTCTGCCCACATCTCCCCGTACAAGTTCTCCGAGGACGGCGGACACGACCCGGAGCGCCAGCGCAAGCTCCTGCTCCACCGACGTGAAATCGATCGCCTGTTCGCACGGATCCGTGAGGAAGGTCTTTCGCTCATCCCGACCCAGATCTACTTCCTCGACGGGAAAGCCAAGGTCGAACTGGCACTCGGCAAGGGCAAGAAGAACTACGACAAACGCCAGTCGACCGTCGAGAAACGCCAAAAGCGAGAAATGGAAAGAGCACGCTCGCACCGAAGGAGTTGACAGTTGTCAGTTGTCAGTTATCAGCCGTTCATGGATGATGGACTCGGTACCCAGTACTCGGTATTCGGAAAGCTGAAAGCTGTGAGCTGAAAGCTGAAGGCTCCCTCACCAATAGCTCACCGGATTCGTGGGATTTCCGTTGATGCGGACTTCGAAGTGGAGATGGGGGCCGGTCGAGTCACCGGTCGATCCCACCCAACCGATCACCTGACCACGCGTGACGCTCTGACCCACCGACACACCGAGTTTCGATTGGTGGGCGTAAAGCGTGACCTTGCCGCCACCGTGGTCGATCATCACGGTGTTCCCGTAGCCACCTTTGACACCGGAAAGGATCACCTTGCCGTCTGCGGCTGCCTTGATGGGGTCTCCCATGCCAGCGTTCATGTCGACACCGTTGTGCATCCTGACGCCACCGGTGATCGGATGGATCCGCTTGCCGAAACCCGACGACACGGCGCCAGGCACCGGTCGCAAGAGCTTCCCGGAACTCGCCGCCACGGGATTGGACGCAGGAGCCGATGCGGCCCTGATCGCAGCCTTGATGGAATCCTCTTCCTTTGCGAGCGCGGCGATCTCGCTGTCGAAATGCTTGATCTCAGCATCGATCTTGGCGAGGCGCGCTTCCTGATCGGCGGCCTTTCGGGCAAGGTCGGCGCGACGGGATTCGAGCGCGGCAAGAACAGAGCCGAGACGGGTGGTCGCCTGCTCGTAGTGGTCTGCCTGTTCGGCGAGGTCAGCCTCAACGGCCTGGATCTTCGCCTCCTCGGCCGCCTCCTGGTCCACGACCACCTGGAACCGGTCGGCGGTTTCGGAGGTCATGCCGGTGAGGATCTCGAGATAGGCCACGCCCACCGAGATGTCGGCGAGCCTGCCCGCGGCCAGCGCTATTCCAGGTTCCGCCATGCCGCCGCGCTTGTATGCCTCGACCACCCATGCTCGTGCGTCGTCGCGGGTGGCTTCGAGTTCCGCACGCAGGACAGCGAGGTGGGCAAACCGCTTTGCCAGTTCCGCACGGGTTTCGACGAGTTCGGCTTCGATCTCTTCAAGCTCGGCCGCAGTTTTCTCATACTCGGCTGCAGTGATCGAAACCTCGAGTTCGGCATCGTCGAGTGCCTTCTGGGCGGCGAGTGCTTCGGTCAGGATCGGTGAACGCCTCGAACTGAATTCGGCGGCCTCAGCCTTGAGCTCAGACATCTTCGAACGAACCTTGGAAAGGTCGTCGTCAAGGTTTCCTGCGATCGCCGGGGTGCCGATCGGAATCAGCAGGCCGACGACGAGCGCGAGTGGTGCGAGCTTCCGGATCACGAGCGCAGGGTGCGGTGGACGGCGAGGCTCAGGGAACTGCCGACAAGGCCGGCGGCTACCCCGAACAACAGGACCAGCGCGCCCTGCTTGACGAGGAAATTGTTCTGGATGACGAGGTTGATCCAATCGGGGAGATCGGAAAGGCGATCGACAGCGAGCTGCTGTGCGGTGACGACGAATGCGACCGCGAGCGCGCCACCAACGAATCCTTCAATGGCTCCTTCGATGAGGAACGGGGTCCGGACGAACCAGTTGCTCGCCCCGACGAGCCGCATGATCTCGATCTCCTCACGGCGCGCGTAGATGGCCATGTGGATCGTGTTGGCGATGAGGGCGACTGCCGCGGCGCCGAGCGCCACCGCAAGGATCCAGAACATCAGCTGGAGTCCGTCCCTGAGGGCAATCATGGCGTCGATCGCATCGTCGGCGCTTTGGACGCGCTCAACCCCCGGGGTCGAGTTCAGGCGCGTCACAATGAGGTCGTAGTCCTCCGGGTCGACAGGCTGGACACGCAGCGATGCCGGGAGCAGATCCTGGTTCTGCTGGATGATCGCAAGCATTGCCTCGTTGTTGGCAAACAGCACAAGCCCCTCTTCGAACGCATCCGCCTTCGAGACATAGAACACGTCCTGGACCTGGGGCCACGACGAGACCTCTTCCTCGAGCGCCGCCGTGTCGGTTGCTGTCATTTCGTCGTGAAGGAAGGCGATGACCCGGACATCCTGTGCCCATTGGAGGGTGTTCACCCGGATGACCTCGCCGAACACAAGCGTGCCGAACGTGAGCGTGAGCGAGATGAACACTGCCAGGATTGCCCCGAGGACGACAAGAGCGTTTCGACCGAGGTTGCCGAAGGCTTCCTTGAACATGTAGGTGATCGTCGTCACTCCTCACCGTCCTCGACAGGGAGTGCGTCGTGATCCGCTCCGTCTTCCTCACCATCAGACGGTTCCATCTGCGCCCGGTACGGGTTCTGGTCGCCATCCTCAGTGTCGTACTCGCCCGAAAAATCCTGCCCGTCGTCGAAGGGCGCATCGAGCCCCTCGTACTCGTCGACGGTCGTATGGACCTCGGTCGTCACGGGAGCCGTGGATGCCTGTGCGGTCTCGTAGATGCCGCGTGATTCGTCGCGCATGATCCGACCGCGGTCGATTTCGACGACCCTACGACGCATGGCATCGACGATCGCGTGGTCGTGGGTGGCCATGACGACCGTCGTACCCGTCCGGTTGATCCGGTCGAGGATGCGCATGATCCCGACAGACGTGCCAGGGTCGAGGTTGCCTGTCGGCTCATCCGCAAGCAGGATCAGGGGCCGATTCACGAACGCACGGGCAATCGCGACGCGCTGCTGTTCACCACCCGAGAGCTGCCTCGGCAACCTGTCCGCCTTTGCGGAAAGACCCACAAGTTTGAGGACCTGGGGGACCTGATTGCGAATGACGGTACGGTGTTTACCTGTCACCTCCATCGCGAATGCGACGTTCTCGTACACGGTCTTCGTCGGAAGCAGTTTGAAGTCCTGGAACACGGTGCCGATCGAACGCCGAAGGTGCGGAACCTTCCAGCTCGGCATGTCCGATGCGTGCTTGCCTGCGACCCAGATGTCGCCGTTGGTCGGTGGTTCCTCGCGCATCATGAGGCGGATCAGCGTGGACTTGCCCGATCCTGACGCTCCGACGAGGAAGACGAACTCGCCTTTGGCGATGTCAAGCGAGGCGTCTTTGACCGCTACGGTCCCGCCTGGGTACACCTTGGTGACATTTTCGAGTTTGATCATGAAGAACTCAGTGGATAGCTGGGCGCCTAGCCCTTTGGACCGCCCGCTCAAGCGAGGGTAGTGACGGTTTCCCTAAAGACGAGGCAATTGGATCAGATTCAAGATCC
>CAZDIQ010000016.1:15243-27415 GCA_964505525.1 uncultured Acidimicrobiaceae bacterium | reverse complement strand
GCGCCCCTGATCGACTCGACGGTGGCTGCCAGGCCGTCGTCGAGGCCGGTCCAGGGTTCCCAGCCGAGGTGGGCCAGTGCGGCCGACGGGTCGAGACATGAGCGAAGCTGTTCGCCGCGTTTGGCAGCAGCCATCACCGGTGCGATGTCGATACCCGTGGCACCGATGATCGAGTCGTACAACTTGAGCACGGATGTCTCCAAACCGGTCCCGATGTTGAGGTATCGGTTGCCCCCGATCCGACTCGCCCGGAACATGGCATCGGCCACGTCCTCGACGAAGACGAAGTCGCGGGTCTGGAGACCGTCGCCATAGATCGTCGGCGCGGTGTGTGCGAGCAGGGCTCCGATGAAGATCGCAACGACACCGGCCTCCCCGTGGGGGTCCTGGCGTGGTCCGTAGACGTTCGAGAACCCGAGCGACATGCAATCGAGCCCGAACGCACGGTTGTAGTAGTCGAAGTACTCGTGGACGACCGACTTCGAGACGCCGTATGGCGACTCGGGGTGCTTCTCCTGCGTCTCTGGCGTCGGGATGTTGAACGTGTCACCGAACATCGCACCACCCGACGAGGCGAACACGAACCGTTCGGCGTTCCCGTGGCGTGCGGCCTCGAGCAGGTTGATCGTTCCGAGCACGTTGACCTTTGCATCGAACACCGGGTCGGCCACCGAATGTCTGACATCGATCTGCGCGGCGAGATGGAAGACAACCTCGGGCTGGAACGCCCGCACGAGGTCCACGACCTCGTTGTTCGTGATGTCGATCTGATGGAGGGTGACATCACCCCGGGCCCGCGCATCCTTCAGGTTCGATATCGAACCGGACGACAGGTCGTCGAGCACCAGAACCTCGTGCCCTTCATCGACGAGCCGATCGACAAGATTCGATCCGATGAATCCCGCTCCACCGGTGACAACTGATTTCGGCATGTTCACACCCTTGGTGGAAGTTCGTCTGCGAAGAACGCAATGATTCTATCGAGCGAGTCAGTCGCCCGTTTGTCGTCGTATCCCTCGGCGGCATCGTCCCAGAACCCGGCAGCACCCGACGGATACACGACGAACGTCGCTTTGGGGATGGACGCCTTGCGACCGAGCGCCGCATCCACATCCGCGGTCTCGTCACCGCGGCTTGCGATGACCAGGCCAGCTGATCCGGAATCCGCAAGATTGGCGACAGAAACCTCGTCGAGGTCGGCCGCCACAGCGGCCCATGCATCGACTTTCGGCTCCGCCGCGCTCAGGGCAGCAGCGTCTGCGAGACCGCGCCCGAAAGCGAGGACACCGAATCCGTACTCCGCGTTCGACCACAAACCCGCAGGATTCTGGAGAAACCTCGCAACCGCCCTCGAAATCGAGTGGTTTGCCTTTGCCGAGTCGGTGAGATCGGGGGCGAACGCCGCTATGCCATGACGAGCGAGGACCCTGCAGATGTTCTTGATGGCACTCGTGGGAGTCGGGTCCGAGCCGAACACCATGACGGTCGGCCATTCGCCCACGCCATCGGGCCGTGCGATATAGCCACCGAGCGTGCGAGGTCCGGCGGGCACACTTGCAGTGTGGAAGATGATGTCCACCGTGCCCTCACCTGTCTGAACCGCCATGATTCACCGCCCTTCGACGCCGTGCAGGCTAGTGCGGCCTACGCAGATGCACGTCACCAGCATGCACCGCAACGATGCCAGAACCGGTGTCGACAACGAGTGATCCGTCGGGTCCCAATCCGGTTGCCGTCCCGTCACGATCGTCCCAGGCGACCGGTCGGCCGATGGTCGCGGAACGGGTGACATATCGACTCGGATCCCAACCGTCAACACCAAGTTCGAGCGCAGCGAGCAGCCCGCGAACCCACCCATTGGCGAGATCGGCAGCAGCGTGCCGCCCGGGATCGTGGTCGTAGAGCGCTGCAGCTCCGCCGATAGGTTCCTGCCACCACAGATTGAGCCCGCAACCGACGGTCACGCGATCGTCGTCGACCTCGACCAGAATCCCGCCGATCTTGTCCCCACCCATAAGGACGTCGTTCGGCCACTTGAGTTCGACCTCGACAGCGCATACATCGTGGATGGCCTCCGCGACGGCGTCAGCGGTGATGAGCGGGATCAGCGTCTTGCGATCCACCGGCCACGCGTTGTGGAAGGCGAACGACGAGAACAACGCCCGATCAGGCTGGATCCACGTGCGACCCTGACGTCCGCGACCTGCCGTCTGGCGATCCGCGATGACAAGCGTCGCGATGGCAGTATCGGCAAAGCGGGCGGAGGCCTCATCCTGGGTGGATGGAGTCTCTGTCAGTTGCACGATGTCGTATGGTGTAGCCAAATCGGTTCCAGACAAGTCCAAACGAATATTCCTCACGAGCCTACCGGGAGGTCCGGTGAGCACCGAACAACGTATCGAGAAGCTGAGAGCGCTGCGCGAGCAATCTGCACAGGCGGACAACCAGCGTGCCGTGGACCGGCAACACGACGCCGGCAAACTGACCGCCCGCGAGCGCATCGAATTGCTCGTCGACAAAGGATCCTTCCAGGAGATCGATCCATTCGTACGGCATCGGACCCAGGGCTTCGGTATCGAGAACAAGCGCCCTCTCGGTGATGCGGTCGTCACGGGATGGGGGAAGATCGATGGCCGCAACATCATCGTTTTCGCCGAGGACTTCACGCGTTTCGGCGGCTCGCTCGGTGAGGTCGTTGCGGACAAGATCTGCAAGGTGCTCGACCTGGCGATGCAGACGGGGACGCCGGTCATCGGTCTCAAGGATTCAGGGGGTGCCCGGATCCAGGAGGGCGTCGTCGGACTCGACGGATACGGTCGGATCTTCGAGCGCAACGTCCGTGCCTCGGGCGTCATCCCCCAGATCTCGGTCATCATGGGACCATGCGCAGGCGGTGCCGTCTACTCGCCTGCGCTGACCGATTTCATCTTCCAGGTCGAGGGCACATCCCACCTGTTCATCACCGGTCCCGACGTCATCAAGACGGTCACCGGTGAGGAAGTCACGATGGACGAACTCGGCGGTGCCCACGCCCACTCGTCGAAGTCCGGTGTGACCCACTTCGTCGTCGGTGACGACCGCGAGGCGATGGAGGAAGTGCGGTACCTCATCTCGCTCCTGCCATCGAACAACATGGAAGTTGCACCGTTCTTCACGCCGACCGACTCGTCAGACCGCTCGGACGAACTCCTTACGACGATCATCCCCGACTCGGCCAATCAGCCGTACAACGTCATCGATGTGATCGAGAGCATCGTCGATGACGGCGAGTTCTACGAGGTCCACGAGCATTGGGCAGGCAACATGGTGGTCGGCCTGGCTCGCCTCGACGGGTACACCGTTGGCATCGTTGCGAACCAACCCGCAATCCTTGCTGGCACACTCGACATCGAGGCATCGGTCAAGGGTGCCCGCTTCGTCCGTTTCTGTGACGCATTCAACATCCCATTGATCACCCTCGTCGATGTCCCCGGCTTCCTGCCCGGCGTCGACCAGGAACACAACGGGATCATCCGCCACGGCGCCAAGCTCCTGTACGCCTTCTCCGAGGCCACGGTGCCACGCGTCACGGTGATCCTGCGCAAGGCATACGGCGGTGCGTACCTCGTCATGAACTCGCGTGCGGTACGTGCCGACGTCGTGTTCGCATGGCCGTCGGCTGAGATCGCCGTCATGGGTGCCGCCGGGGCAGTCAGTGTGATGTTCCGCCGAGAGCTCGCCGACGCCGACGATCCCGAGGCCGAACGCACCAAACTCGTCGACGACTACGAGGAACAGTTCAACAATCCGTACGTCGCGGCCGAGCGCGGTCTCGTCGACGATGTCATCGAACCCCGCGAGACACGCCCACGCCTCATCCGAGTCATGGAGATGCTGAGGAACAAGCGCGAAACCCTGCCCCCGAAGAAGCACGGGAATATACCTCTTTAGAGAGTACGGAATACCGAGTACCGAATACGGATTTCGGCTCACGGCTTGCGGATTTCGGGTTACGGCTCACGGCTTACGGCTTACAGATTTCGGCTTACGGCTTACGGATTACGGACCGAGATTCGAGCCGAGCCGCGCTATCAATCCAGACAGAAGCCCTCTCACCCGGTCGCATAGATCGATCATCGTGTCAACGGCCTCGCCACCGAGCTTCTGTTCCTTCGCAATTCTTGCCTGGGTTTCGAGTTCGCACGCGGACCCGTAAGCAATCACGAGGAACCGCCGAAAGTCACGGTCTGAGCCACGACCTGCCCCCTCCGAGATGTTGCTCGCGACCGATGTCGCCGCCCTCCGCATCTGTCGCGCCAGTTCGAACTGCTCATGCTGAGAAAAGGTCTTGGTCACCCGATGGGTCTCGTTCGCTAGCCTCATGGCCTCTTGCCATACAACCAATTTTCGAAAGTCGTGCACGTGGACCTTGTATCACGTTCGACCATTGACCTGAACCCCTTCGACCACTGACCCCGAAGCCGAGTCGGATACCGGCATACTCGTCCGCCGTGATCCGGCATCCGTAAGCCGTAAGCCGTGAGCCGTAAGCCGCGGTCCATGAGCCGTAAGCCGGTAACTCGCACCATTCGTAACGAAGATGTGCCGGAATCAGTCTCAATGACCAGACGATCGGTGTCGTTCTAGGATGCAAACTGTGGAATCCATACTCATAGCCAACCGTGGCGAGATTGCGGTGCGCGTCATCCGAGCGGCACGCGACCTTGGCATCCGCACGATTGCGATCTATTCCGAACTCGACCGCGACGCTGTGCACACCGAGATGGCGGACGAGGCGTGGAATGTGGGGCCCGCACCCGCTGCCGAGTCGTACCTGAACGTCGAACGCATCATCGAGATCGCGGTCGAGTCGAAGGCCGCAGCGATCCACCCCGGATACGGGTTCCTCGCCGAGAACGCCAGGTTTGCGCAACGAGTCCTTGACGCCGGTCTCATCTGGATCGGACCGCCTCCGAGCGCCATCCAGATGATGGGTGACAAGATCGAATCGAGGGTCGCAGCCGATGCCGCCGGAGTCCACGGCGTACCCGGCACCCTCGAGCCGTTGACGAGTGCGGAGGAGGTCGAAGCCTTCGCTGCCGAACACGGATTCCCCGTGGCCATCAAGGCAGCCGCCGGTGGTGGCGGGCGCGGACTCAAGGTCGTGCGATCAGCCGACGGACTTGCGAGTGCGTTCGAATCCGCCGGACGAGAGGCCGAAGCATGGTTCGGGAACCCCGCTGTGTACGTCGAGCGATATCTGGAGAACTCCCGCCATATAGAGGCGCAGGTGCTCTTCGACAACCACGGCAACGGCCTCTTCCTCGGCGAACGCGACTGTTCGCTCCAACGACGGCACCAGAAACTTGTCGAGGAGTCCCCCGCCCCGGGTTTCACACCCGAGCTCCGGGCCAAGCTCGGCGAACTGGCTCTCGCCCTCGGGCACGCCGCCGGATACCGATCCGCAGGAACCGTCGAGACGCTCTTCGCAGACGGGGAGTTCTACTTCCTCGAGATGAACACCCGGATCCAGGTCGAACACACGGTCACCGAGGAGGTGTTCGGGATCGACCTGGTGGTCGAACAGATCAGGATCGCGATGGGTGAACCACTCTCGATCACCGAGACGCCGACCCCCGTCGGTCACACGATCGAATTCCGGATCAATGCGGAGGACCCGACACGCAATTTCGCTCCCACGCCGGGGGCGCTCGTGAAGTACCGCGAACCGGCAGGACCGGGAATCCGCGTCGACTCGGGCGTCGTCCAGGGATCGACGATCAGCCAGTACTACGACAACATGATCGCCAAGCTGATCGTGAGCGGGAGCGATCGCGACGAGGCGATCCGCCGGGCCAGACGCGCACTCACAGAGTTCGAGATCCGCGGTGTGGATACGACGATCGGAGCCCACCTCAAGATCCTCGACAACGCGGCGTTCCTCGCTGGGGACGTCAGCACCCGTCTCGTCGAGGACACGATGGACTTCTCGAAGGTCGAAAGAAAGACATCCCCATCGCTCCCAGAGGACGAGGAGCTCACCGAGCGTTCCATGACGGTCGAGGTGGGCGGACGACGGTTCACCGTGAAGTACTGGGCAAACGTGCTCACGGCTCCCGGGTCAGGGTCACGGGCCGCACCACGTCGTAAGGCACCGAAACTGTCGAAGTCAGGTGCCGGTGCAGGCGGCGAGGGTGCCGTCACGGCGCCGATGCAGGGAACGATCGTCAAGATCCATCACAAGGCCGGTGATACGGTCGAGGAAGGCGAATCCGTCTGTGTCCTCGAGGCCATGAAGATGGAGAACGAGATCAAAGCCACCGCCTCGGGCGCGATCGTCGATCTCAGGGTGCAGGTCGGTGACACCGTGTCATCGGGTGCCATCCTCATGATCATCAAGTAGGTATCGGACCTACTCAGCCGCCTCGGCGATCGATTCGGTGAGCGATGGATGCACCATGAGGGTCTCGACCAGGATGTCGACACTCAATCTGGCGTTCGTCGCGACGGCAATCGACCCGATGAGTTCCGAGGCGTGATGGCCGACGACCGTTCCCCCGAGGACAACTCTGGTTGCAGGATCGGACACCAGTTTGACGAACCCACCGGTATCTCCCTGGATCAGCGAGCGGGCATTGGGCCCGAGCGGAACCTTCGTCAGCCTGACCTTGCGGCCCTCTGCAGCGGCATCCACCTCTTCGAGACCGACGGATGCGATCTCCGGTTCGGTGAAGACGGCTTGGGCGACCTTGCGATAGTCGATGGGGATGACGTCATGACCGAGGATGTGCCGTGCGATCTTGGTCCCTTGCGCGGTTGCGACTGACGAAAGCAGCATCTGCCCCGTGACGTCCCCTGCCGCATAGATGTGTGGAACCGACGTGCGCTGGAAGGCGTCCACCTGGATGAAACCGTGATCGGTTTCGACCCCGATGTCCTCGATGCCGAGGTTCTCACTGTTGGGCAGGGAGCCGACGGCGAGCAGGCAATGTGTCCCCTCGACGACCCTCCCATCCTCGGTCGATACCCTCACACCATCGCCTGCACGTTCGATACCCGCGGCCCGAGAGCCTTTCAGAAGCTGAACCCCTCGCTTCAGAAAGTCCTCCTCGAGGACCGTCGCCACCTCGGCATCACGATGGGGCAGGACATGATGGCGGCTCACGAGCAGCGTGACCTTGGAACCGAGCGACGAGAAGATGTGCACCATCTCGACACCGGTCACACCCGACCCGACGATGATGAGCCGTTCGGGAAGCGTCGGGAGGTGGTACGCCTCGCGCGTCGTGATGACACGCTCACCATCAACCGGTGCCCAGGACGGAACGCTTGGGCGTGAACCTGTCGCGATGACTGCGTGGTCGAAGTGGAGTTCCACATCACCGTCGGCCGTCTCAACCACTGCTGTCTTCGGTGAGGTGAACCTCGCTCGACCGCGGACGATCTCGACACCCTGCGAATCAAGGAGGTCGGTCATCGAGGCCGCGAGCGTGTCGGCGATCCTCGATGCCCGTGCCGACAGAAGACCCATGTCGACGGTGACGGGACCAGGGTCGGAGATCCCGAGTGCGCCCGCGTTGCGAATCGCCCGCATACGCATCGAACTCGAAACCATCGCCTTTGACGGGATGCAATCCCACAGGTGGGCCGCGCCTCCGACGATCTTGTCCTCGACGAGGGTGACCCTCGCTCCGAACCTCGCAGCGGTGGTTGCGGCGGCCTGACCGCCGGGTCCACCACCGATCACGAGCACGCTTGTCGGGGTTTCAGGGTTGAACAACAGATTCCTCCAACGATCTATCCGGCGGGACGGTAGCGACCGAACACAGGAAGAAGTGCTTGTGTGATCTCACCGATCGATGCCCCTGCGATGAGTGCTTCCTTCATCGGATACAGGAGATTGTCGGATCCCTCGGCTGCCGACGTGACTTGTGCAAGTCGATCGGACACGGTGGATCCTTCGCGCGCAGCACGAGATCGATTGAGGGACGCCACCTGGTTCGACTCCAGCTGCGGATCGATCTGCATCGCATCCGCGTGCCCAGCGTCATCGATCGTGAAGCGGTTGACGCCAACCACGACCGTGTCCGTGGCGTCGACCTGACGTGAGTACGCATACGCTGCGGCCTCGATCTCTCGCTGTTGGAATCCCTCGTCGATTGCGGCCACGGCGCCCCCAAGGGCGTCCACCGTTGCGAGGAGATCACTCGCTTCCGCTTCGATCGAGTCGGTGATCGACTCGACGTAGTAGCTACCAGCGAGCGGATCGACGACGTCGGAGACCCCCGTTTCGTACGCCAACACCTGCTGTGTTCTCAGGGCCAACATGGCCGATTCGTTCGTCGGCAGTCCGAGCGCCTCATCGAACGAGTTCGTATGGAGCGACTGCGTCCCACCGAGGACCGCGGAAAGGGCCTGATAGGCCGTGCGCACGACGTTGTTCAGCGGTTGTTGCGCCGCGAGTGAGGAGCCTGCGGTCTGGGTGTGGAAGCGCATCTTCCACGACGCCTCATTTTTCGCCCCGAATCGCTCCCGCATGATCCTCGCCCACATCCGACGGGCTGCCCGGTACTTTCCTGCCTCTTCGAACAGCCCGTTGTGTGCGTTCCAGAAGAACGAGAGCCGTGGTGCGAGGTCATCGACGTCGATCCCCGCTCGTTGCGCCGCCTCGACGTACGCAATGCCGTTCGCAATGGTGAACGCCACTTCCTGGGCGGCAGTCGAGCCGGCTTCGCGGATGTGGTAACCCGAGATCGAGATGGTGTTCCAGTTCGGGATCTCGGCTGCGCAATAGGCAAAGGAGTCGGTGATGATGCGCAGGGACGGTGCCGCGGGAAAGATGTACGTTCCGCGTGCGATGTATTCCTTCAATACATCGTTTTGGATGGTGCCCCTGAGTTGCGTCGCCTGAGCACCCTGTTCCTCGGCAACGATCTGGTACATGAGCAGCAACACCGCAGCGGTTGCGTTGATGGTCATCGACGTCGAAACATCTGCGAGGGGGATCCCGTCGAAGAGCGTGCGCATGTCGTCGACGGTGTCGATGGCGACGCCCACCTTGCCGACCTCACCGGCCGCAAGAGGGGCATCGGAATCGAGACCCATCTGGGTCGGCAGGTCAAACGCCACCGACAGCCCGGTCTGCCCTGCGGCGAGAAGAGCCTTGAACCGCTCGTTGGTGGCACCAGCGTCACCGAATCCGGCGTATTGACGCATGGTCCACAGACGACCCGAGTACATCGTGGGATACGGACCCCTCGTGTACGGAAAATCGCCCGGAGCCCCCAATTGGGTGACCGGATCCCATCCGGCGAGGTCGTCCGGACCAAAAACGTGTTTGTCGCCTGTCACGAAGTCCACTGCCTATCTGAAGGGTGGTTCTATCCTCAAATCGTTGCCGATAGTACCGGTGAAACCCCACGCATCAGGTCGGGTTGACCATCGGCGTTCTGTCCGCACGGGCCAATTCGACAGGTAGGACGATGGAACCACCCATCCGACAGATCGAACGAATCGAACGCTACCGCAGACGACTCCCAGCCTTGTTCGGTGTCGGGCTGATCGTCGTGGTCGCTTCGACGTGGATCGGGTTGTTCGGATTCCTGTCGATGAACACGGCATACGGAGCCGCAGACTCGCTCCAGGACAAATATCTTTGCGACACCTCGGAATTCGACCTGTTGTTCCCCGACCTGACCAGGCTCTCGGCGGTCTATGCGAGCGACGGCGTCGAACTCGGGGAGCTCACCGAGCGGAACTCCAAGCCGATAAGCCTTGAAGAGATGCCTGATGTGATTGTCGCCGCGCTCTTGTCCGCAGAGGACAAGTCGTTCTACGAGCACGAGGGCATCGACTTCTCAGCCATCGGGCGCGCCGTGATCGGGAGGGCTTTCGGATCCTCCGCAGGAGGTGGGTCGACCATCACCCAGCAGGTCGTCAAGCAGAACTTCCTCTCCAACGAACAGACCATCGAGCGGAAGCTCTGCGAGGCGGTCATCGCTGCTGAGCTCGAGGAGACCTACACGAAGGATCAGATCCTCGAATTCTGGGCCAATTCGGTGTTCTTCGGGTCGAACGCATATGGCATCGAGGCCGCGAGCGAGGAGTACTTCGGCAAACCCCTCGATGCGCTCACCCTCTCAGAGGCCGCACTTCTCCCGGTCCCCATCCGCAATCCGACGTTCTACCACCCCAGATTCAATCCTGAAAACGCCATCGCAGCGAGGAACCGGACCATCGACCGCATGGTGATCAACGGATACGTTCTGCGGGCTGACGGCGAGGCAGCAAAGGCCGAGCCCCTGGGGGTCATCCCGAACGAGGTCGTCGAGTCGGGGTCGCCACAGATCATGCTTCGGGTCAAGAGCGAACTACTCGACACCAACAAGTACGGGCTCGGGACGTCATATGAAGAGCGCAAACGTGCCGTGTTCGGCTGCCCTGCCGCCGTGACCGATTGTGACGGTGGAGGCGGGCTGCGCATCGACATCACGATCGACAACCGACTCCAGACCGAAGCGAACCGCATCCTGCGCGCCTGGTTCCGACCCGGTCTCGACGGTCCGACGGGTGCGATCAGCACGATCGACAACGCAACGGGTGCAATCCGGGTCATGGCATCCGGTATCGACTTCGGGGACGACTTCGCCGCCGGTGAGCGACCGTACGACCTTGCGAGCACAGGAAAGCGTCAGCCTGGATCTGCGTTCAAACCGATCACACTCGCCGCAGCACTCGAGTCCGGTGACCGCGACGGCAACCCGATCACCCTCGGCACCTATTGGGACGATTCGAGCCCGGCGAGGATCGTGTGCGACTCGCCATGCCCACCCGACAACGATTTCTGGGAGGTCGAGAACGCAGGCGGCAACTCGAGCAAGGACCTCCGAACGCTTGATTCGGCGACGTACAACTCGACCAACACCGTCTACGCCCGTCTCGTGAGCGAGATCGGGCCGGAAGCCGTCGTCGAAATGGGGAACCGACTCGGGATCAAGACAGCCCTCGACCCCCACTTGTCCATCACGCTCGGTGCCGAGGAAGTCCGACCCGAGGACATGGCGATCGCCTATTCGACGCTTGCGAACTACGGAACGCTCCATGAGCCATACATCATCGAGCGGATCACGAACGCCGATGGCGAGGTCATCTACCAGCACGAAACCGATGCGAGACCCGTCCTGAACGAGCAGATCGCGGCTGCGGTGGTGGGGTCCCTGAAGAAGGTCGTGACGTCAGGTACCGGTCGCCGGGCCGACATAGGCCGTCCACAGGCAGGCAAGACCGGGACCGCGACGCGGAGCACAGATGTGTGGTTCGCCGGATTCGTCCCCCAGTTGACGACCGCCGTGTGGGTGGGCGACCCGGACGGCACGATTCCACTCGAGGACATCACGGTTTTCAACGATGTGGAACAGACCGAGCAGTTCTACCGGACCGCGTCTGGGGGAACACTCGCCGCGCCGATCTGGAAACAGTTCATGGAGTTCGCTATGGCCGGGATACCAGTCGTCGATTTCCTTCCAGAGCCACCGGGTACCGATCTGTACCGACAGACCCCGTTCACTCGGGTACCGCAGCCAGATGTGGCCACCGGCAACGTCATCGAGGATCTGTTCGCAGTCGGTCTCAGGGGAGTCATCGAGGAAGTCCCGTCGGCACTCCCCCAGGGCACCTTCATCGCAACGGTTCCTGCCGCGGGCGCGAACCTCAGGCAGGGTTCGGAGGTCATCGTGCAGGTGTCGAGCGGGGAGGCACCTGCGGTTGTACTCATCGACCTGCGGGGCCTCACCCCCAACCAGATCGCCGATCGTCTGGACGAGTTCGCCACCCTGACCGGGGTCACGCTGAAGTTCACCCTGGTGAACGTCGAAACATCGAACCCCATGCTCCACGGCATCGTCGTCAGCACCAACCCTGTAGCCGGCTCCCCCGTCAACGACGGCCAGACCATAGAAGTCCGGGTGGGAAGAGCGCCTTAGGAGCTGTCAGCTTTCAGCCTTCAGCTTTCAGTTTTCAGTTGACAGTCCTCAGTTTTCAGCTCAAAGCTCTCCCTGCCGGTCGGAAGCGAGCGCCAGCGAGCGAAAGATCACTATCGGGATTCGATCTCGGCCGCCGTGCTAGCTGAAAGCTGTGAGCTGAAAGCTGAAAGCTCTCCCCATGCCGGTCGGAAGCGAGCGCCAGCGAGCGACTC
>CAZDIQ010000016.1:13395-15143 GCA_964505525.1 uncultured Acidimicrobiaceae bacterium | reverse complement strand
ATGTCCGATACACAACAGGTTGCTCCGCTGCGCAGGCTCTGGCGATATGCGGGTGGCTATCACCGACGCATCATCATCGCATCGACTTGGTCGTTCCTGAACAAGGCGGTCGATATCGCACCGCCGTTCCTGATCGGTATGGCGATCGATGTCGTCGTCAACGGTGCCGACTCCCTGCTCGGCAACTTCGGTATCGAGGATCAGAAGCAACAAATCGTGGTGATTGCCATCCTCAGCGCGATCATCTGGGGTCTCGAGTCGCTGTTCGAATACCTGTATGGCGTCGAATGGCGCAACCTTGCGCAGTCCATCCAGCACGGGATGCGTGTCGAGACGTACGAACACATCCAGGAGCTTGACGTCGCCTACTTCGAGGACAAGGCGACAGGCGACCTGATGGCGGTTCTCAACGACGATGTGAACCAGCTCGAACGGTTCCTCGATGTCGGTGCGAACGAAGTCATCCAGATGCTCACGACGGTCGTACTCATCGGTGCAGCCTTCTTCATCATCGCCCCATCGGTCGCATGGCTTGCCTTCCTCCCCGTCCCCGTGATCCTGTGGGGTTCGGTTGTGTTCCAGAAGCGGATCGAACCGAGGTATGTCAGGGTGCGTGAGGAGGCCGCTGCCATCAACTCCCAGCTCAGCAACAACCTGGGCGGCATGTCCACGATCAAGGCCTTCACCGCTGAGGACCGCGAGGTGGAACGGATCGCAGCAGCGTCCCAAAGCTATCGGGAGGCCAATGCTGCGGCCATCAAGCTGTCGTCGGCGTTCTCACCTCTGATCCGGGTGGCGGTCCTCGCCGGATTCACGGCGATACTCGTGTGGGGTGGCTTTCTCGCTCTCGAGGGCTCGCTGAACATCGGTCTGTATTCGGTAATGGTCTTCCTCACCCAGCGACTCCTCTGGCCGCTGACCGCCCTCGGTCAGACCGTCGATCTCTATCAGAGGGCCATGGCATCGACCAGACGGATCCTCGACGTCCTCGATGCCCAGCCGACCATCGTCAACGGCGACCAGACCCTGACCCGACAGCAGGCCAGCGGCCGGGTCGTGTTCGACGATGTCAGTTTCAGCTACACGGATGGGTTTCCCGTCCTTTCGAACGTGAGTCTCGAGATCGAGCCCTCCCAGACGACGGCATTCGTCGGGTCGACGGGGTCGGGAAAGACAACGATCGTCAAGCTGCTTCTCCGCTTCTATGACTCGGACTCTGGTGCCGTCACGATCAGTGATCATGACATCCGGACCCTCGACCACGCGAATCTGCGTGAGTGGATCGCGCTTGTCAGCCAGGATGTCTTCCTCTTCTACGGGACCGTTGCCGAGAACATCGCCTACGGCGTGAAGCACGCCACCGAAGATGAGATCACCCGCGCCGCCGTGGCGGCTGAAGCGCACGACTTCATCATGGAATTGCCCGATGGCTACGACACGATCATCGGCGAACGCGGGCAGAAGCTCTCGGGGGGTCAACGTCAACGCCTGTCGATCGCCAGGGCACTGCTCACGGACTCGCCGATACTCATCCTTGATGAGGCGACATCGGCGGTCGACAACGAGACGGAGGCGGCCATCCAGCGCTCACTCGCCCGCGTCAGCCACGACCGCACCATGGTCGTGATTGCCCATCGGCTCTCGACCATCAGGAACGCCGATCGGATCTACGTCATCGACAAGGGCTCGGTAGCCGAGGTCGGAACCCACGACGAACTCCTCGCCCAAAACGGCGTCTACACCGCGCT
>CAZDIQ010000016.1:0-13295 GCA_964505525.1 uncultured Acidimicrobiaceae bacterium | reverse complement strand
TATTTGATATCACTACGGGCATGTCAAGCACGCATCCCACGCCGAGCCGGCCAGCCAAGAATCCGCAGACGCCCGGGACCTCCTCGCCCCGTCAGGCCTGTCCTCCCTTCGACGGGCAACGAATACCTCTCCCGGGCGTCTCGGACACCTTGCTCATCCGGCGTACCGCGCAGGTCCGATCGCAGATCACCCCGACGATCGTCCCGAGTACCGATGGTGGTTTCCCTGTGACCCACCCGTACGTGCGCAGGTATTGGGTTGCAGCCATAGGTCCGGGAGCGGTCGCTGACCTGCTACGACTCGCCGCTGCCGCACAAAGCGGCCGCTCCCTGAGAATGCCGACCCATCTCCCGACGCTCCTTCGTGAAGGACTCGTCATACGAAACGGCAACGACGTCGCCATCCCGAACCTGATCCCCCAGCTTCCGAACAGCCTGCTCCCACGACTCACACCCCGCCTGCGAGGCGAGCTCATTGCGCAAACGCGCCGCCAACGAGCGGTCTAGCCTTGGGGCATGACCGATGCCCCGCTTGAGATCCAGCCGGAAGACGTCGACCTCACCACGTTCGATGTCGTCGTCGACATCGGGCTCGACCTTTCGATACCTCGACCGTATCCCGATGCCACCACGGCGTCATACGACGACCTCACGCTCCACCCGGCTCGATACATCGGCACGTCCTCTCGCGTCCTGGTCGTCTGTGATCACGGACTGAGTTCGCGCACCGCCGTATCCGCCCTTCGAGCGAGTGGATTCATGGATGTCGTTTCCCTCGCCGGCGGCGCCCACGGATCCGACGTACTCGGTGGCGGTGGGACACGGTACGACCGACAGACCCGTCTCGTCGGATTCGGACCGCAGGGCCAGGAGGCGCTCGCTGATGCCACCATCACGGTCATCGGGGTCGGAGGGCTCGGCTGCCCGGCGCTGTCGATACTTGCGCCGGCGGGCGTGGGCACGATACGCGTCGTCGACTTCGACACGGTCGACCTGTCGAATCTCCACCGACAGCCCTTGTTCACCAGCGCCGACGTGGGTTCCCCCAAGGTCAAGGTCGCGGCCGAACGCTTGCGCGAGCTCAACCCCGACGTGGTGGTGGACGCCATCGAGTCCGTCGTCACGACGAGGAACGCAACAAAGCTGGTTGAGGGAAGCACCGTCGTCATCGATGCCACCGATTCGTTCAGTGCGACCAGTGCGATCACGACGGCAACGGTCGCCGCCGGCATTCCGATGGTCTACGGCTCGATCTACGGGTTCGAGGGGCAGCTCGCCGTATTCGACCCGGCTGACGGGCCGTGCTACCGGTGTGTGTTCCCAGAATCCGCAGCACCCGGATTGGCGATCGACTGCTCGACGGTGGGAACCCTGGGCTCGGTGACCGCGGTGATCGGATCGCTCCAGGGTTCCGCCGCAATCCAACTCGCGGCAGGGATCGATTCGGATCTGACAGGCACGCTCACGATGTTCGATTCGAGAACCAACAGGTTCGAACGCCTCCCGATACGGCGTGAACCCGACTGTGCAGTATGCGGTCCTGCCCGGTGATCAGATGAGAACGGCGGGTGGCAGCGGATTGCCGAAGTTCGGATAGTCGACCTTCAGCTGCTCTTGGGGCGAAAGCTCGACCACGACGGCATCGCCGAAGTGCTGTCCCTTCGGTGCACTTGTGGTGGCTGCCACCGGAGCGGTCGGAGCGGTCGTGGTTGTGGTCTCGCCACCGTTCAAACCTGGTGCCGCCTTCATGAAGATGACGGTGACCCACATGAAGTTGTCTTCACCGACGGTCACACCGACACCGACGTAGTTGAAGTCACCGAGGATGTTGGCCCTGTGGCCGGGTGAATTCATGAAGGCCGTGTGCAAACCGGCGCTGTCGAGTCCGACCCCGACATTCTCACCGAGGTTCTGCCACACCGATGTGACCGACCCGAGGCTCGAGCTGTGGAAGATCTGACCCTGTTCAGCCATGCGGTTCGAGTGGGCGCGGGCATCGTCCGTGAGATCCCAATAGGACTCCAGTGGCCCGAGACCTGCAGCCGACCGAGATGCGTTGATCCTTGAAATGAACTCACCAGCGGGACTTGCGACCGCGGGCACGGCGAACGCGCCGACGAACACGGCGGTGATCGCAGCAAGGACCAACGTCCTTCGAACTCGTCGCATCGCATGTCCTTCACAGAGAGCAGTTGCCTAACCTCTCTCTGTATCGGGCAGTGTTTCGATCGCATTGAGGAAATTGGGTAGGGCGGCCGACCCACGCGTGCACCGTATCGGCAGCAGCTGTGGGTTCAAGGGTTGCCCGCGATCAACCGAAACAGTGATTACAACCCCGAAACACTGATTCAATACCAAGCGTGAAACGAACCCTCCTCCTCTGTGTCGCCCTTGCCGCGCTCGGCGCGGGATGCGCAACCGCGAGCCAGGCCGCCCAACAATTGCCGACGACCACGCAAGCGAGCGTCGAACCCGTCGTGGCCGACACACCCGATGACATACCGTTCAACGGCAGCGTGTGGGTGATCGGCGACTCCATCACCGTGGGGGCCGCCGACAAGTTCGTGGTCTCACTCCCCGACGCTGTCGTCAATGCCGAGGTCGGACGAAAGTTCAGCAAAGGCATCGCCGTGCTCACCGACATGCTCGAACAGGCGGCCGCACCGGACGTGCTTGTGTTCGCTCTCGGCACGAACAACGGGGCAACTCCCGAACAGGTGGACGAAGTACTGGCACTCGCATCCGACGTGGATCGCATCATCTTCGTGAACGTCGTGGTCCCGCGGGGATGGGAGACGGGCACGAACGAGGCTCTCGATCAAGCCGAGGCGAAACTCGACAAGGTGAGCGTCGTCGATTGGTACGCAACGGCCGCAGGCGAAAAGTCACTCCTGCGGTCGGATGGCTTTCACCCCAACGCCGATGGGTCCGAGCTCTGGGCGTCGCTCATCGCGGCGATGGTCACCGGCTGACAAGCAGGATCGCGCTACTGGTCCGCGAGCGCCTCGGCAACCGAAACGAGCGTACGGACCCCAAAGCCCGATCCGCCCTTTTGCACGTAGTGCTCGGTCTTGTCAGCCCTGGCTGGACCGGCGACGTCGAGATGCACCCACGGGGTTTCACCGACGAAGGCCTCAAGGATGAGCGCCGCCGTGATCGTGCCACCCCACCGTCCGCCCGTGTTCTTCATATCGGCGATGTCGCTCTCGACAAGTGGTGCGTACTCGTGTTCGAGGGGCAATCTCCACATCTTCTCACCGGCGGCTCGTGCCGCAGCCTCGACGGTCTCCGCGGCAGCATCGTCGTTGGACAGCAGACCACCGATGTTGGTCCCGAGGGCGATCTTGCATGCGCCCGTGAGCGTCGCGATGTCGATGACGAGGTCCGGCTCCATCTCGACCGCCAACGACAGTCCATCGGCGAGAACGAGACGCCCCTCGGCGTCGGTGTTGAGCACCTCGATCGTCTTCCCGTTATAGGCGGTCATGACGTCGCCCGGTCGCTGGGCGGATCCTCCCGTCAGGTTCTCCGTGAGCGGTGTGATCCCGATCGCGTTCACCTTGATACCCAGCCTGGCGATGACCTGCATTGCGCCCATGACCGCAGCCGCGCCAGCCATATCGGTCTTCATGGTCTCCATGCCCGCCGCAGGTTTGATCGACAAACCTCCCGAGTCGAACACGATGCCCTTCCCGACAAAGGCAACCGTCTTGGTTGCACCCTGTGGTGAGTACTTCATCACGACCATGCGTGCCGGTCGGTCAGAGCCGCGATTGACACCGATGAGGCCACCGAAACCCGCTGTCTCGATCTCGTGCTCGTCGTACACCTGCACGTCGATCGCATTGTCAAGACCGAGTGCGACATCGGCGATTGCCGATGGTGGCTTGTCGAGCGCAGGACGATTCACAAGATCCCTCGCAAGGATCACCCCTTCGGCCAATACCTTTGCGGCAGCTACCTCGTCGTCAGAGGATGTTCCACCGACCAGGGTGATCTCCTGGAGCTTGTTCGGCTTCGGCTCGGACTTGTACTCATCGAAGCTGTAGGCACCGAGCCAGAACCCGAGCGCTACCGCTCCGGCAGCACCCTCGACATCAAGCGTGTGGAGCGAGGTGACGGCGGTCGTGTATCCCCTGGCGGCACGTGCAGCGGTTCCGGCGGCCCGTCGCAACGACTCGGCGTCGACGACGTCGCCGAGCCCGACGAGAATTGTTTCTCGTGCCAGACCGTCGCGCGGTTGGAGGGTTGCCGTCTGACCGACGGCTCCGGTGAACTCCCTCGCTTCGAGCAACGACTCGAACAAGTCGAGGTCCGGAGCGAGCGGATCGCCTTCGATCGCGGTTCGTGCCGACAGGACGGGGACGATGGCGACGGCGCCGTCCGGCGCTTCACCATGTTGGATGTTGATCATGGGTTCCTTCCTGGAATGATCGGATCAAAGTTGGTCGAGCACGCTGCGGATCTTCTCGGCAACGGCCTCGGGCGTGAACCCGAACTGGGTTGCGAGCACCCCGGCTGGTGCCGATGCCCCGAACGTGTCGATGCCCATCGCGACGCCGCCTCGGGTCACGAACTCGGACCAGCCGAACGTCGCGGCCGCTTCGAGGGAGAACACAGGCAGATCCGACCCGAGGACGGAAGCCCGGTAGCCGGCGTCCTGGGACGCGAACTGCTCGACGCATGGCATCGACACCACACGGACACTGAGCGACTCGCCGGCGAGCAGGTCAGCGGTGTCCTCGGCAAGGGCGACCTCGGACCCCGTTGCGATCAGGACGATCGAGTCACCATCCCGACGCACATAGCCACCCTTGGCGACATCGTTCGGATCCGGGGCGGTCTCGGGAACCCGGAGTCCCTGTCTCGTGAGGACGATTCCTGACGGACCCGCGCTCCGGTTGATCGCCTCCTGCCATGCAACGGCTGTTTCTGTCGGGTCCGCCGGGCGGAACACATACAGGTTCGGGATGGCGCGCAGGGCGGCGAGATGTTCGATCGGCTGGTGCGTCGGACCGTCCTCACCGAGGAAGATCGAATCGTGGGTCCAGACGAACACCGATGGAAGCTCCATGAGCGCCGACAGCCTGACCGCCGGCCGCATGTAGTCGCTGAAGGTGAGGAAGGTTGCACCGAACCCACCGACGCCGCCGTGTTGCGTCAGACCGTTGACCACGGCGCCCATCGCATGTTCCCGGATCCCTGCTCGGATGTTGCGGCCGAGGCGGTCGGATCGACTGAAATCGGTCGATGCGTCGAACAACGAATTCGTCGAAGGGGCAAGGTCGCCCGACACACTCATGAGCTCGGGTCGGATCTCGCCGAGTGCCTGGATCACATCGTGGGACAGCATCCGGGTCGCTACTGACGCTCCTGCTTGCGCAGGTGGTGCCACCAACTCGACGGGGTCCGGGTTCCATGCCGACTCCCACCGTGCCTTGGCCCCGGCATCGGTTGCCGACACACGGGCAAGCCACGACTGGCGCTTCGTCTCCCCCCGCTGCATCGCGGATGCAAAGAACTCGTAGACCTCCGACGGGACCTCGAACTCCGGCAGGGTCCAACCCATCGATTCCTTGGCTCCTGCAATCTCGTCAGGACCAAGCGGAGAGCCGTGGGCACTGGCCGTGTCGACCTTCGTAGGCGCGCTGTAACCGATGTGGGTCTTGCATGCGATCAGCGTCGGTCGTGTCTCGTCGGACCTCGCCTCCGCAATGGCCTTGTCGATGGCATTGCGATCGTGCCCATCGACGGTGATCGTCTGCCAGCCGTAGGCGTCGAACCTCTTGGGAACGTCCTCTGAGAAGGCGAGATCGGTCGATCCGTCGATGGTGATCGAGTTGTCGTCGTAGAACACGACAAGACGACCGAGGCCGAGGTGTCCTGCCAACGAGGCGGCCTCGGACGAAACGCCTTCCATCAGGTCGCCGTCGCCGCAGAACACATAGGTCCAATGATCGGTCAGATCGGCTCCGTGGACCGCACGTAGGTGCTCTTCTGCGATCGCGAAGCCCACCGAGGTGGAAATTCCCTGGCCGAGTGGGCCGGTGGTCGTTTCGATCCCTATCGCCTGATGGACCTCGGGGTGCCCGGCGGTCTCGGATCCCCACTGTCTGAAATCCTTGAGCTCGTCCATCGAAAGGGGGAACCCACTGAGATGGAGGAGCGAATACAACAGCATCGAGCCGTGACCGTTGGAGACGACGAAGCGATCACGGTCGCGCCACGTCGGACTGTCAGGATCGACGTTGAGGTACTTGCTCCACAGCACCACCGCGATGTCGGCCATGCCGAGCGGCATGCCGGGATGGCCCGAATTTGCCCGTTGGACCGCATCCATCGATAGCACCCTGATGGTGTCGACGGCGAGCTGATCGATGTCCTTGGTCATGTGGTCTCCCTGATCCGCAGGCTACTTGTGCCCGCGTGTCTGCAAGCGTCAAGCAACAACCCTGAAGTTGCGATTTGAACGGTTGAGTGATTCGACACCCGTTTCGGTGACGGCGACGATGTCCTCGATCCGCATACCCCATTGGCCCGGTGTGTAGATCCCGGGTTCGATCGAGAACGCCATGCCTGGTTCAAGCACCGTTGTGTCGCCCTCGACGAGATAGGGACGTTCGTGGACGTCGAGCCCGATGCCGTGCCCGAGCCGATGGATGAATCGGTCGCCGTACCCGGCGTCGTCGATGATCTTCCTTGCGACTCCGTCGAGCGATTCGGTTGTCACTCCTGGAGCAACCGCTGCGGTCGCGGCCTGCTGAGCCTCGTGCAGGACCGCGTATGCCTCTTCATAGCCGTCAGGTGGTGTGCCGACCACGAAGTTTCGCGTCGTGTCCGAGCAGTAGCCGTTCTGGTATCCCCCGAAGTCGACGACGATCGCATCGCCGTCCTCGATGACCCTGTCCGATGGCGCGTGATGCGGCGACGCCCCGTTCGGTCCGCTCGCAATGATGCAGAACTCCACGGACTGGTGCCCGGCATCGATCGTCCGTTCGGCGATCTCGCGGCCGACCGCAAGCTCTGTCCTGCCACCGAACACCATGTCGTCGAGGGACTCGGCAACCCGGTCGACGGTGGCGCCTGCCGATCTGAGCGCATCGATCTCCTCCGCAGACTTCACCACTCGCAATCCGGCCATGAGACCCTCGGCATCGATCCAGCGCCGTGTCGGGTCGGTCTCCTGGAGTCCGAGGACGAATCGACCCCATGTCTCACTCCCAACGGCAACGGTCGCCGCATCCCCGAGGATGTCAGAAACAATCCCGATCGGTTGCTCTGTCTCGTCCCATGCGCGGATGGTGAATGCACCGTCGACGGGCGTGATCAGAGGAGCCTCGAGTGTGGGAACGACGACCACGGAGTCACCCGAGGCCGTGAGGACCAACATCGTGAGCCGCTCGAACGGGTGCGCCCTGAATCCCGTCAGGTACGGCAAATCCGATCCGATCGACAGACACAACGCATCGACGTCCGCATCACGCATCGCCTCGCGTGCCCTTGCGATTCTCGCCGTATAGGTCACTGTGTCGCTCCGAGTGACTCCCGTGCGTGATAGCTGCTCCTGACGAGCGGACCCGATTCGACGTGGCCGATGCCGAACGCCTCACCGGCCTCCTTGTACTGACCGAACGTGTCCGGGTGCACGTAGCGGTCGATGGGTCGATGGTTGGCGGTGGGTCGGAGGTACTGCCCGATCGTCACGATGTCGACCCCGACGGCGTTGAGATCGGCAAGAGCCCCGATGACCTCGGCGTCGGTCTCCCCCATGCCGACGATCAACCCCGACTTCACGGTGCCCGTCGGATGGAGCCACTTTGCGCGGGCGAGGAGGGCGAGTGATCTTGCATAGTTCGCCGCGGTCCTGATGTCCCTTTGGAGCCGCAGCACGGTTTCTGTGTTGTGGTTCAGCACCGAGGGTTTCGCGGACATGACCGTCTCGAGTGCGTCCTGATCCCCCTTGAAGTCCGGTATCAACACCTCGACATCGCAATCCGGGAGCCTGTTGCGGATCTCGTCGATGGTCGCGACGAAGATGGCGGCACCGCCGTCTGCCAGGTCGTCACGGTTCACAGATGTCAGGACCGCATGTCGGAGGCCCATCTGTTCGACGGCCATCGCTGCTCTGCGTGGCTCTTCCCAGTCGACCTCGCCCGGGTGTCCCGTCTTGACATCACAGAACGAACACGCCCTTGTGCACACATCACCGAGCAGCATCAGCGTCGAGGTCCCGGAAGACCAGCATTCGTATATGTTCGGGCAGCCCGCTTCCTCACAGACCGTGTTGAGCTCGAGCTTCGAGTTGAGGCGCTTGAGCTCGAGGAACCGCTCGTCGGTGAGGTCGAGCTTGACCTTCATCCAATCGGGCTTCGACGGTTCGCCATTGAGCAGACCACGGATGGTCAGGGGTGTCTCGGTATGCACGCCCGGTCGGAACACACCACGTTCGACCATCCGGTCGACCTCGAAAGAGCTCTTACCCGTCCCACGGACGAACGCACCGAGTTGCACATCGATCGCATCGAGACCGGACAGGATTCCTGCGTGGGGCAGCATCGTCTCGACGACCTCCTCGATGGATATGGCCCTACCGAGGAGTTCGGTGATCGATGTGACCGGTCGGTCGGGAATCCCACACGGGACGATGTTCGAGAAGTACTCCATTGCCGGATCGACGTTGATGGCGAACCCGTGCATCGACACCCCGCGGGTGGCACGGATGCCGATCGCTGCCACCTTCCCCTTGTCGGTCCACACGCCCGTGTACCCGTCCTCGGCCCAACCCTGGATTCCGAGGTCCCGCAGGGTGGCTATGAGCACCGACTCGATGCGCCGGACATGTCCGACGGCATCGAAGCCACCATCGAGATGTGGGAGCTCGACGATGGGGTACCCGACAAGCTGGCCGGGACCGTGGTACGTGATGTCACCACCGCGATCGACCTCGACGATCGTGGCACCGATCGAATCCAACGAGTCGACCGGGATCGTCAGGTTCGATCCGTCGCCGTTGCGCCCGACCGTATAGGTGTGCGGATGCTCGAGCAACAGGAGGTAGTCGTCAGCGGTCCGCCCGGTGGTCCGACCTTCCCAGATCGCCTTCTGGAGATCCCATGCCTCGCGGTACGGAACCCGACCGAGCCAGCGCGTTCGGAGCGTCGGGCGCTGACCGACCAGATTCACGAAACTTCCTGTTCCCAGTCCCACGTCTCGAGATTGGTCTTGATGTGGTTGAGGAACATGACCGCGGTCGATCCGTCGAACACCCGATGGTCCCAGCTGAGCCCGAGGTACCCGACGTGGTGGATCCCGATGGCATCGGAGCCGTCGGGCATCTCGACGACCACTGCCCGCTTCTTGATCGTGTCGGTCGACAGGATCGCGGAGTTCGGGACATTGATGATCGGGGAGGACATGAACGACCCGAACGGACCGGGGTTCGTGATGGAGAACGTGGAACCGGCGAAGTCATCGGGTCCGAGCTCGTTGGCGCGGGCCTTCGTTGCGACGTTGCGGATGGCGCGGGCCGCTCCCTTGAGGGTCATCGAATCGGCATCACGGACCGTCGCCACGACCAAGCCCTTCTGGTCGAGATCGACGGCGATTCCCAGGTGGACCGCCCGGTTGAAGGTCTGGGTCCCCGCATCGATGTCGAAGAGGGAGTTGACCTCGGGATACGCGGCAAGCGCATCCACCGTCGCTCTGACGATGAACGGCAGGTAGGTGAGCGAGAATCCCTCTGCAGCCTTGAACGACGTCTTGTGCGCCGAGCGCACCTGCTCGATGCGTTCGTAGTCGACCTCGACGGACGTCCAGACGTGTGCCGCGGTCTGCTTCGCCTTGATCATGTTGGCTGCGATCCGTCCCCGGATCCGTGAGATCTCCCTCACGTCACCGGCGCCAAGACCAGGGACGCCCTCGGCGGTGCGGACAGGTGCTGGCGCTGGAGCAGGGGCAGGGGCCGGTGCTGGTTCAGCGGCTTGGGGTGCCGGTGCCGGCTCGGGGGCAGGTGCGGCAACGGGTTCTGGCGCGGGTGCAGGTGCAGGTGCGGCGGGCGTTTCGGCCACCGGTTCTGGTGCCGGGGCCGGGGCCGGGGTAGCACCGGATTGACGCGCCGCTATGAAGGTCTCGATGTCCTTGCGGGTGATGCGACCGCCGTCTCCCGAGCCGCGCACCATGGCAACATCCACGTCGTTGTCGTTCGCAAGTTTCCTCACGATCGGTGACAGGACGCTTCTGCGGGAAGTGTCGGCTGGTTCGCCGGACGATGCGGGTTCGACTGCCTGGGTGGGGGCTGGCGTAGGCGTCGCCTCGACCACAGGAGGAACACTCTCGGGCGATGGGGCGGGTGACTCTGCCGCCGGCGCCGCCTCGGCTGCCGCGTCCCCTGCCTCGGTGAGGATGGCCAGTGCCGTGCCGACCTCGACTGTTTCGCCGGCACCGACAAGGATCTCGGTCAAGATACCGGCTGCGGGCGATGGCACCTCGGTGTCGACCTTGTCGGTTGAGATCTCGACAATGATGTCGTCAGCCTCGACGCGGTCACCGATCTGCTTCACCCACGTGAGGATCGTGCCCTCGGTAACTGTCTCACCGAGCTGGGGCATCGTGATCGTGACAGCCATTGAATCTGCTCCTTGTCGCCGGGTTTCAACCCGGTTGTCCACTGTTCTAGTGCAGGGTTCGTCCTGCTGAAGCCAACAGTGTCTCACCGATGGCTTCGGAAATCGTCGGATGTGCGTGGATGAATGCTGCTGCGTCCTCGGGTAGGGCCTCGAAGCCGACGAGATACATGAGTTCATGGATCATTTCGCCGGCACCGGGGCCTGCCACTGTTGCACCGAGAATCTGACCGCCCTCCTGTGCAACGACCTTTACGGTACCGCCTGTTTCGCCCTGGATGATGGCTCGTCCGATACCGCGCATGGAGTGTTCGTGCGTGTCCACCGTGTAGCCATCGCTCGTTGCCTGTGCCTCGGTGCGACCCACCCACGCGATTTCGGGGTGGGTGTAGACGACCATGGGGATGGCGTTGTAGTCGACTGCCGCGTTCTCCCCGGTCGCAATGTGGGTCACGGCGGCGATGGCCTCGGCAAAGGCGACGTGGGCGAGTTGTGGGGTTCCCGCAACGATGTCGCCCACGGCGTACACATTCTTGGCCGACGTCTGCATCGTTGCGCGGTCGACACTGATGTAGCCGCGATCGGTCGAGACATCGACGGCATCGAGGTTGATCGAGTCGGTCATGGGCTTCCTGCCGACGGCGACGAGGACCTTGTCGACGGTGACCGTTTCACCCCCGAAGGGAATGGCAACCGAGTCCCCCGAGATGGTGGGTTGGCCGACACCGGCGCCGAGATGCATCTCGATGTTCTTCCTCCGGAACGCCCGAGCGAGGATCTTGGATGCCTCGGGTTCCATACCGGGCACCAGTTGATCCTGGACCTCGAACAGGTGGACTTCGGACCCGAGGTCTCCCAGAAACGATGCGAATTCGCAACCGATGACGCCGGCACCGATGATCGCAACGCTCGCCGGCTGGGATTCCCACGAGAGCGCCTCGTCCGATGTGACGATCGTGGTTCCGTTCGGTTCGTAGCCGGGGATCGATGATGGCGCCGATCCGGTCGCCACGATGATGGCCTTGGCCTGGACCTCCGTCGTTCCACCGTCGTCGTGCGTGACCGTGACCGAGCCTGGACCTTTGATCGAACCGAATCCGTTGATGGTGTCGACGCCGCGTGACTTGAGCACACCGGCGAGCCCGTTGACGAGTCCCTCGACGACCTTGACCTTGCGTTCCATCGCGACCGGCCACGCAAAGGTGGGTTCCGATGCGTTCACGCCGAACTCCGCAGCCCCCTGGACCGTGGCATACACGTGACCGGACTCGATCAGTGCCTTGGCCGGTATGCATCCCCTCAGCAGACAGGTTCCCCCGACGCGGTCCTTCTCGATGAGCGCGACGGAAAGGCCGAAGTTGTGGGCATACAGGGCGGCCGCGTAGCCACCGGGACCTCCCCCGATCACGGCGATGTCGTACATGCGGTTGCTGCTCCAGAAGTCTGCGACGATTCCACCGGAACCCTAGCAATGCCGATGGGACTGGAGAGACGGGGGTCAGCCTTCAGCCTTCAGCCTTCAGCTTTCGGCCTTCGGCCACAACGGCCGGGTTCCCTGTGGTCAAGGATTGTGGTAACTGTGAACATCATGCAGGACTTTCGCCGCCTCGCCGTATGGCAGAAGGCCATGGAGCTACTCACCGATTGCTACGTGGCGACGCGCCAGTTCCCAGAGGACGAGCGATTTGGCCTGGTTGTCCAGATGCGACGAAGTGCTTTGTCAATTTCCAGCAACATTGCGGAGGGCTGCGGGCGACGCACCGACGCTGATTTCGCGAGGTTCCTCTACATCGCCTACGGATCCGCATGCGAGTTGGAAACCCAAGCGATCGCTGCATCACGGGTCATTTCGGTCGGCGAGGATCACCTGCGCGGAATCATTTCAGGCTTGGAAGAAATCAGGCGTATGCTCAGCGGTCTGATTGGCGCGCTGAGTCCCGCCAATAGCTGAAAGCTGAAAGCTGTCGACTGAAGGCTGGCATGCAGACCCGATATCTCATCCTTGCTTCGCTTGCCACGGCGCTTGTGATACTCGTCGCCACCGGCATCTACTTCTCGACGCTATGACCTCATCACGTCGCGTCATCCCATCGACCGGCGGTGTAACGCTCGAAGTCCTGATCGAGCAACCGCTCCCCGATGTCGCGACGAATCGCACGGTCGTCATCTGTCACCCACACCCGACCCAGGGCGGGACGATGACCCACCCGATACTCGGTGCTCTTTCGAAGAAGCTGACGGAGGTCGGCTTCACGACGGTTCGATTCAACTTCCGTGGCGTGGGCGAGTCGACCGGAACCCATGACGATGGCATCGGAGAACTGAGCGATGTCGCCTCGGTCGTCGGCCTGGTCGAGGACGAACTGCCACCGTTGAGTGGCATCACCGGCTGGTCATTCGGTGCCGCCATGGCCCTGCTCTGGCAGGCGACGTCGGGCTCAACGGTCGACTATGTCGGCATCGCACCACCCGTGGAAAGCCCGCTGACTCCGAACCTCCCTGATCCCGAAGAGCTCCAGCCGGCGAACCGATTGTTCATCGTGGGTGAGCGCGACCAATTCGTCGACGTCCCGAAACTCAATGCGTACGCCCATTCGATCGACGCCGAAATCTCCATCTACCGGGGCTCGGACCACTTCTTCGTCTTCAAACACGAACGCCTGGCGGAAGACGT
>CAZDIQ010000015.1:9660-27726 GCA_964505525.1 uncultured Acidimicrobiaceae bacterium | reverse complement strand
GCCGAACGACTCATTGACCGCGTGGTCGGGTAGGTCGATCTGGGTCGTGTCGATACTTTTGGTTCAAATCCCCTCACCTCCACCCGGCGCGTAACCAACCGGCGTCGTAGCAAGATCCCGGATCTGGGTCAGCCTCGCAACCAGGTCGGCCTCAATGTCTGGTGTCGGCACCGACTCGAATACGGCTTCGACCCCCTGTTCGGACAGAGCTTCCACCGCTTCGGACCGGTACATCCGGGCGGCCGCATCCCTGCCCCCGATGACCGACCAGCCCAACTCGGTGTACATCTCATCGAAGTGGGCGAGCAACCTCAGCACCAGCACCCAGTCGCCATGTCGTGCCAGGACGGGGATGGCGCCGAAGGCGGTCTGTGGGAAATACACGCCGGGCAGACCTGATACATAGCCGAGCGCCTCGATCATGGTCGATGCCGCCTCCGATGCCTCACCCCAGCGTCCTTCGACCATTCCCTTCTGTATCAGTACTCCTGTCAGGACTCTCTGGTCGTTCGACTTCTTCGCCTGGGCGAGAGCCTTCTCCAGATGGTTTCGTGCCGTGTCCTCGTCTTGTTCGTGCCAGGCGACCAACGAGAGGAATCGATGCGCGGCTGCGGTCACCCTCGGATAGCCGTCATCGCCCAGGATCTCTATCACCTGGTTCAGATGAGTCCTCGCCGTCTCAGTGTCGGCGGCATAAGCGGCCATCAGTCCGATGTTCAGCCGGTCTGTAGCCGCGGATACGGTCTCACCGGCCGCCTCGTGGGCGATGATCGCCTTGCCCAGTAGTTCAACGCCTTCACTGGGTCGTCCCTGAGTGGTGTCGAGCGAACCGAGCATGTACAACGCCTGACCCTCCAACTTCCTGTCACCGAGACGAATCGCGGCATCCAGGGCCTCCAGGTAGAGCGAACGCGACCGCTCGTACTCGGCGGCGTAGTAAGCGACCTCCGCCGCCGCCGACAGGGCTCGCAACCCCTGACGGTCGTCAAGTTCGTAGGTAAGACATTCGTCGAGCCAACGCAGACTCTCCCATCCGAGGAAGTGACTGACCCAGTAGTTGACCAGTCCGGCTGCGATCTCGGCAGCCTCCGACGGTCGTTCGGTGTCGAGGAGACGCCGCATGGCGATGCGGTAGTCAGCAATCGATTCGTCGACTTCCGCGAAAGCTTGCGACTCACCGGAGGTCATGTTCTTGGTTGCCACGGAGCGGGCTCTGGCTACGAACCAGCTTGCGTGCCTGTCGCGCGCAGCCTGACCGGACCTCCTTGACCCCTGTCGACCTTCACCGAACTCGCGGAGCGGTTCGAGCATCCGGTATCGCAGTGTGTCGCTTCCCCGCTCCGGGACCAGGAGGGAGGCCTCGACCAGCCTTCCCAACGCTTTCATCGACGAGTCGGGGCTAGCTCGCGGTACACAGACGTGTTGGAACGCTTCGGCGGTGAAAGCGGAGGCGAAGACCGAGGCGCGGTCGAATGCCTGCTGGTCGGAAGGGGAGAGGAGGGCGACGCTCCAGGCCACCGCATCAGAGACCGAGTGATGGTGTGACTCCGTTGAACCGACGATCGAAGGCGGCGGTTTCAGGGTGAACTGAGCGACACTCTCGAGGTCGAGAGACGGCACCCACCTTGCCGTGAGCTCCAGGGCCAGAGGCATGCCGCCTGTCTTCCTGCAAACGTCGAGTAGTTCGACGGGGTCGGCCGTTTCCAGGTCGATAGTCGGATCGGCGGCCCGCACGCGGTCGGAAAGCAGCCTGAAGGTTTCGCTCCCCCACATATCGTCGATGTTCTCCGGAACTGCCAGTTGGTGGAGCGGCCAGACCACTTCGTCGGAGAGACCGAGTTTGGTGCGGCTGGTCGCCAGGACCCTGAGTCGACCTCCGTGCGGCCGGTCACCGAGAAACTCCTGGACTACCGGAAGCAGATGCTCGCAGTTGTCGAGGATGAGCAGAGCGGGGCGAGGTGCGACATCGGCGAACAGCCGAGAAAGGCTCTTGACCCTCCCGGGTACAGATAGTGCACCCGAGAGTGTGGCGAGCACATCCTGTTCGGTTCTCGCCCCCACCAGCCGAGCCACCCAGACGCCCGCCGGAAAGCTGGACAACAGCGAACTTCCGATTTCGATCGCCAGCCGGGTCTTGCCGATCCCCGGTGCCCCGGTGATCGTGACCAGATGGTTCTCACTCAGCAGACGTTCGACGACCCGTAGGTCCTCGTCCCTTCCGATGAAGCTGGAGTCCAAGGTGGGGAGATTGTTCGGCGACGTCTCCACAACACCGGCGACCAGTTTCGCGTCGTGGAGAAGGATTCGATCCTCAAGCTCCTTCAACCTGGGACCGGGTTCGATACCCAACGCCTCACCGAGGACCCGGGATGCCTCCCGGTAGGCGGAGAGAGCGTCGGCCTGACGTCCGGCCAGGTAGTAGGCGAGGATCAAGTCTTCCCAGAGCGACTCGTTGAACGGCTGATCCACGACCAGTTGTCTGAGGAGCCCGATCGACTCGGACATCCTCCCTTGGAGCGACAGGGCCCGGGCTTGTGTCGACACCGCCGCCACATACAGTTCGGTGAGACGATGCCGTTCACCACGGGCGACACCGACATCGTCGAGTTCGGGGAACGGGTTCCCACGCCAAAGCGCGACAGCCTTCTCCGCCCTCTCGCCTGCCTCGCGGAATCTTCCGTGTTCGAGCGAGTCCGCCGCCGATGTCACGAGTGCGGCGAACTCGATGGCGTCGACCTGGTGGGGGTCAGGGTCGAGCCGATATCCGTCGGCACCAGAAAAGATGACACCCGGCATCTGACGCCGCGGCGTCGACAGGTGGACCTGAATGGTGTTGCGCGCCGTCGCCGGAGGACTCTCAGCCCACATCCAGTCGGCGAGGACATCAGCTGGGACCGAGGAACCGGGTTCGAGCAGGAGTGAAGCGAGGAGACGGCGATGAGCCTGGCGGAGGGTGACCGGACCGGTCGCGCCCACGACAATCAGGGGTCCCAGGACCTCAAACCTCATCGAACGTCCTTCCTTGGACGCTCAAAGCGTACGCCAACGAGCCTCAGCGTGTCAGAGGAGCACATGCTGCCGGGCCATGCACACCGCCACTGGCGTCGACGACCCTTGGGTTTGCGGGTTCAGCCGCAGCTTGCCTCGAAACTGATCGGGATCTCACCCGAAGCGGTCGTCATGGTGGCGGAACCCTGCACACTGCGCCCTTGCCCTTGGACGGTGAGGATGTCACCGGGGTTGTCGAGGCCGGCGCCGAAGTTTCCTTGCTCGGTGAAGACCGCAAAGGCTGCGGACTGACCCAAGGAGTATCCGACTGTCAGCCTGAACCCGGGAACCTCGTTCTGGGCGGTGGCCATGATGATCCGACCCGTGTCGGTGATTCTCGAGTCGAACGAGCACTCGAGGATCTGGGACTCGTCGAACGCCACTATCTCGCCACCGACGTCGAAACTGGCGTAGACCTCACCCGTGGGAGTCGACGCACCCAAATTGGCCCACTCGTCACCGCTTGGCCAGCAAGAGGACTGTGCGAAGCGAAGGTCGAAGCTGGCCTGCTCGGTGGTACCTCCACCGGAGAGAGTGATCGGGCCACCACGTATTCCGGCCTCGTCGAGCGTCAGGTCCAATCCCGAGACGGGTAGTCCGCTACCGTCGACCCACCTGTATCCGTCCTCGGAACGGGCTACTCCGCTGAGATCCTCGGCGTCGACCTCGACCCGAAGGTCGCCATCTTCCTGAAGATTGGCATTGACCACGAACCTGGGGTCCAGTTCTCCGACCGAGACCCTCCCGGACACGGTTTCACACACAGTGGTAGCGGTGCGTCGGACACCGTCGATCTCGATCCAGCTTTCCTCGTCCCCACCGCGAGATGACTCCGCTTCCGTATCGGCCGTCGTGGTCGGAGCACCATCCGCACTGGTGGTGTCAGGTCCGCCGGCAGCATTGGTGCCGGGGTTTCCGGACCCATCGCCCCCGCAGGCAACCAGAAGCAGTGTGAGCCCGATTGTCACGGGGATACGTCGAAGAGTGTGCATCCCCGGATTGTCACAAACCCGGATTAATTCTCACTGAAATCGCCCGGCACGGTGCGTTGGAAGAAGTGCTCGCCGATACGCCGACCACACCGGCATGTGGTGGCGGCCCCTGGGTGTGCGGATCAGCCACCGCAGATGAACTCGAAGTCGACCGTCGACCGGTCCGGTCTTCCCTGGTACCCGAAGAGAATGACCTCACCCGAGGCTCGATTGCCGTCGAGAGTCCAGCTTCCCAACCACTCTTCCGCAGGCGGCAACCCATCGCTTTCGAGTGTCAACGGATCTGGGATCGTGTTGTAGCCGCCATTGCCATGGTCGAACCTGAGGTTCAGACCCGAGAAACTGCCGGTCTGATTCGTAAAGCCGGTGTACAAACTGAAATTCAGGGAGACCATGGGGTCCAGGTCGTCGCCGTCCGTGTCAACCGCAACTCCGCCGACCCGGAACGGGATGCTGCGCCCCGCACCGGGTAGGCATCCCTCCGGTTCCTGCGGGCGGAAGTTGTGCTCAACGCCGTCGATGGTCGCTCGGATCACCGTGTCCCCGCCCGGTTCCGGGGTCGTCACCTGCGACGCGTCGGTTGTCGTTGAGCCACCATTCGTCGGATCCTCAGTGCCCGGGTGCGGCGCTGTGGTCGCCTGGGTGCCTGCGGGGTCGGTCCCGCCGCCACAGGCCGCGAGAACCAACACAAGAAGCGCCAACACGGACATTTTCGGAGTGCTCATACCGCAACAGTGTCAGAACCCGCTTAAATCCCGCTGAAATCGGCTGGTCTAGAGGTCTTCGGCGCCTTCGCAGTCGGGGTAGAGGTCGGAAGGGATCTCCACATCGAGACTCATCGGGACGTGCAACTCGTTCAAGCTGCCGGTTGTGGTGAACCAGGCGGTGAAGGGTCCACCACGAACCCTGTTTCCCTCGCGAGAAACCTCTTCTCCGAGCGCGAGGATGGCGTCGGCGTTCTCGATCGGCGACCCTTGCGTGTGCTCGATCGCTATCCATCCGTCCGCACCGGTGTATTCGATCAACAGCCATTGGTTGCCCCCCGGCCCGACCGAGGCAATGACCCAGAAGTCGTCGTCATGTGCAGGGGCGTCAAACAGATTCTCGTCGATAACCCGCTCGCATCTGACCAGGATCTCGATCTCGTACCGCTTGCCGTCGACCTCCCACCAGCTGTCCCCGGTGCCGCCACCCGGCGATCCCGAACCGCCCTGTCCGCTGGAGGGATCGGACCCCGCGGTCGTTGTGTCGGGGGCGACGGGATCGCCGGTACCAGCGGTGGTGGTGGCTCCGGGCTCCCCGGGATTCGTGGTCCCGGAATCGGATCCGCCACCACAAGCGACGAGAACGAGAGCAGTGGCCAAGGTCATCACGAGGAGTTGTGTGGTGCGCATCCCCTCAATGTGCCAACCGCCACTTAAATCTCGCTGAATTCTCGTCGTGGGTATCGACAGCCAGCGATTCCGAAGAGGATCAGCAGTCTTGGGTCTCGGACGGAATCGTGAAGTCCCAGGAAACCGTGTGGGTGTTGTCACCGTCTTCCGGCCAACTCTGATACACGGCCAGCGGTCCTCCGGTCAGCCGGTTCCCGGAAAGTGTGAAGGCGAATCCGGGTTCGTCCCAGGCCTGGGACAACAGGCTCGCTGAACCGTCATACTGCTCTTCGGTCACGTCGATCATGTAGTTGACCCAGACGCCGTCGGCGGTCCCGCTCGAGTCGAAGAACACCTCGACGTCGATACCGTGGCCCTGACCGTCGCCGTACTCGAACGCACCGCCCCTGAAACCAGGGAAGTCGATGTCGTGATCGGGGTCGAGCGAAGGCTCGCATCGGAAGGTCAGAACCAGATCGGCTCTCGCACCGTCGACTTCGATCCATCCATCCCCACTCCCACCCGGTGGATCCGCGGGCTGTGCACCGTCGGCTGTGGTATCGGGGTTCCCACCCGCTGTCGATGTGGTCGTCGCGCCATTGGCAGCTCCACCGGCTGCGGTTGTCGGGGAGTCTCCTCCCTCACCACCGTCGCACGCTGCCGCAAGCAGGGCCACGATCAGAACCACCATGAGTCGTTTTCTTGGTTTCATACCGTCAAGCCTGCCCGTCGGCCCTGAACGTCCGCTGAAATCCCCAGCGGAGCTCATCGCCCAAGCGCCACCAGCGGTGCACATGCGGGTTGGTAGGATGGCGGCTGTCGACGTCGATGATCATGGTCGGGCGTACGGAGAGGAGACGCCGACGTGAACTTGGTCAACCTCTTGCTCATCATGGCCGCCGCCCTCGGTGGTGGCATGGTGGCGAAGCGGCTCGGCTATCCGTCGGTCCTCGGCGAACTCGTCGCGGGCATCCTCCTTGGCCCGCCGCTGCTCGGCTGGCTCCCTGCCGATGAGTCCCTCGCCATCCTTGGCGAACTCGGCATCCTGCTCATGATGCTCTACATCGGTCTCCACATCGATCTGGGCGATCTGCGGCGGGTTTCGTGGGCGGGCATCCTTGCCGCTGCGGGCGGATTCTTGGTGCCTGCGGTTCTCGGGTACTTCCTGGCGATCAGATTCGGCGCGACGGTGGTCACCGCGGTGTTTGTCGCGCTTGCCATGGGCGTCACCGCGCTTGTTACCAATTCGCGGATCCTCGTGGATCTCAAGATTCTCGACACTCGCATTGCGCACGTGCTCATGGTGGGGGCGGTGGTCTCCGATCTCGCGGCCCTGATCGTGTTCGCAGGCATCATCGGTGTGGTCGGACCCGCGGGCGAACCGATCTCGACCGGTATGCAACTCGTCGGTGAGCTCGCGCCGGTTGCGCTCCGTGTAGTGCTCTTCATCGTCGGTGCGTACATCGTCGGAATGCGCGTGCTGCCCGCGTTGGGTCGGTTCATCGGACAGAGAGTCGGTTCGGATTCCTCGACGGTGTTCGTCCTTGTCGTGTTCGTCGGCCTCCTGTTCGCGGAGGCGGCGGAGATCGCCGGTCTGCACGCCATTCTCGGTGCCTTCGTGGCCGGCCTGTTCATCGACGAGACCATCCTGCCCCGACGGACCGGGCGTACCGTCCAATCGGTTCTCGCCACCGTGTCGGTCGGGTTCCTTGCACCGATCTTCTTCGTCATGGCGGGATTCCAGGTCACGTTCGGCGTCTTCCGGACCGACCTGGCCCTGCTCATCCTCGTCGTCGTACTGGCGACCGTGGGCAAGGTCGTCGGCACGACGCTGTTCTACCTCCCGAGCGGCAACGGCTGGCGCGAGGGGGTGACCGTCGGTCTCGGGATGAACGGTCGCGGCGCCGTCGAGATCATCATCGCCGAGATTGCACTCTCGATCGGCCTCATCAGTCAGGAGGTCTTCTCGATCCTTGTCATCATGGCCATCGCAACCAGTGCATCCGTGCCGATTCTCCTGACGCTCGCCGTGCGATGGCTCGAGCGGCGCGGTGAGCTCGTTCGGCCAGGACAGCGACAACGCATCGTCATTGTCGGTGCCGGACCTGTGTCGCGCGCTTTGGCGAAGGCTGCCGCTCCGAGACCCGTGACGTTGATCGACACGAATCCAGACCTGATCGCGACTGCCGAGTCGGAAGGGTTCGATGTCGTCTACGGAAGCGTCTTCGAGGAGGACACGGTGGCGCGGGCACGGCTCGCCGAGGCGGGATGTCTGATTGCGATGACACCGAACTCACGGGTGAACGTGCTCGCAGCCCAGACCGCGGCCAACAGCTACGCCGTACCGAGTGTCCTTGTCCTGCTCGGAACGACGGACGTCCATGGGTTTGACGACCTGATGCAGAGTTCCCTCGCAGCCCCACTGTTCAGCCGTCCCGTCGATCTCCCTTCGTGGGACGTGGCGTTGACGAACGGGTCGGCACGCGAAATGACGATCGATATGGACGAACCTCCTTTCAGGATCAACGCCTTGGCCGAAGCAGGCTCCGGCGGTGACCGTCCGAGTGATCCCTCGGGTACCGTCCTACCGCTCGTCGTTGTCCGCGGCGATCAGCGGATCCCGTTCGCCATCGCAGGAGATCTCGAGCGCGGCGACAGAGTCTTCGCCCTTGCTCGAACCGCTGGACCATCGACCACGGAAACCGACGACACCGACCGGTTCGTCGCCAATCCTGGGCGTGACCCGAGCACCTAGACCCGCGCGACCCGACCGATCAGTTGTCGGAACGGACCACGATTCCCTCGTGGGCGGCGAGCACGAGGCCTTTCGCGTCAGGGTGCGACCGGTGGCGACTGGTGGACAGGATTACCTCCCCATCGATACCTGGGAGCTCGATCTCGTCGCCTGAGAAGTTCAGCGCCACGATGACCGCATCCGATGCGGTCCCTGCATGCACGGACCCGCGCTCGAACACGAACACGCGGTCGTCCGATTCAGGGCGGACCCGAAACCGGAATGACGTCAACGCGGGTGTGGCTCGTCGCAACGTCAGGAGTCCGCCGTACAGGTTCAGCATCGAGTCCGGGTCGGCAAGCTCGGACTCGACGTTCGACACATCGGAATCAGCGGCGATCGGGAGCCATGGTGCGCCGGTCGTGAAGCCAGCACCCGGCCCCGGTGTCCACTGCATGGGGGTTCGACAGCCGTCTCGGCTGAGGTACGACACGTTGCGACCCCACGGATCGCGCGCATCGTCGGGGGCGATGTCGCCCTGACGCATCCCGATCTCGTCGCCGTAGTAGGTGAAGACGGATCCGGGCAGCGTGAGGAGCAACATGGCGGCGAGCCTCGCATCGTGCGCTCCGAGTCTCGACATGATCCGGTGTTCGTCGTGATTGCCGAGCGTCCAGTTGGTCGACGTGCCCTCCGGGACGACCGCAAGCACCGACTCGACGGTGCGTCGCACCGATCGGGCGTCCCAATCGCTCACCATCAGATGGAAGTTGAACGGCATGTGGAACTCGTCGAGCGCCGCGCCGTAGTACCGAGCCCAACCTTCGAGATCGAACACATGGACCTCGCTGACCGAGGTCGTGTCGGGGTATTCGTCGAGGACCGACCGCAGCTTGCGATGGACCCCGTGGACGTCCTCGTGGCCGATGTCGTAGAGGTGGTCGAACTTCCCGTACTCGCCCATGTCCTTGTAGGGATCGACGTAGCCTTCTGGCACAAGCGGGTTGTCCCGATCGAGGGGGTCCTTCATCATCTGGTGTGCCCCGTCGACCCGGAAGCCATCGACACCGAGGTCGAGCCAGAATCTGGCGACATCCTCCATTGCTCTCACGACGTCGGGGTTCCGCCAGTTGAGATCGGGCTGGTGGGGGAGGTACGAGTGCCGGTAGTACTGACCGGTCGGCTCATCGAGCGTCCAGGCCGGCCCGGAGAACACACTGACCCAGTTGTTCGGTGGTCCTCCGTCGGGCGCCGGGTCACGCCACACGTACCAGTCCCGTTTGTCGGCGTCACGGCTCGAGCGCGAGTCGACGAACCAAGGGTGGTCGCTGCTCGTGTGGTTGATGACGTAGTCGATGATGATCCGCATGCCGCGTCGGTGGGTCTCGTCGATGAGCTGCCGTGCGTCGGCCAGGGTCCCGAAGGTGGGGTCGACGTCCGTGTGGTCGGAGATGTCATAACCCCAATCAAGCATCGGCGAGCAATAGAACGGTGACATCCAGATGGCGTCGACACCGAGGGTGTCAGAGAGGTAGTCGAGGCGTTCGATGATGCCGGGGAGGTCGCCGAATCCGTCACCGTTGGAGTCGTTGAAGCTGAGCGGATACACCTGATAGAAAACGGCGGTCTGCCACCACGGCTGCTCATTGGGTGTCACACCAGGAAGGCTAGGCGCACGAGCCACCCAACTCCAGTGGGCGCGCCGAGCGACGCACATGCGCTTGACAAGTCGGGTCGACAGTTTGTATGTTTAGTAAACATTCATCTAGGTTGCATCTGCATCAGACTTTTGTCACCCATGGAAACACTTGTGAGAACCGACGAGTCGGACATCCGAAGACTGACACCGCTGACACCGCGAGCCAAGGCCACGCGTGGACAGACTCGCGTCAACAACCTGCGTCTCGCGCTCCAGATCATCTTCGACAAAGCGCCGACGTCGCGCGCCGAGGTCGCACGGGAATCGAACCTCACGCCCGCCACAGCATCCGAGCTTGTCGACGAACTGCTTGCGATGGATCTTGTGGACGAGGTCGGCTTCGGGATCTCCGCCGGTGGCAAGCCGCCCACCCTCATCGCACCCAAGCCGACGGGCAGACAGATCATCGCACTCGACGTCTCATCCCCCGAATTCAAGGGTGCGATCCTCGACCTGAACGGTGCGATCATCTCCGTGGTCTCCATGCCGCGTGCGACCGGTGATGACGGTGTCGCCGTGACCGTTGCGTTGGTCGAGCAACTGATGGACGCCGCAACGTCGCCGGTGCTCGGCGTCGCGATCGGATCACCCGGGGTCGTCAGCCACGACCTGGGGGTCATCACCTCGGCCAACCTCCACTGGACCGACATGGCCATTCGAGATGCCGTCACCAAGGCGACCGACGCCCCCGTGTATCTCATCAACGATGCGCAGGCCGCTGCACTCCGTGAGTACTCCGAGATCGAGGATGACAGCTCGAGCCTCATCCTGATCCGGGTCGGATTCGGCATCGGTGCGGGGTACGTCCTCGACGGACACCTCTTCAGGGGTGACAACGCTGCCATCGGGGAGATCGGTCACGTACGTCTCGATGGCGATGGCCTTCGCTGCGCGTGTGGCAACACCGGTTGCCTCGAGTCGAAGGCATCGATGTCTGCCGTGCTCAACGCAATGGGCCGGACCGAACCGCTGAGTCGGACCGTGGTGCGACAACTGGCGAGTGACCCCGCCGCGTGGCCCGCGATCGAGACGGCGGCAATCGAACTCGGTAGAGTGCTCGCAGGTGTCGCGTCGGCTCTTGCCGTGAACGAGATAAAGATCTGGGGAGAGGCGACAGAGCTCGGCGAACCTTATCGCAATACCGTGGAGCAGGAGATCCGCAAACGCGTCCTATCGGTAGGTGCACACCACCTGTCCGTCACCTACGCCCTTGCGGGCGACGACGCGGTCATACAGGGTGCTGCCGGGTTGGTACTCAGTTCTGAACTTGGAGTCACCTGGTGAGCCCCCTGATCACATCAACAAAGATCCCAGAGCAGGGTCGGTGTACAAGCACCGGCCGTGCGTTGGCGAAGCAAGAGGAACAATCCCATGGAGGAGATTCCACAACATGAAGAAGAAATGGATAATCGCGTTATTCGCGGCGTTGGCTCTTATTGCGGCTGCATGTGGTTCAGCCGCTGACGAGACAACGACAACGAGCACCACAGTGGCCGACGGCGGCTCGGGTGGCGAAGAGGGTCCAACCCCCTATGAGCACCTGAACAGGGCAATGGCAGGCGAGTTCTCAGGAACATCGATCGTCCTGCAGACCCAATGGACCGAATCGGAAGAGGAAAAGCTTCTTGCTTCCCTCAAGCCTTTCGAAGACGCCACGGGCATCAGCATCACCCATGAGGGTATGGCCGGTGACCACGAGACCGTGCTCACGGTCCGCGTCGATGGTGGGGATGCCCCCGACATCGCGCAGATCGCCCAGCCGGGCAAGATGGCGCAGTTCGCTGCTGAGGGCTCACTCGTGAACCTGTCAGAGTGGATCAACGAAGACCAGCTCGCGGAGGACTACATCCAGTCCTTCCTCGATCTCGCTTCGTACGAGGGCAACACATACGGTGTTTGGTGGAAGGGCGACCTGAAGTCCATCGTGTGGTACCCGGTCCAGGCGTTTGCTGACAATGGCTACGAGGTTCCGACCACGTGGGACGAGCTGATCACACTCAGCGACAAGATCATCGCTGACGGCAACGGCAACCCATGGTGCATCGGCATCGAGTCCGGTGACGCAACGGGTTGGCCGGCAACCGACATGCTTGAAGACATGATGCTCCGTGTAGCGGGTGGCGATGTCTACGACCAGTGGACGAACCACGAGATCCCGTTCAATGACCCTGCAGTGCTCGAAGCAGCGAAGTACATGGCGGACATCTACTTCACCGATGGTTACGCATGGGGTGGCAACACCGGCATCAACGCGACCTGGATCGGTGACATCCCGATTCCGCTTCTCACCGAAGACGGCGAGACGGAGTGCTGGATGCACAAGCAGGCTGCATGGATCCGTGACTTCTTCACCGAAGGCACGCAGTTCCCAGAGGATGTGGACTTCTTCTACCTCCCTGGAATCGATCCTGCCCATGGCAACCCGGTTCTGGGATCAGCGGACATGTTCATGATGTTCAACGATCGCCCAGAAGTACGTGCCCTCATGGAGTACTTCGCAACTGCAGAATCGGCCCACCCGTGGATCGACGCCGGTGGATTCATTTCACCGAACCAGTCAGTTCCACTTTCGTGGTACACCGACTACCCGAACAACAAGCTCGCCGCAATGATGGCTGGCGCTGACACCTTCCGCTTCGACGCATCCGACGTGATGCCAGCGGTGGTCGGTGCCGGAACGTTCTGGACAGGAATGGTGGACTGGGTCGCTGCGAACGGTACAAACACCGAGGCAGTGTTCCAGGCTATTGAGGACAGTTGGCCGGCCGGCTAGCCCAATAACGGCTATGTTCACGCCCAGGGCGGCCCCATCGCCCTGGGCGTGAACCATCTCATGAGCGAAACAACGGACACCGACTACGAAACGCAGCCAAGACCGCGTCGAAGCGGCTTGCTGTTCGGCGTCCTCGCCCTTCTTGCTCTCGGCGTCCTGTGGCTCGGGGTGTCGATCCTCCTCGACCCTGCCGCGCTTTCACGCATCGTCGCCGCGGTGTACGACCTCTTCGGTGCTTCAGAGACTGCCGCCTCCATCCGGGTAAGCGGCGTTTCGGAGGGGGTCAGCAGGGCCGTCCTTGCGTTCTTCGCCCTCCTCATCGGCGTCGGTGGCGTGTGGGTCATGTTCACGGGCTTCAACAAAGTGGTCGACTTTGCCCCCTACCGGATCCAGCCGCACCTCCGTCCGTGGGTGTTCGTGGGTCCCGCCGTCGCCATCCTTGTGATCTTCCTCGTCTACCCGACGATTCGTACGGTCATCATCAGCTTCACCGAAGGCGGCGGGTTCGTCGAGAACTACAAGTTCGTGTTCACGGACAAGGGCATGCAGATCGCCCTCAGGAACAATGCGATCTGGTTGATCTTCGGAACCACGGGAAGCGTGCTCATCGGTTTGCTCTTCGCCGTGATGGCGGACCGAGTCAAACGCGAAGCGTTTGCCAAGACGTTCGTCTTTCTTCCCCTCGCGATCTCCATGGTCGGTGCATCGGTCATCTGGCGGTTCGTGTATGCGTGGCGTCCGGGAGAGTCCAAGCAGATCGGTCTCGCCAACGCCGTGTGGACAGGGCTTGGCAACGAACCGGTCGCCTTTCTTCAGGTGATGCCGTGGAACAACTTCTTCCTCATCGTCATCATGATCTGGCTTCAGACCGGATTCGCGATGGTCATCCTCTCGGCCGCCCTCAAAGGCGTCCCCTCAGAGATCATCGAGGCTGGGCGAATGGACGGAGCGAGCGAATTCATGCTCTTCTTCAGGGTCGTGCTCCCGAACATCAAGGGAGCCGTGATCACGGTCGCGACCACGATCTTCATCGCGATCCTCAAGGTGTTCGACATCGTGTTCGTGATGACGGGTGGCCGCTTCGAGACCGAAGTGATCGCGAACAGGATGATCAACGAGATGTTCAGGTTCAGGAACTTCGGGAAGGCGAGTGCCTTGGCCGTCGTCCTCATGGTCGTTGTGTTGCCGATCATCGTTCTCAACATCCGCAACCTCAGACGACAGGGGATCGACGCATGAGTCTCGCCACAGGCCGCCAAGCCACAGCAGCGGTCGACGCTGGCGTCGGCACGAAGCGCAAGAACGCCTTCCGTCGGATCACATCGAACTTCTGGGTTCGCGTCAGTGTTGCCGGTATCGCGCTTCTGTGGACGTTGCCGACGGCGGGCATCTTCATCTCATCGTTCCGTGAACCGTCTGCCATCCGGACATCCGGTTGGTGGACCGTGTTCGCCCACCCGTTCGACTTCACCCAATGGACGCTGAGCAACTACGCAGATGTGCTTGCGTCAAACGGGATGCTCGATGCCTTCCTCAACAGCCTGCTCGTCACCATTCCCGCAACAGTCATCCCGATCACCATCGCAGCCTTCGCGGCGTACGCCTTTGCGTGGATGCGATTCCCCGGCCGTTCGCTCCTGTTCGCAGTCGTCATCGGGCTCCTTGTCGTCCCGCTCCAGATGGCCCTCATCCCGCTGCTCCGGCTCTATGGCGGTATCGGGCTCTCGGGGACCTTCCTCGGCATCTGGCTCGCCCACACCGGCTTCGGGCTCCCGCTTGCGATCTATCTCTTGTACAACTACATGTCCACGCTGCCCAAGGACCTGTTCGAGTCGGCATCGATTGACGGTGCCAGCCACTTCACGATGTTCACAAAGCTTGTGCTTCCACTTTCGTTCCCTGCCCTCGCAGCATTTGCGATCTTCCAGTTCCTGTGGGTGTGGAACGACTTCCTCGTTGCCCTCGTGTTCCTCGGCACCGGCTCACAGAAGGCGGTCCTGACGGCACAGTTGAACGAGCTCGTCGGAAGGCTCGGCCAGAACTGGCACCTGCTCACCGCTGGCGCGTTCGTTTCGATGTTGGTTCCGCTCATCGTGTTCCTCTCCCTCCAGCGGTTCTTCGTCCGAGGGTTGCTCTCGGGATCGGTGAAGGGATGACGAGCGACTCGCACTCCTTCGACGGGTCGATAGCCGATCCGCACCTGCTCCTCGCCTTCGAAGGCACCGAGGTGCCCGCATGGCTTTCAACCAGGTTGCAGGAATCGCCTCCGAGCGGCATCACCCTGTTCCGTGTGTACAACATGTCTGATCCCGAGCAGACTGCAACTCTGACATCGGAGTTGCAGTCTCTGAACACTGCTGACCTTCCGCTCCTCATAGCGATCGATCAGGAAGGTGGTCAGCTCCTCGGTCTCGTCGGTTCCACCCCGTTTGCTGGCAACATGGCCATCGGCGCAACGGGCGATGCCGATCTGGCATACCGGGTGGCGAACGCGATGGGCGTCGAACTCGCCGCCGTCGGCATCAACGTCAACTATGCGCCCGCAGTCGATGTGGCGAGCGAACCATCGAATCCTTCGCTCGGGATCAGAAGCTTCGGTGACGATCCCAAGGCGGTCGCTGCGCTTTCGGGTGCGTTCGTCCGCGGCTTCGAGGACGCCGGCGTCAGAACCAGCGCAAAGCACTTTCCCGGCAAGGGTGAGGCAGCCGTCGACCCGCACTACGAACTCCCGGTGCTCGACATGGATCGCGCCCGTTTCGATACCGTCGAACTGCCACCGTTCCAAGCCGCCTTCGACGCAGGTGCGAGCCTCCTCATGGTCGGGCACTACGTCGCACCGGCATTGACAGGCGACCACGACACACCGATTCCCGCATCGCGTCGTGCCATCACTGATGTCCTGCGAGGTGAGATGGGTTTCGGCGGACTCGTCGTTACCGACGCTCTCGACATGGGCGCCCTCGATCAGGGCGAGACCCAGGTGGTCGAGATCATCGCCATGATGCGAGCCGGCGTGGATCTTCTCCTCTGCATGCCCGATCGATCCCTGGAGACAAGGGTCAGAGCGGCTGTGAACAAGGGTTACGCACGGGGTCTGATCAGTCCCGAGACCCTCGCAGCGTCTCGAGAGCGGATAGCCGCGATCCGGCGGTCCGTCAGCACCGACACGCTCGATCCGTCCGTTGTTGGCAACAGCGAGCATCGGGCCCTTGCGGATGAACTCGCCAGAAGGTCCATCACGCTCGTACGCGACGACGCAGGTCTCCTTCCCCTGACCCTGCAGTCGGACGCCACGATCGTGTGTCTTGAACCCCAACCGACCAACGTGACACCCGCGGACACGACATCCCTCTACCCACCTCTGTTGGCCGACGCGATCGCGCGGATCCATCCGGGGGTAACGGAGTTCGTCTATCCCCACGTTCCCGACGGTGCCGACATAAGTGCCGCTGTGAACGCTGCGCGGGACGCCGATGTCGTGATTGTGGGAACGGTGGCTGCCGGGCCTGAACAGGCTGCTCTCGTCAACGCTCTCCTCGATCTGGGAAAGCCCGTCGTGACGGTCGCTTTGCGGTCCCCGTTCGATCTCGCCGAGTATCCGAACGCGGGGACCCACGTCTGCACATACAGCGGACATGAACCCTCGGTCCGCGCCTTGGCCGACGCCCTGTTCGGTCGTGGTGACTTCCCGGGTCGTCTGCCCGCCGCTATTCCCGGCTTGTATCCCACGGGTCACGGAATCGCAAGCTGATGGAAGTGCTTGGGGATGCGTCGGTGGGTCCTGGGAGTCACGCGTGACCGGGCAAGCCATCTATCTCGACATTGCCGCATATCTGAGAAGTCTCGTTGCGTCCCTCGACCCGGGCGATCTGTTGCCGTCCGACGCCGAACTGTGCGAACGGTTCAACGTGTCGCGCATGACCGCCAGACAGGCAGTGCAACTCCTCGTCAACGAGCACCTCGTGGAGCGGCGACGTGGGTTGGGTACATTCGTCGCCAAACGTCGGGTCCCTCGATCGCTCGGTTCGCCGCTTTCGTTCACCGAGAGCATGGCCGAGCGAGGGCTCAAGGCGACGTCGAGTCTGATCGAGAGCAGGGAAGCAAAGGCGATGGATGAAGATGCGGCGGCGCTCGGCCTCGCCGTCGGTGACCCGGTACAGATTATCGAACGTGTCAGGTTCGCAGACGACCTGCCGATGGCGATCGAGCGCGCCATCATCCCGATGGACATCGCACGGGCAATCGGTCAGGAGATCGCCGACGGTTCCCTGCACAGGGCGTTCATCGCTGCGGGTCACACCCCGAGCAAGGCAGAGGCCGAGGTGACCGCGCGCCTTTCCACGGACTACGAACAGGAGCACCTCGAAATCGACCCCGCATCGGTCGTGCTCTCGGAACAGCGGACCATCTTCGATCAGGACGGGGTTCCGCTTGAACACACCACAACCGTCTATGTTGCCGATCGCTACAGCTTCACCGCAGTGCTGTATCCACACGACGCAAGGGAAACAACACAATGACTGATCGATACCTCGGATTGGATCTCGGGGGCACCAACATCAAGATCGCGGTCATCGAGGATGTCGGGGGAGAGGTTCCGAAGGTCCTCTACGACTCGAAGGTTCGCACCGGTGCCGCCCACGGGCCCGAGCACGTGCGTGATCGGCTCATCAACGTCGGACGGGAGACGACGGAGGAATTCGGTCCGTTCGCAGGGGCGGGACTCGGGGTGCCCGGTCTGTTCGACGCAGAGGCAGGGACCATTCAGCTGTTTCCGAACCTGCCGGGGCCGTGGAAGGGGTTCTCGCTGCGTGACGAGGTAGCGGAGGGGATAGGGGTACCGACCGCCATGATCAACGACGCCAGGGCATTCACGCTCGCCGAGGGAACGGTCGGAGCAGGCAAGGACGCCAAGATCATGCTCGGGATCACGCTTGGTACCGGCATCGGCGGCGGGATCATGATGAACGGCCGCATCCATGCGGGATCTTTCGGCATCGCGGGCGAGTTCGGACACCAGACAGTCGAACCCCACGGACCGATTTGTGGATGCGGTAACCGGGGCTGCCTCGAAACCATGGCACAGGGAGCCGCCATTGCAATGGCGGCGGGCGTGAAGAACGCCGAGGCTGCCTATGCCGCGGCGGCGGCCGGGGACCCAGCAGCTCTCAAGGCCACGCACGACGCGAGCTTCTACATGGCCATCGGGATTTCGAACGCTGTGACCCTCATCGGGCTCGACACCGTCGTGCTCGGCGGTGGGATCATGTCAGCGGGTGATCTGGTCCTCGAACCGCTCAGGGCGGCCGTGAGGGAGCGGGTCACGCTGGTTCCCATCGACGAACTCCGCATCATCAAGGCGGCCCTTGGTGGGAAGGCTGGTGCGATCGGCGCTGCCCTTGCGGGCAAGGCTCAGGACACTCTGGCTTTGTAGTCCTCGAGCATCT
>CAZDIQ010000015.1:0-9560 GCA_964505525.1 uncultured Acidimicrobiaceae bacterium | reverse complement strand
GCTGCCCTTGCGGGCAAGGCTCAGGACACTCTGGCTTTGTAGTCCTCGAGCATCTCTTCGGTTCGGGTTGCACCGATACGCGTCACACCGATCGACATCACCTCGAGGAGACCGTCAAGGGTCCGGATACCGCCTGCTGCCTTCACCTGCACCGCGTCGGAGACCGATGCTCGCATCAGTTTCAGATCCTCGATGGTCGCGCCCGACGGGGCGAACCCGGTCGCCGTCTTGACGAATGCGGCGCCTGCGGCTTCGCTGGCCTTGCAGGCGGCCACGATCTCGTCGTTCGTCAGATAGGCGTTCTCGAAGATCACCTTGACGATCGCATCGGAACCGGCTGCCGTGACCACCGCTGCGATGTCATCCTCGACGTAGGCGAAATCACCCGACCGGAGGTGGGCGATGTTCAGCACCATGTCGAGTTCGATCGCCCCGTCGCTGATGCACTGCTGGGCTTCGAAGACCTTGACTGCGGTTGCGTGTGATCCGTGGGGAAACCCGACCACGGTGCTCACAGGTACCCCGGTACCGGCGAGTTCGGCGACAGCGAGTCTGATGTCAGCCGGCCGGACCGTTGCGGAGGCAACCTGGTACTTCGCGGCGACGGCACATCCTTCACGGATCTCGTCAAGGGTCAGCTCCGGTCGCAGGAGCGAGTGGTCGATCATTTTCGCGACCTGCTCGTAGGTCACATCATGGGCAGTGAGTTGGGTGGTCATGGAGAGGATGCTAGCGGGTCCCAGATCTAAATGTATAGACATTTAGCCCCATGGATTATGGATGATGGATTCTGGATGATGGACCGGAAAGCCGGTCATCTGTCCTCTGAAGGCGATCCATCATCCATCATCCATCATCCAGATTTGCGACCTCACGTTGAACGTTTCATCAACTATGCCGCGCTTTCCGCTACCTTCCGTAGGTCGCTTCGGGTGGAGGTCAGCGCTTTGTCGCTTCCCCGGGGATCAAACGACGAAACCCTCGCCCCGGTTGGACTGCCTCTTTCGACCGAACCGCGATCAGCAGACGATGGCGTCGCAGTCGCGTTCGAGACCGAAAACAGTAATCGTCCATGCCGCGCGCGGCGAAGGAACCAAACCCCATGTCCAAATCTTTCAGTGAACTCGGCTTGCCGAAACCGATTCTCGATGTGCTCAGGCGCAACGGTATCGCCGAGCCGTTTCCGATCCAGTCGTCGTCCATCCCGGATGCGTTGGACGGCCGCGACATCGCGGCTCGTGCTCCGACCGGTTCTGGCAAGACGCTCGCGTTCGGTCTGCCGATCCTTGCAACGGTCCCCGTTGCAGGGGCACGGCGCCCGACCGCATTGATCCTTGCCCCTACCCGTGAGCTTGCCGCCCAGATCAGACTCGACCTCGCCCCGTATGCCAAGGTGATGAACCGCCAGGTCTTCGCCGTGTTCGGTGGCGTGCGCTACCAGGCACAGAAGGACTGGTTGAACAGGGGCGTCGACGTCCTTGTTGCAACACCGGGTCGCCTCGAGGACCTGATCGAGCAGAGGGCGGTCGATCTCTCCAACGTCGAGATCGTCGCCGTCGACGAAGCGGATCGCATGGCTGACATGGGCTTCCTGCCCACGGTCAAGCGGATTCTCGATCAGACCTCGAAGGACCGCCAGACCCTGTTGTTCTCCGCGACCCTCGATGGTGACGTCAAGGCACTCGTGGACCGATATCAGACGAACCCTGCGCGACACGAGGTCGGAGGTGCCGAACCGCTCGCAACCGAAGCGGTGCACCACTTCTGGGAAGTCGAGCACCAGGACAAGGTCGCCCACACCGCTCGCGCGATTGCCGCGACCGGGACGACGATTGTGTTCGTCAAGACACGTCACGGTACCGACCGCGTTGCCAAGCAATTGAATGCCGAGGGCGTCAACGCCGTTTCGATGCACGGTGGTCTTTCGCAGAACCAGCGCAACAGGGCCCTCAAGTCGTTCGCAGACGGCCAGGTCCACGCATTGGTAGCGACCGATGTGGCCGCGCGCGGTATCCACGTCGATGACGTGTCGACCGTGGTCCACTTCGACGTACCCCACGGCCACAAGGACTATCTCCACAGGTCGGGAAGAACCGCCCGAGCCGGTGCAGGCGGTACGGTCGTGAGTCTGTTCACGAAGCCGGAACGTCGCGCTGTCATCCGGATGCAACGGAACCTCGAAATGAACGAGCCCATCACGAGCCCTCGCCCGGACAAACTGTCGGGCCAGGCACCTCTTGTGTCAGCGCGCCGATCTTCCGCATTGGATCACAGCCCGAAACCCGACGTCGCAAGGCGCGAGCCCCAAGATGCACGGCGCAAGCCTGAAGGGCGGAGTCAGAACGCAGACCGCCGCCCCGGTGCAGAGATTCGGGAGCGCAACACCGAGAACCGTCGGGCTCCCGAATCGAACAAGCCGAGGCAGCGCCAGACGCAATCCGTCGGGATGCAGGACGTCTACATCGGGAATCTTCCATGGACGCTCACCGACGACGACCTGCTCCACATGGCATCCAAGTACGGAAACGTGACGGGTGCGAAGGTCAAAATGGACCGTCGCGGTCGGTCGAAGGGTGTCGGATTCGTGACCATGACGAAGGCAGACGCCTCACGTGCTGTGCATTCCCTCGATGGGAAGCGCATCAACGGGCGGCCGCTCACGGTCAGGTTCGCGACCTCGGAGCCCCCTCGCCACTTCTGAGAAACCGGGGCGTGTCCCCGGTTCGGTAGCTGCCTATGCCCAGGACGATCCGTGACCGGTGATGTCCCCGGCGCCGCGCGTTTCTTGGAACGTCGACAAGATCAGCTCGTTCAGTGCGTCGGCGTCGACAAGGAAACCGTCGTGGCCGTGGTTCGAGTCGAGAACCGCAAAGCGGCACCGCGGGAGATTCGCAGCAAGCTCCCGCACCTCGGCAACGGGGTACAGCACATCGGTGCTGATTCCCACGACAAGCCCTCGAGCGTCGACGCGGTGGAGGATCCCTTCGGTCGGGCCCCTTCCACGGCCTACGTCATGGCTGTCCATTGCGTCGATGAGCCTCAGGTAGGTGTTTGCGTCGAATCGGTCGACCAGCTTGTCCCCTTGATGCTGGAGATAGCTCTGGACGGCGAATCCGCCGCCTTCCGCCTTGCGACCGAATCGCGAATCGAAGCTGCTCGCACTGCGATAGCTCGTCATGGCGATCATGCGTGCGGTGCTGAGGCCCGCACGGGGTTGGTTCTCGAGTAGATAGTTACCACCGTCGAACACGGGGTCCGTGATGATCGCGTGACGCTGTGACTCCGAGAACCCGATCGCCCATGCCGATTGGTTCGCACCGACGGCGATCGGGACGATCCGGTTGACCATCTCGGGATACTTGATCGCCCATTCGAGCACCTGCATGCCACCCATCGAACCGCCGATCACGAGATCGAGTTCCTTCACGCCGAGGCTGTCGAGCACGGCCTTTTGCACCTCGACCATGTCGCGGATGGTGACCGCAGGGAACGACGCACCGTAGTGGCCCGAACCATCAGGCCTGGCTGACGTCGGTCCCGTGGTGCCGGCACATCCGCCGAGCACATTCATCGCGACGATGAACGATGTCGCAGGGTCGAACACCTTCCCGGCGCCGAACAGGCCCGACCACCACTCGTCGGCATTGGCGTCGCCCGTGAGGGCATGACAGATCAAGATCGCGTTCGGGCGGTGTTTGCCCCACGATCGGACCTCGACCGTGACATCGGTGAGCGTTCCCCCTCCTTCAAGGGGGAACGCACCTCCGATGGTTACCCGATGCTTCACGACGCTACGGCCTTGGCCGCCCTGGTCGCGGCGAGAGCCTGGGCAAAGTCGGCCTTGATGTCGTCGATGTGCTCGATGCCCACCGACACACGGATCAGATCGTCGCTCACACCGGCGGCAAGTTGCTCCTGTGAGTCGAGCTGCTGATGGGTCGTCGACGCCGGGTGGATCACGAGGGTCTTGGCATCCCCGACATTCGCAAGGTGCGATGCGAGCTCGACCGAATCGATGAATCGCTTCCCTGCATCGATGCCTCCGGCAACGCCGAACGAGAGCACGCCCCCGTACCCGTTCCTGAGAACCTTCTTGGCCACCTCGTGGTACGGGTGGCTCTCAAGACCGGGGTAGTTGACCCATGTCACCTCGGGCTGTTCCTCGAGCCAGTGGGCGAGTTCGAGCGCATTGTCGACGTGCCGCTGGACCCGCAACGAGAGCGTCTCGACCCCTTGGAGCAGGAGGAACGCATTGAACGGCGACAGAGCCGCACCAAGGTCGCGCAGCCCCTCGACCCGCGCCCTGATGGCGAATGCGATGTTGCCGAAAGGTCCGTCAGGCCCGAAGGTCTCACCGAATACCAGTCCGTGATAGCCGGGTGCCGGATCGGTGAACCCTGGGAACTTGCCACCCCGCCAGTCGAAGTTGCCCGAATCGACGATGACACCACCGATTGTCGTTCCGTGACCGCCGATCCATTTTGTCGCCGACGCCACCACGATGTCGGCACCCTGATCGATCGGTCGCGCGAGATATCCCGCAGCGCCGAAGGTGTTGTCGACGATCAGTGGGATGCCGGACGCATGAGCCGCCTCGGCGAACGCTGCGATGTCAGGGACGTTGAACCTCGGGTTACCGATCGATTCGAGGTAGAACGCCTTCGTGTTGTCATCGACGCGAGCCGTGAACTCCTCGGGGTCGTCGCCTGCCACGAACCGGACCTCGATACCGAGCCGTTCGAGGGCAACCTTGAACTGGTTGTACGTGCCGCCGTACAGATACGACGTCGACACGATGTTGTCGCCCGCACCCGCAATGGCCAGGAGAGCCGTCAGCTGCGCCGCCTGGCCGCTCGCGGTCGCCACCGCGGCAACGCCGCCCTCAAGGGCCGCGATCCGCTTCTCGAATACGTCGGTCGTCGGGTTCATGATCCGCGTGTAGATGTTGCCGAACTCCTCGAGGGCGAAGAGCCGTGCTCCGTGGGCAGAATCATCGAACGTGTACGACGTCGTCTGATAGATCGGAACGGCCCTTGCATTGGTGCCCGGTGCCGGTTCCTGACCTGCATGGAGTTGCAGGGTCTCGAACCTTGGTGTGTCTGTCATGTGGTCCCTCCTGGGATCCGCGGGGATTGCGCTGGTTTCGGAGGGTCCGGACAAAAAGAAAGAACCTGCTCCGTTGCCGGTGCAGATCCTCTGGTGGTGTATGTGCTGCTTACGCGAGGGGTCTGCACGGCTGTGTCATCGCCATGCACATCATCTCGCAGGAGTAAGCAAACTTGGTCATGTACCTCGGGAATGTAGCCGGTTGTCGCGCGAAGTCAAATGCTGAGCTTTCAGCTTTCAGCTTTCAGTCCGGCACTGAGGTTCGATCTCATCCGGTTCGGGAGCGAGCGGATGCGAGCGACTCGGTGATTATCGGGATTCGGCATTCCGGATTCGGTAGGCGGTGAGCGGTGGGCGGTGAGCGGAACCGTCAGGTTCCCCCCACCACATTCTCGAAGCCCCACTCGGTTCGCGATGCCCGCGCGGCTTCGACATCGACCTTGCTCACGAGGATGAGACCGATGATGAAGAAGGCCGCAACCGAAAGGATGGCAGCCCGGCCTGAACCGGTTGCCGCGCTGACGATTCCGAACACGAGTGGACCGATGCCCGACAGTTTCGAGAAGACCGAGAAGAACCCGAAGAACTCCGCCGAGGCATTCTCGGGGATCATCGTTCCGTAGAGGCTCCGGCTCAACGCCTGAACACCGCCGAGCACGAACCCGACGACGGCAGCAAGCGACAGGAACCCTGTCGCGGAACCCTCCGGTATGAAGAACGCCGCAATGGCAAGACCGGTCCAGATGACGAGACCGATCATGATCGATCGCTTCGGTCCGATCCTGTCCGAAATCGCCCCGAACATGAGCGCGCCGACGAAGGCGATGAACTGGACCAACAGGAATGCGAGGGCGATCGTCTCGATGTCAAGGTCGAGTGTGTCCTCCGCGTACGGGCCTGATATCGCGATGACCGTGCCGATGCCACTGTTGTAGACGATGAACGCGATGATGAACAGGAGCAGTTGCGGGAAGTGCCTCAATTTTCGTGTTGTGGCCGTGGTCCTGTCGAACCCGATGCGGGCGAATTGACGCACCGAGCGCTTGTCGGAGGGGAGCTCGGAATCGGGTGGCAGACGCACGAGCGAGAAAATCGAGAACCCGATCCACCACACACCTGCTCCGAAGATCGCGATTCTCGCCGCGAGTGCTTCCGTGAGAGCCGCATCGGGCTCGTCGCTGCTCAACATGATCAGGACCAACGCCAAGGCGAGGTAGAGACCCCCACCGAGGTATCCGAGCGCAAAACCCTTCGACGACACCTTGTCGATCGTGTCATCGGTCGTGATCTCGGGGAGGAACCCGTCGTAGAAGACGTTCGCGGCGACGAAACCGAACTGGCTGATGACCACGATGATGAGGAACAGGAGCACCTGCCCGTCGGGTATGAACGGCACACCAAGGGAGAAGATCGCCCCGAGGAATGCGAAGTTGCGAAGCATCCGCTTCTTCGAATCCGAGTAGTCGGCCATTGCACCGAGGACCGGCATGGCGACGAGCAGGACGATCGAGCCGACACCGATGAGGATGCTGAACAGCGCCTCCCCCGAAAGGCCGAGGTACTTGTCCGCGGTCATGATCGTGCCGGTGAAGAAGGCCCCGACCACGGCACCGAATATCGTGATGTACGCCGAGTTCGCCCAGTCGTACATCGCCCATCCGAAGATGGTTCTCTTGTCGTTCTTGAGGGTCAGACCGCCTCCCCGGTGAGCGGTCGCCAAACTAGCAGTTTGCAGCCTCGCGGAACATGCTGATCGCTGCCAGCTGGGATCACGGTGTGCTCTCGGTCGGCCATACCGTCGGGGTGATGCGACGCCACACCGTGATCGTGGCGGCACTCGCTGCCGCGGCGGCGATCGAAATCGCCCACATGACCGTGTACGAGCCGGTTGCGTCGATGGTGGCACCGTACAGGGGAGGTCCCACCCCGAGCCCTATGAGGAATCCGAACAGGACGACCCCCGATGAACGCCCTGTTGCCTGACCGGTCTTGTTGATCACCGCAAGCATCCCGACCGAGTTCCACGCGGACGTCGTGGCGCCGATGGCGATCGCGGCCGGCCAGATGAGCAGTGTGGCGGACGTTCCAAGGGCCATGAGCAACCCGGCAACGACGCCTCCTACGGCCATGATCAACAGCGGCCCGAGGTACCGACCGCTCCGCTCGGCGAAGCGTGCCCACGCGATGCGCGAAGCGAATGCGGTCGCGCCGATGAGTGCTGCGACGAACCCGCCGATGCGTGGGTCGAGACCGATCGCCTCCTCGACGTACAGCGGCACGTAGAAGGTGGCCGCACCAGCGAACCCGAGGAGCGACCCGTAGACGGCAAGCCACCGGACCGCGGTCGGAAGGGGAGCCGTGTCCGGACGGTCTGCCTTCGCCACCCTCGCCGTGGCGGGTACGAGCCAGACCACGATCAGCAGACACGCCAAGGGAAGGAATGCGACGAGGACCATCGTCGGGCGCCACCCGAGACCAATGGCCGCGGTCGGAAGGATGATGCCGGCGGCGGTGGCTGCAGCCTGGACACCTGACTGCTTGAGACCGGTCGCCACGCCCCGGCGACCCTCGTCGAGGTGTGTGCGGATGAGGAGGTTCGTCGACGGGTTGCCGATTGCCTGTGCGACCGCGGCCGCAACGCTGGCAACGAACATGACCCAAACCGCAGGCGCCGTGCCGAAGATGATGAAGGCGGCTGCGCTGCAGACGAACAGCAGCGATACCGCCTTTCTCCCACCGATCGCGTCCGTGATCCGTCCCGAGACGGGTGATACGAGCGCTGCCAGGATCACATTGGTTGCAACGATCCATCCAAGGGTCGCCCGTGTGATCCCGAGGTCCTCGATGATGAACGTGGCAAGGATTCCGATCACCGACATGGGGAGCGTTGCCGCCCCCATCGCTGCCAACAACAAGCCGATGAACGCCGGTCTTCTGGACTCGGGCAACACGGAGTTCGGATGCAAGGACGGGTCGGACACCAAGCGATGCTACAGCCGTCACCGACGGCGATCGGACACACACGGAACGACCTCGGTTCTGGGAGTTCCGCTGTAGCCTGCCGTGCATGAACCCAGCCCTTCGCAGACTCCTCGTCGCGCTCGTCGCCTGTGCCATCGCCTTCGGCGCCGTCGCATGTGACAACGGCTCGTCGGGTGACTCGACAACCACGACCTCCACTTCCGGCACTGACCTCCCCGGAGGATCGTCGACCACTTCCACGTCGACGCCGATGACCGCCATCCCTGCGAACCAGATCCCGGGGACACATTCGCCATCGATTCCTGACGATGTCGATACCCAGATGCGGGAAGAAATCGGCGAACTGATGATCGTGGCCGAGTCGTCACGGGGGTTGCCGTTCATCGATGTCCCGACGGTCACCATCCTCGACCAGGCGGAGTTCCAGGCCAGGGTCGAAGCCATGGTGTCGGAGGAGCTCGATCCGGTCGAGTTCGAGCGCGACGCCATGTTCTTCAGACTCATGGGCATGTTGGACGACGATGTCGATCTGGGCCAACTGATCGTGTCGCTCTACAGCGAACAAGTCGCCGGCTTCTACGATCCTGACGTCCAGGAGCTTGTGGTACCGGCGGCCGTCGACGGGTTCTCACCACTCCAACGGATCACGGTCGTCCACGAGCTGGTGCATGCCCTCACCGACCAGCACTTCGACTACGCCGATGTCATGGACGAACGCCACGAGAACGGAACGGTCGATGAGTACGACTCGGTGCTTGCGGTCGTCGAAGGCGACGCCACATACCAACAGTTCCTCTATCTCGAAGCGATGAATCCACTGGACGCAGTCAAAGCGGCGCTCGAGTCGTTGTCGTTTGACACCTCCGCGCTCGATGCGGTCCCCGAATGGATCGCGCTCGACCTTGCGTTCCCGTACGAACACGGAATGGTCTTCATCAGCGAGATCATCGCCGACGGTGGTCTCCAGGGTGTCGACAAGGTCTATCAGGACCTCCCCACATCGACGGAGCAGATCCTTGAGCCGAGGAAGTATCTCCGCCGCGAAGAACCCGAACCGCTCGAACCGGTGTCCGCCACCTTGTCGGGCTGGGACATCCACACGGACTCGGCCTTCGGTGAGTGGGGGGTCCGTCTGCTTCTCAACGACACGTTGTCGCCTGGTCGGGTGACGGAGGTTGCCTCAGGTTGGGGTAACGACTCGTACCGGGTGTTCATCAACGGGGGAGACGTCGCCGTTGCGTGGCACTACCTCGCAGAGAGCGTCGCTGACGCCGAGGACCTCGTCAATGCGCTGATAACCCACGCAAGAGGACCGATGGGCGCCACCTCCGCAACCGAGACCGCCGGTGGTCTCCTCCTCGAAGGCGGAGGCACGACGGTGTTCATCGACCGAATCGACGACGAGTTCTACTTCGTAGCATCGACGAACAGCGCAGCCGTAGGGGAACTGAGGAGCCAGCTGGGGATATGAC
>CAZDIQ010000014.1:0-30121 GCA_964505525.1 uncultured Acidimicrobiaceae bacterium | reverse complement strand
CAGAGCAGCGGACTTTTAATCCGAAGCGTGTGGGTTCGAGTCCCACCGGGCCCACGATTGACCCTTCCAACCCTCGTCATCCGCGCAAGTGGGCTTGAGCCGCACCGGGTGAAATCGGGTCCGGCCAAGAGAACCCTTCCAGCGGTACTACCGATGGTGCTACCATCGTCCCTATGAGCGTGACCAAGCGATCCGTATCCCTTGACGACCAGGTGGCCGAGCGCGTCGAGCACGCTGCGCGCGCGGACGGCATGTCATTCTCGACATGGCTGTCGGTCGCCGCCGAGCGTCAGCTGCTGGTGCGCGAGGGCTTGGGAGGCGTCGCCGAGTGGGAAACCCAAGCCGGGCCGCTGTCATCCGAGGAGCGTGCCGCCGGGGAGGCATTGCTGGACCGGCTGCTGTCGGACACGAACGGGCCACCGCCCCCGTGAGGCTAGGTGGGCTGACCTACGACACCGGGGCGTTGATCGCCGCTGAACGCTCCGACCGTCTGCTCTGGTCGCTTCACCGAGCCGCCCTGACCCAAGGGCTGACCCCAACGGTCCCCGCGGGAGTGGTCGGAGAGGCGTGGCGAGGCGGACCACAGCCACAGATCTCGAGGCTCCTCAAGGGCTGCGTGGTCGAACCGCTGACGGAAGGTCAAGCGCGAGCGGTGGGGGAACTTGCTGCCCGGTCAGGGTTGACCGACGCGGTAGATCTCGCGGTCGCCGAGGGTGCGCTGCGGCGCAACGACGCCGTGGTGACGTCCAATCGGACCGATATCGAGCAGGCGGCTGGCGCCGTCGGGCGACGGCCTGCGATCCACGATGTGTAGGCCGACCCGAGAGCCTCGCATCGTAGGTCACTCGGCCGAAAGCAGCGCATCGGCTCGTTCCATCTCAGCCGTCCGATAGCGCACCAATGCACAGCAGGTCTCCGCGCAGTCGCGAGCCAAGCTCGTCAAGGGCCGTGGGCGTCGCGTTCATCACAGGCCCTCCTTGATCATGGGGCCGTGATCGAGGAATCAGTAGCTGAAGGTGGTGGCGCCCTCGCCGATCCACTCCCAAAGCTGGACGGTTCCGCCGAGTGTGGCGTTGTTCACGAGCTGTTGCTCATCGAGTTCCTTGGCGTTGAAGCAGATCGGGCATACGAGGAGAGTGCCCCCGGCGGCCTGGTACCGCTCGAGGAGTGACGGCAGCGACGGGCAGCCGTCGCAGGCCACCCCCACCGCGACGCCTTCAAGGGCCAGGCGGACGGCCTCTTTGGTCAGGAACATCGTGGTCTGCCGGCCGCTTTCGGCAGCTCCGACAGCGACCAGGAATGCAACGGTCACCTTCTCTGGGTCCTCCAAACCGGTGGTCAGGCTGATAGCGGCCTTCTGGGACAGGACGTTGGACATGGGTGTCTCCGATCACTCGCGTAGCGTGCATACAGGACCATCCGAGCAGACCAACTCGTCCGTCTAGTATGGCGGACCGACCAGTCGGCCCGCAAGAGGTACTCTGACGTCATGGTCCGAGGGTTTGAGAACTTGGTACTTAGGTCCACCCAAGAGCACGAAGCTCAAACCGTCAGCGATCGTTGGCGCGCAGTCTCGCTACTGCACCAACCGTCACGTAACCCCGCCACTCAAGGGTGGCAGCCTCGGAGTAGTTCGTGAAGTCGATCGGCCATCCTCCGTCCGGGAGCTGTGCTCGTTCCAGTCGGTCGAGGTCATCGGACACCGCCTGGGGATCAAGCAGGTCGCGGAGTGGACCTCCGGGTTCGGACGTGATGTGAATCGTTTCACCGTCAGCTCCCCCTACGACAGGAAGTGCCCCGTCCTTCGGGACGAACGGCATGAGGTGGGTCAGTAGCTCGTGCGCTTCGGCGTGCGTGTCGGAGACGACGTCGAGAAACTCGAGCGAGAACGCCAGCACGTAGGCGAAGGGGGCTTCATCGGTCTGGCGGATCTGCTCGAAGCAGTACCGCGTCGCCGTTGCCAGCCACGGATGATCATGCAGGGACTCGTCCCAGCACGCAGCCCGATGCGCGTGGGCAGCTACCGCAGCGGTGATCTGCAGCGACGACTCAGCGGGGTCAGCCTCGACCCAGAAAGCGGCACACGCCACGGGATCACTGATCGGAAGGGCGAATGGCAGGCCACCGTCGGGGAGGGTGACTGACTCGAGCCAATCCAAGAGGGCGGTCGTGTGTGGCGAGGTAGCCGGACCGGCTGCGGCGATGTACTCAAGGGCGTGTAGCGCACCTCCTGGCTGGCTCTCAGGTGCCCGGAGATCCGGTTCGAGCCCCCATCCGTAGCCTCCATCGGCGTTCCTATACGCATCCAGCCCACGGATGATCGCCTGTCGGGCATCATCGCTGTCGGTCGTGACCACCTCGAATCGCCGCCTGTCGAGAACCCGCGCATGCGAAGCCATGAACGCCGCAGCGCCACCAAGATCAATGCTCATGCTCAGGATTCTGCCACGTGGCGCCAATCCCGTAGCCGACACTATCCAGCGACCTCGGGTGGCTCGACTCGCTCGACCGTTACGACGCGGTCGATGGCACGATCGAACGAGGCCACCCTGCCAACTCCCGTGCTCTCTGCGCTGGCGACCAGGTACGCCTCTGCGAAGTCAAGCCTGTCTATCTCGTAGACTTCGATCGCCCGGAGCAGCAATGCCGCGTCCACGACAACGATCGACGAGAACGAGATCAGCGAGCGCATCGCCTCGGCAATCTGGTCGCGCGGAGCTCGGTAGAACGACTCCAAAACATACACGGTCTCGGCCACGACCAGATCGGTGACCAACAGATCCCGCTCACCGGTCAAGAACTGGGTAGCACGGTCCGCCAGGTCGGACGGGTCGCCGGTGAGATGCCGAACCAGGATGTTGGTGTCGACGAACGCACTCACCGGCGAGTCGCGGAGCGTTGGGCCCGGGCGCGCCGGAGCACCTCGTCCCAGGCGACATTCCGTTTCGCCGCCGGCACGCGGATCGAACCAGCGAGATCGAGAAAGTCGGGTGTTCGGGCCAGAACAGCCTGATTCCCCTCGACTCGGAAGACGATCTCGTCGCCCTCGCTGATCCCCAACGCGTCACGCACGGCCTTGGGTACCGTGACCTGGCCCTTCGATGTGACCTTCGCCGCAACGTCCATGGTGATTCCTTACTCATAGGCAGAGGTAAGGATACCACACCGGGGGCATCAAGGGAAGGGATGTGTCACCATCTCGGTGGTTGCCGTGGTGGGCCGCCCTGCTGGGGCCGATCCTCGGCCCCGTCGTACACTTTGGCCATGTTTGCAATCGCCGCCTTCTACAAGTTCGTGCCGCTCCCGGACTTCGCTGACCTGCGCGAACCGCTCCTGCGGGTCTGTGAGTCGAACGACGTGATGGGGACGATCCTGCTTGCATCCGAAGGTGTCAACGGGACGATCGCTGGCCCCCATGAGGGAGTCGCCGCGGTGGTCGACCACCTGCGATCGGATGCACGCCTCGACGATCTCGTCACCAAGCACTCTGAAGCCCTCGATCCCCCATTTCTTCGGCTGAAGGTCAGACTCAAACGCGAGATCGTCTCGCTCGGTGCCGGCGAAGTCGATTCAGCAGGCAACACGGGTCATCGGGTCGCTCCCGAGGACTGGAACGACCTGATCGCCCGACCCGATGTCCTGCTCATCGATACCCGCAACGATTACGAGTACGCCGTGGGGACCTTCGAAGGCGCCCTCAACCCGGTGACACGGTCATTCACCGAGTTCCCCGAGTGGATCGAGGCGAACCGCGACATGGTCGCCAAGCCGAAGATCGCGATGTTCTGCACCGGTGGGATTCGTTGCGAAAAGGCATCTGCCTATCTGCGGGACCGCGGTTTCGACGAGGTGTATCAACTCGACGGCGGGATCCTGCACTATCTCGAGACGATTCCTGAAGCAGAGAGTGCGTGGGACGGCGAGTGCTACGTCTTCGATCGACGGGTGACGGTCGGTCACGGTTTGACTCCCGGCGACAAGGAGATCTGCGTCAACTGCGACCGCGTCCTCGATGCCGACGACCGCACCTTGGACGGCTACGAGGAGGGCGTGACCTGCGCCACCTGCGTCGACACGATCACCCCCGACCGCCTCTCAAGGTTCCGCGAACGCCAACACCAAATCGCCCTCGCCTCAACCCGCGGCACCACCCACCTCGGCCAATAGCATCCATTTGTATCCGCGTACCCTGGGTTCGGCGGGTACAAAAATGTAGGTCCCCAGCCCACAGAACGAGCATGTCCCATTCTGTGGGCTGGGGACATACAAAAATGTACCCGCAGAACCCAGGGTACGGGAGAACAATTACGCTTGTGGGTATGGATCAGTCACACTATTTGGCGCGGCGCAGTGCGTTCATGGGGCAGCTTGGGGATGGGATTGCGATCATTCCGGCCGGGGTACTCCAGACCCGCAATGATGATGTCGATCATGCGTTCAGGCAGGACTCGAACTTCTTCTTCCTCACCGGATTCCCCGAACCCGACGCCGTGGCCGTCCTCGATCCATCGCATCCGACCGAGCAGTACACCCTGTTCGTTCTCCCCAAGGACCCCGACATGGAGGCCTGGAACGGGCTGCGCAGCGGGGTCGCGGGAGCAACGGACCACTACGGGGCTGACGCCGCCCATGACATCTCCACGCTGTCCACCTGGCTCGGAGATCGGCTTGCCGGCCGGTCCTCGATTGCGTATGCGCTCGGCAATCCGCGGCTCGACGACGTGGTCGTCACCGCATTCAGCAGGGCACAGGCTGCATCCGATCGCTCGGGTAGCGGAGCACCGCAGGGCATCATCAACCCGACGCCGCTGCTTGCCGACATGCGGGTCATCAAGACCGACACCGAGATCGATGCGCTTCGCGAGGCGTGCAGGATCTCGGCCGTGGCCCATGCAGAAGCGATGCGGTTCGCGGCACCGGGGCGGACGGAGCGTCAGGTCCAAGCCGCCATCGAGTACGTGTTCGGCGCCATGGGAAGTGAACGCGTCGGCTACGGATCGATCGTCGCCGGCGGGGACAATGCCTGCATTCTCCACTATGTCGAGAACGACCAACCGCTCGACGACGGCAGCCTCCTGCTGATCGACGCCGGTGCCGAGTACCGGCATTTCACCGCCGACATCACCCGGACCTTCCCGATCAACGGAACATTCACGACGCCACAACGGGCGGTCTACGAGCTCGTACTCGACACCGAACGACACGTGATCGAAATGTGTGCGCCGGGACTCCCCTATGCCGACATGCACGCAAAGGCGTGCGCGCTCATCTCCGACGGTCTCGTCGGCCTCGGGTTGCTCCCAGGCACCGGCGAGGAGGCGTTGGCGAAGGGCTGGTACCGCCAGTTCTTCTTCCACGGAACCGGCCATTGGCTCGGCTCGGACGTCCACGACGCAGGTGCCTACAGGGTCAACGGAACGCCACGACCGCTCGCACCCGGCATGGCATTCACCGTCGAACCCGGGGTCTACGTGGCGCGGTCGAAGGAACACGTCACGCTCTCGGATGCGCCCTACGACCCCGACGAGATCGCCATGCTCACGCTCGAGCTCGGGCTTGCGGGAGTCCGGGCCGAACTCGAACGCCGCACGCAGGAGGCGGGATCGCAGGAATTCACCGTGCCACAGGAGTTCCTCGGAATCGGCGTCAGGATCGAGGACGACATCCTCATCACAGCCGACGGGTACGAGAACATGACCACGGGTGTGCCGGTCGATCCCGACGAGGTCGAGGCGCTGTGTGCCGAGGAGTCGGCGCTGCCGCTGTTCTGATCCCTATCGGATCCGACTGGGAAGCGGTTCTCCCCTGATGCCTGCAATGAGGTTGTCGACAGCCAGATCGACCATCGCGTCACGCGTGCGCCAGGTCGCCGACCCGATGTGCGGAATGACCGTGCAGTTGGACATCGAGACGAGCGGATGGTCCGGAGGCAACGGTTCGGGATCGGTCACATCCAAACCTGCACACCGGATCGTCCCCGAACGCAGGGCGTCGACAAGTGCATCGGTATCGACGACAGGCCCGCGGGCGATGTTGACGAGATTCGCCGTCGGCTTCATCCGGGCGAGCTCCTCCGACCCGATCAGGTGACGGGTCTCGCTTGACAGCGGCACGGCGATAACCACGTGGTCGGCACTTTCCAGCAGTTCCTCCAGCGACACACGCTGTGCGCCGGTGGCGGACTCCACATCAGGCTTCGCGGTACGGGCGGAGTACAGGATGTCCATCGAGAAGCCAACGGCACGATGCGCAACAGCTTCACCGATCCGACCCATCCCGACGATCCCGATCGTCGTCTCGGACACGTCATACCCGAGCAGGGAATCGGCCTCCCAATCGCCCCAAAGACCCTCCTTCACCTGGTCGATGCCCTCGATCATTCGGCGGGATGCGGCGAGCACGAGCATGAAGGCGGTATCGGCCGTCGTCTGGGTCAGGACGCCGGGAGTGTGACCGACGGCCACACCGGCTGCAGCACACGCGTCGAGATCGATGTTGTCCACACCGACAGCCATGTTCGAAACGACCTTGAGCAGGGGTGACGACGCGATCAGGTCCGCATCGATCCTGTCGGTGAGCATCGAGTAGATCCCGACGGCCGACTCGGCCTCGCGACGCAAGAAGGCGTCATCCATCGTCGAGGCAGCCTCCCACACGACGGGTTCGGCAACCTCGGAGATCCGGCGCAACGCATGGCCGTCGGGTGGGACCCACGAAACGACAACCTTGGGTTTCATCAACACTCCGGCGCGGCAATTCGGCTTTCGTGGAGAAACTAGTAGACCGAGGGAACGGTCAGTCGTCGTTCCTCATGTGCTTGCGCAGATTCGCAATGCTGCTCGACGCCGTCGATGGATCGATCCCGAGTCGTGGCAACTTGGCGGAGTTCCGGCTGTACCGGCTCTCGACCTCGGCGGGCTTGTCGTCTTCCTCGTCGACGACCTCGGCGGTCGCCCTCGGCACAGACGCCGAGTAGTCCATCTTCGGGCGCTCGACAACGGCACCGGCAAGTACTTCCTGGGGGATCTCGGCAGCCCGTGGCTCTTCCCAGCCCTCGTCGCGAGATGCTTTGAGGGCAGCGAGAGCTTCACGACGGATGGCATCGAGGCTGTCGGGTTCGGTGCCGTAGTGACCGTTGCCGTTCGATGCTTCCTCTGAGCTCGGAACCGGAGAGACGGGGATCGCATACACGTCCGCATCCCTTGAACCAGCCGAATCGGGCACCGCGTTCTCGAGTTCCTGTTCGCGCAGAGCGAGTGCCTGCTCGCGTGCGGCAAGCTCGGACTCGCGTTCTTCGACGGCACGGGTCCTGTCGGCGAGTTCTGCCGCAGCAACCTCGGCCGCGGCAAGGGCCCGGATGTCGTCATCGGACGATCCACCGGATTCGGCGGCCGCCTCAGCGGCGGACTTGACGTCGTTTGCCTCGCGCAAGGCGGCAATCGCAGCAGCTTTGATCTCGGATGCCTCCGTGCGGGCAGCCTCGAGGATTGCGTCGGCCTCGGTCTGTGCCTGTTGCACGAGTTCATCGGTGTCCGCGTTCCCGGCGAACCCTTCACCAGCCGTCTCTGCGTCGGAGAGCATGGCGGCTGCCCGCTCGGATGCGTCACCGACCAGCTCGGCTGCGGTCGCCTCAGCAGCGGCAATGATCTCAGCAGCACGCTCCTCGGCAGCAGCAACCTCAGCACCATCGCGCTCACCGCCACCCTCAAGCAACGACGCAGCACGCTCGGCAGCATCATCGATCAACTCGGCAGCAGTCACCTCAGCGGCGGCAATGATCTCAGCAGCACGCTCCTCGGCAGCAGCAACCTCAGCACCATCACGCTCACCGCCACCCTCGAGCAACGACGCCGCACGCTCGGCGGCATCATCGACCAACTCGGCAGCAGTCACCTCAGCGGCCGCAATGATCTCGGCGGCACGCTGTTCGGCGTAGACGATCTCAGAGTCGTCGAAGTCTCCCCGCTCGGCGAGCTGGGCTTCCATCGCCTCCACCTCTGCGGTCGTGGTGGCGCGCAGGTCGTTCATCTCGTTGCGCAATTCCTCGAGTTCAGCCGCCGCCGCTGCCTTCGCCGCCTCGATGGACTCCCGTTCCTCGGCCATGGTTGCGTGGAACTGTTCGACTTCCTCGTTGAGTTCGGCGACCTTCGATTCGACCTCGGCGACCTCGGTGCTCTTCGCGGCGAGCGCAGCCTCAAGTTCCGCGATTGCGCCTTCGAGGCCCACCTTCGACTCGGCGAGCTCGGCTTGGCGGCCTTCTGCCGTGGACTTCGCTTCTGCGAGCAAGGCGTCCGCCTCGGCTTTCGCCGCTTCGGCTTCTGCGACCATGGCCTCGGCTTCGTCGCGCTTTGCTTTGGCTTCTTCCCTGAATTCCTGGGCTTCCTGGCGGAGTGCCTCTGCGTTTTCCCTTGCCGTCGTCAGGGCGGTGGCGGCTTCGTCCTCGGCTTGTGCCGCCATGGCTTTGAGCTGCTCGAGTTCGGCCTGTTTCGCTTCGAGTTCCTCTGACCGGTCGCTCTCAGAATCCTGTGCAGCGGCGAGCATGGCCTCAGCCTGCTCTTTGGCCTCCTGGGCCTCTGCGAGCACCTTGTCTGCGTCTTCCTTCGCGGCTTGCGCCTCGGCCTTCATGGTCTCAAGTTCTGACCGGGTGGATTCGAGATCCGCCCTGGCAGATTCCGCTTCCTGCTTCGCAGCTTCGACGGCTGCAGCTATCTCTGCAGCCTCAGCCTGGGCTGCGGCGATGATCTCGGCACCGCTGCCTTCGGCGTCCGAGACCGATGCGCTCGACGACTCCGCGACCTCGATGAGCGCCTTGGCCTTGAGCTCAGCCTCGGCGATGATCGCTGCCGCCTGCTCCTCCGCTTCCGTGAGAGCCACTGTGGAGTTCGAGAGTTCGCGGTGGAGCCGTTCGCTGATGGAAGCGGCCGCCGCCTCAGCCGACGCGATGATCTCTGATGCCTTGGCTTTCGCATCGGCGATCTCGACCATGTCACCGGTGCCATCGGCCGCCGCCCGGACGCGTTCGAGCTCGCTGGCGAGACGGTCGCGTTCCGCGGTCAGTTCGGCAATGGCCTCGGCATCCCTCTCGAGATTCGCCGATGCCTCTGCCGCCTGCCGCTCGGCATCCCGGATGATTTCTGCGGCCTTGACGCGCGCTTCGCCGAGCACCTCGACCGCGGCGGATTCGCCACCGGCAACGAGTTCGGCGTTCTGGCGAGCCTCGTCCTCGATCTGTTCGGCCTGTTTGCGCGCTCGATCGAGAATGCGGTCCTTGGCCTCAAGAACCGATGCGATGGCCGAGTCGACCGAGTGGTTCTGTTCCTCTTTGAGTTTGGAGACCTCGTACTCGGCCTGCTCGAGCCTGACCTTGGAGTCCTGGGCACGCAGCGACATCTCGCGGTACTGAGCGTCGACCTTGAGGAGATAGGCGCGCACCTCGTCGGTATCGAAACCCTTGCGGCTGATCTTGAAATCTCGGGGTTCGAGTTCGTCTGGGAGGTCTGATGGGATGATTGGCACGGAAATACCTTGTCGAGGGCCTTATCCGTGTGTTGTCGGTTGATTCCCGCAATCCCTTTACGGAAACGGTGAGGGTATGCACCGATCTGCCAACACTGAGTGTGGTGCGTCCCACCGAACCGCCGACGACTCCTACAGGGCGTCGATTATCGACTGATCCAGTCCCGGGAAGGTGGTGATGTACTCGGCGCGCTCCGCCTTGAGCTTTGCGACGAGTTCGTTGTACTCATCAACACGACCCTGCTGTTCGTACAGACGCCTCGGTTGCAGGAGGTCGGGGTCGTCGAACCCTTCGAGATTCGCTGCCACGTAGTACCCGAAGTCGGGGTCCTCTTCCCACTCGATGGCGTCGGTCACGAACCCGGTGATGACGCCGCTCGAATGCGGAATCTTGACCTTCTTCGACCGTTCGTCGCCTTCCGGACCACCGACGCGCCCCGTGTTGAGGAGATACACCTCAAGGTCCGGCATCGTGTCGAGGAGTTCGAGGAACCGGTTCCCCATGAGCGCATCGTTGTCGTAGAAGAACGGGTTCGTCCCCGGCACCCTGAGGCTCTTGCCTGCCTCGGTGCTTCCACCGGCGCTCGTACCGATGGTCTCGCCGAGCATGAAGTAGGCGGCTGCCTGCTCACGCTTCAGCTTCGCAATGGCGGGGATGATCGTCTCGTTGCGGTTCAGCATCAGGACGTAGTTCGCAGCGGGAAGATCGCTCGGCTTGCGGTGACGGATGTTCGCAAGTGGGAACGTCGACCGCCCGTTCTTCGTGTCTGAATCGTTGAAGAAGTCAACCTTCCCCTCAGGCGAGACCCATGTGTTCTCGAGCCACGCATCGGGGCGGGTCGTGCCCCCGTAGATCGTCGGCTCGTCGTCAGGGTCAAGACCGAACGTCTTGGCGAAGCAGCCGTTCTCGGTCGCGTAGACGACGCCTCCGTCGAAGAGAGCGTTGAAGTCGTCCTGGACGGGCATCGAACCGAGCTGGTCGCGGAATGTCGTCGTCGTCTTGCCCGTGCCGGAAAGACCGAGGATCAGGGCAACCTTCTCTTCGCCGTCGACATCGGGGAACGTCTTGAGCCCCGAGTGCAGCGCAAGCCCACCCTGCTTGTACACAAGGTGGTTCCACATACGCAGTCCACCCATCTTGGACTCACCGAAGTAGTCGGAACCGAACACCCGAGTCACGTACGCCTCGTTGTCGATGACGATCAGGCAGTCCTCCGACTTGCCAGGGGCACGAAGGTTGGGTGTGTAGATCACCGTGAACTCGGGAGTCCAGTCATCGTCCTTCGGGAAGTACAGCTGCTGCTGCATGGCGGCGATGTTGGCGTTCGAACGCTCGATGTACATGCGGCTGCCGGTGCGGAACGCCGGATCCGGGCCGATGTATCCCTCGATGAGGATCATGTCCTGTTCTGCGATGTACGCGTCCTGCTTGGCTGCCCACTCCTCGTACTCTGCACGAGGCATCGTGTTCTTCGGGTTCTCGTCCTCGGTGATGAAGAACGTCGACGCCGTCAGCCGCGCCTTCGTGTTGGCCTTGTAGTTGATGTTGTCGAATTCGGTGACCGTGATGTTCGACATGTACTGCTCGACCCACGCGCGCATCTGCGCCTGGGTCGGATTCACGGAAACGGATGCTGCGGCTGGGAGTTCAAACCCCACTTGACCTCCTCAAGGCTGTTTCGACAAGACTAAAGAGCATTCGGTGCATGAACCAATTCGACCATCGTTCGTCACGCATCCACGACCTAGGCAATCGTGACTTTGTCGCTCAGATACACGTCCTGGATGGCGTTCAGGAGGGCGATTCCGTCGGCGCGCGGTCGCTGGAACGCCTTCCTGCCGGAGATCAGACCGGTACCGCCCGCACGCTTGTTGATGACAGCCGTGGTGACGGCCTGCGCGAGGTCGCCTTCGCCCGACGATGCACCGCCTGAGTTGATCAGACCTGCGCGTCCCATGTAGTTGTTGATGACCTGCCACCGTGTGAGATCGATCGGATGATCCGATGTGAGATCCTCGTATACCGCACGGTGCGTCTTCCCGAACCCGACCGCGCCGTACCCGTTGTTCGATTCAGGAAGCTTCTGCTTGATGATGTCTGCCTGGATCGTCACACCGAGATGATTCGCCTGGGCGGTGAGATCAGCAGATGCCTCGTGGTTCACCCCGTCGACCGCAAACGCACTGTTGCGCAGGTAGCACCACAGCACAGTGAACAACCCGAGATCGTGCGCCTCTTCGAAGGCCTCGGCGACTTCGATGATCTGACGGTCCGACTCCTCTGACCCGAAGTAGATCGTCGCGCCGACACCGGCAGCTCCGAGGTTCCACGCTTCTTCGACCGAGCCGAACATGATCTGGTCGTAGCTCTCTGGATAGGTGAGTAACTCGTTGTGGTTGAGCTTGACGATGAACGGGATCCGGTGGGCATACTTGCGCGATACCGACGCAAGGACTCCGAACGTCGACGCCACGGCGTTGCATCCGCCGTCGATCGCGAGGTTGACGATGTTGGCCGGGTCGAAATAGTCGGGATTCGGGGCGAAGCTCGCCGCTGCGGAATGTTCGATGCCCTGATCGACGGGAAGTATCGAGACGTAACCGGTACCCGCGAGACGACCGTGGTCGATCAGACCCTGCAGGGCGCGCAGCGTCTGGATGTTGCGGTTCGTACCGGCATGGACCCGATCGACGAAGTCCGGGCCCGGCAGATGGAGCTTGTCCTTCGGGAACATGGCTTTGTATGACAACAGGTACTCGGCCTGATCACCGAGCAGGGATTCGATATCCAATGGCATCTCCTGGGCGAGCTACAGCTTGTTGCCACCCATTATCGCGCTCACCCGACAGCGGCGCACGCGGTCACCCTCCGGCGACCGATCGAAGCCAATCAGCGAGCTCGTTGCCCACCCGTTCGGCCTCCTGCAAGAGGTCCGCCTCGGCACCCATCCAATCCCCATCCTCGGGGAACCCGGATGTCAGGTCGACATAGATCTTCAGTTTGGGTTCGGTGCCGCTCGGACGGGCAAGTACCCGCCCGGCCTCACCGAGATCGAGCTCCATGAGATTCGTCCGACCGAGGTACCGTGGCCGGGAATCGGCACCTTCGAGGAAGTCGGTGGTGCCGACCACTTCCCTGCCTGCGATCAAGGCTGGCGGATCGGCTCGAAGGGCATCCATGGCAGCCGCGATCCTCTCCGGCCCGTCGGGGGTATCGATGCGGATCGAGACCTGACCCGACACCCACACACCGTACGTACGGTAGAGGTCGCCGAGGAGGTCGAGCACCGATTGTTCCTTGGCAGCCGCGACTGCTGCCATCACCCCGAATGCGAGAGCAGCGGATATCCCGTCCTTGTCGCGTACCGTCGAACCGACCGAGTACCCGAGCGCCTCCTCGTACCCGAGGACAAGCTCACCGTGACCTTCGGCCTCAAGATCGATGGCCGCGTTCCAGATCCACTTGAACCCTGTCAGTGACTGCGCCGACACGACACCGTGCGCCTTCGCGATCCGGTCGAGCAGTGGTGACGAAACGATCGAATTGACGACGAAACCGCCATCGGGATCCTCGCGATTCGACAGCAGGAACTCGGCGAGCAGACATCCGATCTGATTCCCTGTGAGCGGTCGCCATATCCCTCCGGGGTCGGGGACCGATGCGGCGAGTCGGTCGGTGTCGGGGTCGTTGGCGAGCACGAGGTCAGCGTCGACTGCGCCGGCGAGCTCGTGGGCAAGGTCGAGCGCACCTGGTTCCTCCGGGTTGGGGAACGAGACGGTCGGGAACGTTCCGTCGGGGGCGAACTGTCTTGCGACCGGGTTGACCTTGTGGAATCCGAATCGTCGCAGGGCCTCTGTCACGAACCGCCCGCCGACGCCATGCAGCGCCGTATACACGATCGAAAGCCCGCGGTCACCGGCGATCCCCGGCAGGACGGCGGCAACGTCACGCAGATAGTCCTCGAAGAGCTCGTCGCCGATCGGCATCGCGGCAGGGACGTCGAACGGTCGGACTGTGCGGGGAACCTCGTTGGCCGGCCCGATGAGGTCGATGTGCTGTGCGATCTCGATGTCAGCCGGCGAGATGATCTGGACACCCGTTTCCGCATAGACCTTGTACCCGTTGTCGGCGGGTGGGTTGTGACTCGCCGTGATGACGATCGACGCACATGCGCCGAAACGAAGCCCGGCGTAGGCAACGAGCGGCGTCGGGGTCGGTGCCGGGAAGTATCTGACTCCGAACCCTGCGGCTGTCAGGACCGCGATCGCGTCCTCCATGAAGGCTTGCGACGACGGTCTGGCGTCGCGCCCGATGGCGATGAGCCGTTTGCCCGGCTCGGTGGTCGCAAGGAGATAGGTAGCGAGACCGGCGGTTGTCCGTATGACCGTTGCCCGGTTCATCCGGTTCGACCCGGCTTCGACCACACCCCTGATGCCTGCGGTTCCGAAGGTCAACGTCCCGTTCATCCGGTCAGCGAGTTCCTCGGTATCACCGGCCGCGACCAGGGATGCGAGTTGTCGTCGTGTCGAGGGGTCGGGGTCGCCCGCAATCCATTCGTTCGCCAACTCGACAACATCAGTCATGGCGTTGAGGCTACTGCGCGGAGGAGCTGTCGGTGGGTCGGGCGGTCGGTTCAGGGGTCTGGTGGCTGTATGTCTCGTAGATATCGCCTTCGCGGTGACGCCTCTGGTCGTAGATCACCCAGGTCTTTGCGAAGTGGTCATGCCATGCCTGGCGTTCCTCGTCGACCAGCACCCAGGCGAAGCCGAGCCAAAACACGACGGCCGACACACCGTATCCCAGGAACCGAACGGTCGAGTGCCACACCGTCGGGGGGCGGTTGTGGGAACTGACGACCTTGAGCCCCATGAACCATTTCCCGACCGTCCTACCCGTCAGAGACCAGAGCATGACGTAGTACGCCCAACAGATGAACGGGATCATGAAGACGTAGATGACGCCGATCGAGACCGCTGGTTCGAGACCGAGTTTCTCGGTCGCGTTGTCGAGCATCGATGCGATGAATCCACCGAGCGTGACGAGCCCGGACACGATCGCAACGTCCATGATGAAGGCGAACATCCGCGTGATGAACCCGGCCGATCGGTCCTGGAGCAGCGTGAACTCGGTCTTCGTCACGACCCGTCGTCCGAGGCTTCGAGCGGCTTGGGAGGAAGGGCGCGGAAATCCCGTCTGAGGATCCTGCGGAAGAGGCGTTCGGTCAGCAGGTCCGCCGCCGCACCCGTCTCGCGTATCTCACGCACAGCAGAACCCGTGATGCCGAGCGTCTGTTCGCGTACGAGTTCGTCGAGCTCCTCCGATTCGCTGATGAGACCGATGATCCCCGCCAACGACCGCTCGAACGTGTGGGCGGCGAGGACACGGCCCCGTGTGTATTCGCCCGTCCCCACGGCCGCGAGCCGTTCTCGTTCCTCGGCCCACGCCTTGCGAGTCGGTTCGGTCAACCCATCGACGAACGAGGTGAGACCTACGGTGTCAGCGAGGTACCTGCCGGTATCCCACGCAACCCCCGAGAGCCGAAGGAGCGGATGGAGGGTTCGTTGGGAGGAGTCGCGCACGGTGCGGAGCTGCTGCGGGAGTTCCGACACCAGGCCGACGAGGGCCATGAGCGTCGGGTCGGCATGGATGGGTCCCGACGACGTCGCATCCGCTTCGAGATCCGCTTCGTCGAGGCTCCGCGCAATGGCCATCAACCTGTCGAGGCCCTCCCCGATGGCACCCGCGATGAGCCGAACCACCACTCGATGGCGCTCGTCGAGGGTCGGTCTGAGCTCGACTTCCGGGGGTGCTTCTGCGGTCATGGACGCACACTACTTGACCCGACGCGGTGGGGGAATCCAAGGGTGTCAGGATTGGTCCACAGATATACTCGCATGAGCCGTAGCCAGTCCCAGCCGATACAATGTCGGGCGCCCTGCCCCCATCGTCCAGAGGCCTAGGACTCCGCCCTTTCAAGGCGGCAACGGGGATTCGAATTCCCCTGGGGGCACAACGCGGGGGCGTGGTGAAGTCTGGAGTTCACGCCGGCCTGTCAAGCCGGAGGTCGCGGGTTCAAATCCCGTCGCTCCCGCCAGAATCAACGCTCGGATCCGGTCACACCGACGGGGTCCGAGCGCTTTGGTCAGGTAGCTCAGTTGGTAGAGCACCGGTCTGAAAAACCGGGGGTCGGCGGTTCGAGCCCGCCCCTGACCACCATTTCGTCGTCGCCCCGACCCGCCCGCGGGGCAAGTCGTTTGGCCATCGCCATCCTGGTCACGACCGCACCTACGCTTGTTGCGCCAAGCAACGCGCGACAAAGGCAGCTTCATGAGCGAACCCACCGGCTTCACATTCGAGCAGCGCAAGTCGGGTGAAATCGTCGTCCGACACAACGGCAAGCTGGCGACGACCCTGCGCGGCAAGAGCGCCGACAAGTTCCTGAGTGACATCGAACGACACCCCGAACAGCACGTGATGGCACGGGTCACCGGCAACTACAAACGGGGCAACGAACCGACTGTTGTGGCCTGAGTTCTTTCACTCACGGCATCTCTTGGTTGCGGCTTGGAAGGTGCGGTTCAGGCTTTCACGGAGAAGTGGCTGCGGTGGTGCTTGGGCTGTTCGATCTCGGCAATGATCGCTGCGGCGAAATCAGCTCCCGAGATGGGAGACTCATCCTCCTCGAAGACCACGACGTCGCTGCCGACCCGGAAGGTGCCCGTTGCCTGGCCCGGAGCGAAAGAGCCGTACCCCGCCGGTGGACTCACGTAGAACCAGTCCAGGGCGTCTGGTGCTGCCAGCAGTTCGTCGGCGATGTCGGCCAGCTCCTTGGCCTCGGCGTAGTACTCGGCGGGAACGCCGTCACCTTCGATCAGTCGAGGTCCCCCGGGTGCGAGACGCAACGAGCTGAAACCGCCGATGATCCCGAGTCGGACCCCATGGTCTGCCGCCAGTTCGGCCAGACCCCGGTAGACCTCCCCGAGTTTTCCCTCCATGTCCCCACGAGGCGCCAACGTGGCAATCACAACATCGGCACCGACAACGGCTCGGTCCCGAGTCGACTCATCGAGAGCGGAGCCGACCTGATAATGCACACCTTCAATCGGGTTGTTGGACGGCCTTGAGGAGCCTGCTCCCCAGCCCGTTCCAGGGTCGTTCGCTGCGCAACTGGTGGCCCTCCTCGACGGGCGGATTCCTGCCAAGAGCGCTATCACTCTAGAAGACCGAACAGGAGAATCATGACCGAAAGCAAATCGCAGACACGTGGCGTCGCCAACGGCTTCGCAAACGAGATGATCGAAGCGTTGACCTTGGACGAGAAGCTCTCGATGCTCGCCGGCGCCGATTTGTGGTCGACGGCTCCGATCGAACGTGTCGGTCTTGGTGTCCTCAAGATGACCGACGGACCGAACGGTGCACGCGGAGCTGATGGGAACCACGGCCCCTCGTCGACCAGCTTCCCTGTCGGTTCCGCCATGGGAGCAACGTTCAACCCGGACCTGATCGAGGAAGTGGGCGGCGCCCTGGCCCACGAGACCCGCTCCAAGGGAGCTCACGTGCTCCTCGGCCCCACCGTCAACATCCCACGCGTGCCGGTGGCCGGGAGGAACTTCGAGTGCTTCTCGGAGGATCCTGTCCTGTCGGGAACCCTGGCCGGTGCATACATCAACGGGTTGCAGTCCAACGGTGTGGCGGCGTGCATCAAGCACTTCGTTTGCAACGACCAGGAGTATCAGCGGTTCAGTATCGATGCCCAGGTGGACGCGAGGACACTGCATGAGATCTACCTCGAGCCGTTCCGGATCGCCGTCGCGAAGTCCCAGCCATGGGCAGCGATGTCGGCCTACAACATGGTGAACGGCTACACGGCTTCCGAGAGCCCGCTCCTCGACGACGTCCTTCGCGGCGAGCTCGGCTTTGACGGTGCGGTGATCTCTGACTGGTACGGAACCTACGGCACCGGGGCGGTGGAGTCGGGACTCGACCTGGAGATGCCCGGTCCGGGGCGATTCCTGAGTGCCGAGAGCCTCCGATCCGCTCTCGATGAAGGTCGTATCACCGAGGATCAGATCGATGTCAAGGTGCGACGGATCCTCACCCTGATGGAGCGGACCGGTGCCGATCGAAACGGTGACATCCCACCTGAGCGAGCCGAGGAGCGGCCCGTTGACCGGGACCTGATCCGCCGGGTGGGCCACGAGTCGCTCGTGCTGTTGCGAAACGAGGGAGCCCTCCCCATCGAGGCTGCCCGACGCATAGCGGTGATCGGTCAGCTTGCCCGTGACACACCGCACCAAGGTGGCGGCAGCTCGGCCGTGGCCGCCCACCGGACGGTGTCGATCCTTGAGGGACTCGAGGCACTCGCCCCCGAGGGCACCGACGTGGTCTGGTCGCTTGGCACCAGGGTCGAGAAGGGCACTCCCTATATCGACGTGCGTCAGGTGACCCACGGAGACGGGTCGCAGGGATTCCGCGTCGAGTACTTCGGGGATCGCAACCTGTCAGGGGAACCGATCCGCACCATCGAAGGTGCGAAACCGTGGTTCACGTTCTTCGGAAGCTCCGATGGTTGGGTCGAATATGACTCGTTCGGTCTGCGCATCACCGGGACGCTCACCGCAGACGAAGGGGGCGAGCATCTCTTGTCCATCGATGCCAGCGGTGGGCTCAGGGCCTGGGCGGACGACCGGTTGGTGGTCGACACCTGGGACAACCCCGGTGAGGAAGCCCAGTCGTGGACCGTGCACCTCGACGCCGGCGAACAGGTGGCTTTGCGTATCGAATATGCGCCCCACGGGGTGACGACCTACCGCTGGCTCGGCGTCAAGCACCGTCCGCCGATCGACGATACGGACACGATCCGCGAGGCGGTGGACGTGGCCGCGGGAGCGGACGTCGCGGTGGTCGTCGTCGGCCTGACGCCTGCGTGGGAGAGCGAAGGCTTCGACAGGCCCGACATCAGCCTTCCCGCAGCCCAGGATGACTTGGTTGCGGCAGTGGCGGCGGCACAGCCGAACACCGTCGTGGTCACCGTGAGCGGATCCGCCGTGGATATGCCGTGGGCCGACGATGTGAATGCCATCGTCCATACCTGGCTGCTCGGCCAGGAGGGCGGCCTGGCCATCGCCGATGTGTTGTACGGCGCCGCGGATCCGGGAGGCAGGCTTCCCGTCACCTTCCCGACCGACAAGCACCAGCATCCCGGTCTGCTCAACTACCCGGGCGAGGCAGGCAAGGTCCGCTACGGAGAAGGGATCTACGTCGGCTACCGCGGCTACGACCGACTCGGTCTCGAGCCCCGGTTCGGGTTCGGGTTCGGGTTGTCCTATACGACGTTCACGTTCGAGGCCCCGCAGCTCGCAGATCAGCCCTCCCCGATCATCACCGGTCGCCTGTCCAATGTTGGCGATCGCGCCGGCAGCGAGGTCGTCCAGGTGTTCGCCCTCGGGATCGGAGGCGTGGAGCGCAAGCTGGTCGGGTTCGAGAAGATCCATCTCGAAGCTGGCGAGACCGTCGATGTGTCCATCGAGATCGATCCTGACGTTCTCCGTGTCTGGGATCCGAGTGCTGGTACATGGGTTCCGTCAGAGCATCCGATCTCGTACACGGTCGCGGGGTCGTTCGGTCAGGTCGAAGTCCCGGTTGGCAATTGACCGATGAGAAGCCGCGCCGCAGCCGCCGTCGTTGTCATGCTGGTGGCAGCCGCGTGCACCAACACGCCGGCGGCTCCCCAGGAAGACACCACCACGACCACCCAGGCCGCGCCGACGACCACGGTCGATCCCGGCATGGGAGAACTCGTCGACCATGTGACGGGCCTGACCGGTCTGGCACCGTCCGACTGGGCGCAAACCGAGTACGGCGTCCACCGCGCGCCTGACAACTCGGAGCTGTTCGTCACCTGGTTCCTGCCGGGAACAACCAGAGAAGGAGCGGTCCGCCAGATGTCGGCGGCGCTCGGCGATGTGCCCTTGGACGGCTCCGGCAGCTACCAGGGCTCCTTCGGTTACGACCTGTACACGTTCGAGGCGTCCGGCGGTCTCGTCGGGGACGCCACGATGGCAGGACGGGTCGCCGTGGCTGCAGGCGACGGCGGAGCCTACGTTGTGGCAGTCGCAGCGGACACCCCGGATTCGTTCGCCTTGGCGCAATTCGAGCCCGCCTTGGACGCGCTCGGCCCCGTCGGGTCTGCGGACGACGCAATGGGTGACCCGCCTCCCGATTCACCTTATCTCGACCCCGAGGCGGCCCCTTCCGATCGGGCAGCGGACCTGCTTTCGCACATGTCGCTCCGCGAGAAGCTGGGACAGATGGCCCAGGTCCACAACGGCAGCATCGACGCTCCTGGCGTGCACGCCTATGTGTTGGGTGGACTCCTTTCGGGAGGAGGCGGAGCTCCGGCCAACAACTCGCCCGAGGGCTGGGTCGAGATGGTCGACCGCTACCAGGAGGCTGCGCTGGATACCCGACTCGGCATCCCTGTCCTCTATGGGGTCGACGCGGTCCACGGTCACGGCAACCTCGATGGTGCGACTCTGTTCCCTCACAACATTGCGCTTGGTGCGTCCGACGACCCCGACCTCGTCTCCCGGATCGGTAGGGCCACGGCGTTGGAGATGGCCGCGACCGGTATCCGTTGGAACTTCGCACCCGTTCTCGCCGTATCCGGGGACATTCGGTGGGGTCGGACATACGAGACCTATGGCTCCGACCACGAGATCGTCGCCAGGCTCGGTGCCGCCTACGTGGCGGGCTTGCAGGGTTCCGACCTGTCGGACCCCGGGTCGGCCCTCGCTACGGCGAAGCACTTCATCGGAGACGGGTCGACAGAGTGGGGGTCGTCGACCACCGCCGACTACCAGATCGACCAGGGAGTGACGCCCGCCGACGAGACGCTTCTATGGGATGTCCTGGTCCCGCCCTATCGCGCAGCCGTCGATACGGGCGTGGCTTCGGTGATGACGTCGTACTCGTCGTGGGGTGACACCAAGATGCACGCCTCGGACCTGACCACCACCCTGCTCAAGGGCGATCTTGGCTTCACCGGATTCGTCGTGTCCGATTGGGGCGGTGTCGACCAGATCGACCCGGACTACACCGTCTCGGTGATCGCCGCGGTGAACGCCGGCATGGACATGAACATGGTGCCGAGCGACGGACCACGGTTCATGTGGGCCTTGGGGCAGGCCGTGGAACGGGGCGACGTCGCCATCGAACGGATCGACGACGCCGTCTTGCGGATCCTGACCACCAAGTTCGCGATGGGGCTCTTCGAACGACCCCTCGCCGATCGGTCACTGTCGGCAGTGGTCGGATCTGAGGCGCATCGTGCGCTTGCCCGAGAGGCGGTCGCCAAGTCGGCCGTGCTCTTGAAGAACGACGGCGTCTTCCCGATCAGCGAGGACGTCAAGACCATCCTCCTGGTCGGTGAGGCTGCCGACAATCCCGGGATCCAGGCCGGTGGTTGGACCATCACATGGCAGGGGACCCCGGGAAAGCTGACCGGTGCCACCTCCATTCGCCAAGCGATCACCGATCGGGCTCCGGAAGGAACCAACGTCGTCTACTCGCGGACCGGGCGTCTCCGCGGCAACCTCGAAGGACTCGAAGCCGACCTGTGCATCGTGGCGGTCGGTGAGAACCCCTACGCCGAGGGTGTGGGCGACGATCCCGATCTCGCGCTGCCAGGTCTCGGACTCGTGGGAGCCGTGGCACCCCGATGTGGGCAAACCGCCGTGATCCTGGTCACCGGACGCCCCGTAATCGTCACCGATCATCTCGAAGACTGGGACGCCCTGGTCTCGGCGTGGTGGTTCGGATCCGAGGCAGCCGGTCTGTCGGACCTCATGTTCGGCGACATGCCATTCACGGCAAAACTGCCTGTGGCGTGGCCCCGCACGGCTGACGACCTCCCCGAACCCGCGGACCCCCTGTTCCCCCGAGGTTTCGGTCTCGACGGGTAAGCACGCCGCTTCGAGCAAGGCGCCGCATTATTGGTCATGTCACGTTCGACTGCGGGGCATTCGGGATGGCCATCGCTCGTGGTTGTCGGCTGATCCGGCCGTTCTGTCAGATACGCTCCTCTGGTGACTGACGACGCCCTCTCCCGACCCCCGAAACCCACCGCACGCGGTTGGATCCATGCCATCGCGTTTCCTCTGGCGCTGGTTGCCGGTGTCGTGCTCGTCGCCACCGCACCGACAACCGCGGCGAAGGTGAGCACGGCGATCTTTGCCACCACTGCGGTGCTGCTGTTCGGTGTGAGCGCCCTCCTTCACCGGGGGCATTGGTCTCCCGGGGTCGAGAAGGGTCTGCGTCGGATGGATCACGCCAACATCTATCTCATCATCGCGGGTACCTATACGCCGCTTGCTGTGCTGGCGGTGCCGACGAACGACGGGAAGGTGATGCTTGCGATCGTGTGGACGGGGGCAATCGCAGGCGTCTTCTTCCGTGTGTTCTGGCTCGGAGCTCCGCGATGGTTGTCGACCATCCTGTACGTCGTGATCGGGTGGGTCGCCATCTTCTTCGTACCCGAACTCGTTGATGGCGCGGGCGTACCCGCTGTCATCCTCATCGTGATCGGAGGTGTCCTGTACAGCATCGGTGCCGTGATCTACGGCACGAAACGACCGGACCTCGTGCCCGGCGTGTTCGGATTCCACGAGCTGTTCCACGCTCTCACCGTCGCCGCGTTCGTGTGCCACTATGCCGCCATCTGGATCGTCGTCCACCAGTAGGAGCAGCGGGGTGCACTACTCCTGTGGGCGCAGCAGATCCCGTGGAGCAGGGCGACGGGACACCGCACCGGCGACCAGACCGGCCACGGGCGGGACGGCGAGCAGCACCACAGCAATGCTGAGCCACGGCACGATCACCGGGTATCCGGCCTGGCGGGATACCTGGAGTACCGCGACCGGAAGGAACCCGGCAGGCACCGCCAACGCCGCAGCCAGCCCCGAGAGCAGCAAAGCACTCGAGGCGACGATCTTGCGACGCATGCGCGGTCCAGCTCCCACGGCGACAAGCACCGCTTGGTCGCGCCGGGTCTCCACGGACACGAGGGCGACAGCAACGCCGACGATCGCCAGTGCAACGATTGCAGCAAACCCGAGGACGATGTTCTGGAACGCCACGGAGCCGAACTGTGTGTCGGGAAGCCCGACCACGTAACCGCCGGGAACCGTGGCCGCCGCTTGCTTCGCCGCAACGAGCGCTTCGCCGTCCATCACGTCCGTTGTCCGGACGATGAAGTCCCAGATCGACCCGGGGACGAGTCCGAGCTCAGCAGCCCTCTCCTCCGACACAACGATGGTCGCGAACCTCGAGAAGCCGGGTCTCCCGCTCTCGACAGCCGGGACCGGTACGTTCACGAACGCCTCCTCCGGACCATTCAGAGGGAACTCGACATTCATGGTGCCGTCGATCACGATGTCGGAACCGAGGACGACCATCATCCCCGCTTGCAACTCGTCAAGCATGTCCTCGGCGTGGAGCGCGCGGAGGAGCTCCTCGCCTCCGATCGCGATGTAGTCACCCGCCATCTGGGTCGAACCGTCGGGTAGCTCCTTGTCCTGGCCGTAGGCGTACACCATCCATTCGGTCATCCCTCCCCACCGCTCGCTGTCGTAGGTGGCGCCAAGGATCGGAGCCATCGCCTCCGTTTCGATACCGGCGGCCACGGCGTCGGCTACTTCCTGGAGCGTGGCAATCTCCTCGTCAAGTCCTCGATTGCCGTGGCGCGTTTCGCTGCCGATGAGGAGGTTGTCCGCACCCATGGAATTCGTGTTGTACCGGGCCTCGTCGCTGAGCAGGAGGGCGGACACCGCAATGGGAAGCGCCAGTGCCAAGGTGGCAGCGGCCACGGCCGCTGCGGTGCGCCGGCCGTGCCGACCGGTGTCCCTACCCGCGATGCGCAACGGCAACGGGAACCGCCCCGCCGAACGCCCGACCAACGTGACGAGCAGCGGGATCGTCAGCAGCATCCCACCCAACATCCCGAAGACCCCCAGCGTCAGGACAACCTCGACGTGCGTGATGGTCCCCCACGCCACGAGAGCGGCACCTGCGAACACGGCCACCACACCGATCCACGCCCGGCGTCTCGGTGGCGAGGGCGGCGGTGTACGGCGAGCCAGCGCATCCACGGTCGAGATACGAGCGGCACTGCGCGCCGGGATCCAGGCGGCAGCCACTGCGGCTATTACCCCGAGCGTCATGGCACCCACGATCACCGGGAACGGGAAGACGGGGCCATCCACGAGCCTGCCGACAAATCGATCGAGGTGTGGCACGACCATCAGACCGAAGATGACACCGAGTACCGCTCCAGTCACCGAGCCCACCACACCGAGGGTCGAACCTGTGGCGAGAACGATCCCGCGCACTTGGCGCGGTGTCGCACCTGCGGCTCCTGCCAAACCCAGGGTGCGGAGCTGGCGACGGGCGCCGACGACGAAGGCTGCTGCGGCAATCAGTGCCGTCTCGGCGAGCGCGAGGGCTGCCACACCGAAGGAAGCACCGTACGCCGTGATCGTTGCTCCCATTTCCATGTCGAAGCGAGGGCTGTACGACAGTTCGGCGGCCTCGATGGCGGCCAGGGCGGCGTCCAGTTGTTCCTCGGGCACCGCGAAGTAGGCGGTGGTCTGGACGGCATCGTCGGTGTCGACGCCGTCGAGCCCATCCCGGGACACGACACCAAGCCGCAACCAGGTCTGCTCCGGGTTGACCACCGTGCCGGTGATCGTGGCGGTGATATCCGGCCCGGTGAGCTCGATGGTGTCCCCTATCGACAGCCCGAACGCGTTCAACAGCTCCGGTGTCAATGCGATCTCCCCGGGGACCGCGGGGTTGCGACCCTCGAGCAGGCGATACTTCCCCATCAGGACCGGGTCATCGAGATCGGCGGCCTCGACAGCTACATATTCCGCACCGCCGTTGACGACGGTCCAAGTGCCAACGGCCTTGACGAGCGCCACTTCGGTACCGGAGGGCATGGCGGCGACGAGATCCGCAAGCGCTTCAACGTCGTCGCCCACTCGGAAGTCGGCGGTACCCATGTCGGCGGCGATGCGCTGCTCAGGGGTGGAGGTTCCGCTCGCGATGGCAATCGATGCCGTCACCAGGCCCGCCACCGGGATCGCGATCATGGCAACCACGAGCAGGGTGCGTCCGCGGTTGCGCATGGCGTCGCGCCAAGCAATGCGGCGAACGGCGCGGCGGGCACCGGGAGTGAGGCGCTTCATCGTCCCGGGCTCGCAACCAGGGTTTCGACCGAGGCTGGCCCCGTCTCGTCGACCATGCGTCCGTCGCGCAGGAACACGATGCGGTCGGCCCACGCGGCGAAGCGTGCGTCGTGGGTCACCAGGACCACCGCCGCACCGGTCTCACATCGTTGCCTGAGCAGCCGGAGGATGTTCTCGCCTGTGATCGAGTCGAGTGCACCGGTGGGTTCATCGGCCAGGACCAGGCTGCGCTCGGCGACCACGGCTCGCGCAATGGCTACCCGCTGTTGCTCCCCGCCGGACAAATCGTCCGGGAAGCGGTCGGCGAGGTGGGCAAGCCCTACGGCTTCGAGGGCTGCCGCCACCGCCTGCCGGGTGTAGGTGCGATCTGCATTGTCGAGCTCGAGCGGGAGGGCGACGTTCTCTGCGGCGGTGAGACCATCGATGAGGTTGAACTGCTGGAACACGTAGCCGATGCTGCGACGGCGCACTTCCGCCAGTTCGGTGATGGACAGTGCACCGAGATCGGCGCCCTCCACCGAGACCGTGCCCGATGTGGGTAGATCGAGACCGCCTGCCAACGACAGCAAGGTGGTCTTGCCGGAACCCGATGGACCCATCACGGCGACCATCTCACCGGCGGCGACGTGCAGGGTGACATCGCTCAGGGCGGCCACGGCGGTGTGACCCTCTCCGTGGATGCGACCGACATTGTCGAGTGCGAGTCGGGTGGTCATGTCTTGGACCTCTCTGTGGTTGTGAGTCCTTCGTGCTCGGCGGCACTCGTTCGATCGCGAGCAACCGTGGTTTCCGGTTCGGATTCGAGGCGGGCGAGTCGTGACTCGGCGCTGTCGAGCCACCGGATGCGACCCTCCACCTTGAAAATCAGGGAGTCCAGTAGGAGGAGCCAACCAAGGTCTCCCGCTTCGGGCTGGTCGGACTTCAGCCTCGTGTACTCCTGGAGCAGGGTGAGCGCGGCGCGGCGCTCGGACTGGATCACGTCGTTGGCATCGGTACCGGGTCGTGCGGCAGCGAGCAGGATCTTGAGCACCAGTTCGTCACGGGAAGGCAAACCCGATGCAGGCGTGTCGAACCATGTGCGAAGCGATTGTCTCCCGGCTTCGGTGATGCGGTATGGCCGTTGCCGTTCGTCGCCATCTGGTGCGGGATCGGCACCGGTCACGAGCCCGTCGCGCTCCAACCGCCCCAGGGTCGTGTAGACCTGCCCGACATTGAGCGGCCACATCTCACCCGTCTGTCGCTCGAACTCCTGCTTGAGCTCAAGCCCGTAACGCGGCCTGTCATCAAGCAGAGCCAGCAAACTCATAGGTACCGACATCTGCGCACCTTCCCATCTGTTGTCATCATTATACTCAGTATATATACCTCGTATTCTTAGTGCCAACAAACGCGCACAACCGATAGCTGCTGCTCAGGGACCATTCAGCGCAATCGCCTGCGACGCATATACGCGACACTACCCATGTGGCCATCACCGGACCATGGGGTAGGTGTCCGGATCGCATCCAAAAACGTGTCATAGATCCACGCTGGTCGTGCGAGTAACTCGCAGTGAGCAAACTAGAGATCAAAGAGAGGACAGGCATGGCCGACGACGAGAGTCGAAGCGGCATCCCATTCGTGCGGGGTGTCGAGAGCTTCGACTCGTTCTACGCCACCGAGCATCGCAAGGTGGTCGGGCTGGCCTACGTCCTGTCCGGCAACTCCCGTCTCGCTGAGGACATCGCACAAGAGGCGTTCATCGCCGCGTTTCGGGACTGGGACCGGGTGGGGAGACTCGACCAACCGGGTGCTTGGGTGAGGCGCGTCGTCGCCAACAAGGCGGTGTCGGCCAGGCGTCGGGCGACGGCCGAAATGAAGGCGATCCTGAGACTCGGCGGCAGTCAGGCGACGGACGCCGTGACCAACCTCCCCGACTCCGCTTCGGATGTGCTCGATGCCGTGCGGCGGCTCCCCAACCGCCAGGCACAGACCGTGGCCCTCCACTACTGGGACGGCATGCGTGTCGAAGAGATCGCCGGCGTGCTCGGGATCTCCACGGTCTCCGTTCACACCCACCTACAACGGGCGCGCCGCACGCTCGCCCACCGTCTCGGGGAGGAGTTCACATGACGATGCTCGAGGACCGCCTGCAGCAAGCGATGACCGACCTTGATCGGGGTCTGGCACCGACGTCACCGCCGGTATCGACGATCGTCCACCACGGAACCAGGCAGCGCCGGGCCACCTTGGTCAGAGCTGGTCTTGCCACCACCTTGGCAACCGTGGCGATGGTGTCGGTAACCGTCGCCGTGCTCGTGGGCCGATCCGATATTCTCCCGCCCGGTGCCGCCGCGACGACCACCGAGCCCACCATGGTCACTCTCACGACGACGCTCGCCTCCGCCGCCACATCGACCACCGTTCCTCCGGCCACCACAACGACGCTCGCCGCGACCTTCGAAACGTACCCGACGGGAACTCCGACCACGGTGCCGGAGCCTCCTGTGGCAATGTATGAAATCGCCGAAGGACTGGCCATCGGTTGGTGGCAGATCGACGAGCAGGTCTTTCTGTGCTGGCAGACGGCAGACGCCTCCCAGTGCGTCGAAGAGCGGCCCCAGGAGCTGGAGATCGCCGTCGGGTCGACGTCCACCCTTTACGTCCTCGTAGGGACGGCCGACGGTGGACGACCGGCCGCCACGGTCACAGTCGTCTGGGAGGAGTCCGACCCGACCTCAGCACCGGTGGTGTGGGACGGCCAAGTGGCGCTTGGTGTCGCCCGTTTCGACTGGAACGAGAACTGGGTCGACATCGTGGTCGACCCACCGCTGATCCCCCCGCCGTCGTGGTAGCAGGACACGACCGAGGAACTTCATGGCCATCCTGAGCCCACCGCGCGTAGATCCGGCGCCCACGCTGACCGGTCCGAAAAAGGGTCCCGTCCGCGGTGGCGTTCGGGCGCTCGACCCGATGTGGTGGGGAATCATCGTCGGAGCCGTCGCCACGATATGGCTCACCCGATCGGCGTGGGGGTCCCAGCCACTCGCGGGGACAGACATCGCCTATCACCTGCTGCGCGCAGACCTCGGCATCGAGATCCTTTCAACGTGGCGTCTCGATGGGTGGAACCCGCGGTTGTTCCTCGGCACGGACGCCTTCGTCTTCTACGGACCCGGATTCGCGTGGGTCGTCGCATTCGTGCGGACGCTCGGTGGCGGTCTGCTGTCCACGACGGCGGCAGTCAACGTGACCGTCCTCGCGTCCATGGCGGCGCTGCCTGCGGCCATGGCGTTCCTCGCCCGGTCGCTTCGGCTCGATCGTCCCGCTGCCGGGATGGTCGCGGCGCTCACTCCCCTGGTGTCCACACCGTTCGGAGTCGGCTTCGCCGCCGTCTTCGACACCGGACTCCTCGTGCACCAGGTTGGTGCCATGGTGTGGGCGGCGGCGCTCGGATGCTGGCTACGGCTCCCCCACAGCGCCGATCCCCGATGGGTGGCGGGGGCCGCAGGTATCTCCGGGTTCGCAGCCATCACCCACCCCGTCACAGCGCAGAACCTGGCGCTGGGAGCGACAGTGCTCCTCGCGCTCACCTGGCGGTCGATGCCGCGGGTTCCAGGAGCTGTCCGTCGCCTCGTTGTCGCAGGCGCACTGGCTGTGGTTGTCTCGGGGATCTTCGTGATCCCGGCGTTCTCCCAGCGCCAGCTGTCCGGAGTTCCGACCGACTGGACGACTCCAACGTTGCTCGGGCGTCTCGCTGGCATCGTCGGTGGAGACGTCCTGTACCCGCTCGGTTTCGGAGTCATCGCGGTCGCCGCCGTGATTCATGTGATCCGCTTCCGACGCTGGTACCCGACGTGGTTGGCACTCGTATGCGCACCATTGGTGCTTCTCGGGTTGGGGTACGCCATCTATGCGGTGTCGCCGGCGCATCTCGTACTGCAACAGTTCCGCAACCGGGGTCTCGGCTTCATCGGACTGCTGTCACTGATGGCCATCGGGGTGGCGCTATCGGCCATCGCGGCCTCAACGGATCGCCGTCGTCTGTGGTCGATCGGGGTGGCCGGTGCAATCGGTGTTGCCCTCTTGGCACCCACCCTCCCGCGGCTGACCGCAGAACCGCCTCCCCGCCTCGTGGCCACCGCCGAGATTCTCGGCGAGGTTGTGCCTCCGTCCGGACGCTTCGCCGTCATCGGTACGTCACAAGGCGAGTGGAAGATTCCAACGCCGGCCCTGTGGCTCGCGTACCTGTCGGGAGCGGACACGCTGAACGGCATCGGCCTCGAGATCACCAGCGCATATCGGGTGGCGTCGGTCGTCGGGTCAGTACCTGACCTGGCACCTGAGAAAGCGGTGACGCAGCTGGCTCGGCTCGGTGTCACGCATGTGGTCGTCACGGATCCGCAGGTGGCGGACGGCCTGGCGTCTGCTGCTGCCCTCGTGTGGGAGGGTGAAGGGGTGACGGTCCTCTCGCTGCAGACTGAAGGTCGACCCGATCCGGCGACGCGGCTGACATCACCTTCGGTGGTGAGTGCGGAGGTTGTGTCCTCCAGCAGGGAGCGATTCGAGGTGGCGTTCGTGACGGATGCCGATGGACCGGTGGAGATCGCAGTTGCTTGGTCCCCACGGTGGTATGCGGAAATCGGTGGAAACCCCGTCGCGTTGGGTCCGACTGCCGACGGGATGATCACCGCCGCGGTCCCTGCGGGTTCCCACCACTTGGTGCTCCGAAATCGACTCGATGTGTGGCACTACCTGGGAGCTTCAGTCAGTGCTGTCGGCATCGTGATCGTCGGATCGATGGCGTGGACGGGTCGGCGAAGGCGAATCGTGGGCGCGGGGGTGGAAGTCGGCGTCGACACCGAGTGAGCTAGTGGGGAGCGTGACGCGCATCGATCGTGCGGTCGTCACGTCATGGGATCCTTAGCGGTACCTTCCCTCCATGGACTATGAAGATCCGTATCTTGAAGAGGATCTCCCCGGCTACGTCGAGGGCGGCGAGCGATTCGATCGACCCGTCCCGAATCGCCGCGTCCAGAAGATCGTCCGCACGATCGCCGCTCTCGTGTTGGCATCGATGCTTGCCGCAGCAGGGACGCCGATCTCCTGGGTCTCGATCGCCACAGCCATCCTGATGATCCTCATCTGGGCAGAAATCGGCAGATCCACACCGAAGAACGAGGACGACGAGATCATTTAGAGAGCGGTCAGCCACGGAGGGACTGTGGATTGTGGATGATGGATCTTCTTCAGAGGACAGAGGACAGATCACAGAGGACAGATGACAGATGACAGATGACAGACTCAGAGTTCGCGGTCGCCCCTGTCTTCGCGTCCTCCCTTCAGGGGGGACGGGCGAGCTTGCGAGCCAGGGGGGCAT
>CAZDIQ010000013.1:0-30333 GCA_964505525.1 uncultured Acidimicrobiaceae bacterium | reverse complement strand
GTGCTTGGGGTATAGCTATCAGCTGTCAGCTTTCAGCTATCAGCTCTCAGCCGGAGAGGCTTTTAGCTCTCAGCTCTCAGCCGGAGAGGCTTTTGGCTTTTGGCCAGCAGACCATGATCCATGATCCAGAATCCTTCTGAGCTGGCAGCTGAAAGCTGCCGAGCCATCTTCCATGATCCATGATCCAGAATCCTTCTGGGCTGAAAGCTGATAGCTGAAAGCTGCTGGACATGATCCATGATCCATGATCCAGAACCCTTCTGGGCTGAAAGCTGAAAGCTGAAAGCTGAGCACGCAGTGCTCAACTGATCCCCGACGCCATTCTCTCAAGACGATCGATTCGTTCCTCCACGGGAGGATGGGTCGCGAACATCTTGCCCATCTGCTGGCGACCGCGTCCGCCGAACGACTTCATCGGGTCGGCAATGAACAGTTGCGATATGGCAGGGTTCACATCCATCGGGTTGTGCGCAACCCCGGTACTGATCTTCTGGAGGGCGCTCGCAAGCGCGAGCGGTGACCCGGTCGACTCGGCACCATCGTGGTCGGCTTCGAACTCCCTGGAACGGCTGATCGCCATCTGAACCAAAGCGGCCGCGATCGGAGCGAGGATCATTGCTACCAGAGCAACGATCGCCTGGATCCCGTTGTCGTTGCGTCGACGACCCATGCCACCCCAAAACGCCATCCGGGAGAGGAACGACAGAGCCGCTGCGATCGTCGCGGCGATCGTGGCGATGAGGATGTCCCTGTTCTTGACGTGGGCGATCTCGTGCGCCAACACACCCTCGAGCTCGCGGTGATCGAGCATCTCGAGGATGCCGGTCGTCACGGCGACCGCAGCGTGCTTGGGGCTCCGTCCGGTGGCGAACGCGTTCGGTTGCGCTGAATCGATGATGTGGAGCGAAGGCATCGGCATGTTCTCGCGGTTTGCGAGGGACGAAACGATCTGGTGCAGGGCTGGTGCCTCGAGCGCGCCGACGGGCCTGGCTCCCGCCGACTTCAGGGCGATCCTGTCCGAGAAGAAATACATCGAGAAGTTGAACACGACCGCAAACCCGAGGGCCAACAAACCACCGGATGCGCCCCCGAGCAGGTATCCCACGCCGACGAACAGTGCGCCGAGAAACCCAAGCAACGCCGCTGTTTTCATGTTGTTCATGGCCGAAGCGTACCCCGGGTGTCCCGATACGGCGGTGTGTTCCGGCCCGTAAAAGTCGCGAAAACCAAACGTGTTCCTACTTGACATTGCAACGAACACGAAGCGTAGTATCGAAACTACAAAGAGAGAGGGACCCCCCGAAAGGGGAGACGCACGCCGTCAGGTGCGCGCCGATGGGAATCCCACTAGTCGAAACTTGGGCAACCGAAAGGTGGGCGTGCATGCGTCGCAGCAGCGTCTTGGTACTCGTATTTACAGTCGCGTTTTCAACTCTGGCGATTGTTCCAACAGCAGCCGTGACCACACCTGACAGTGATGCTGTCGTGTGGCAGGAAGCCGAAGCGCAGAGGGTCGTCGACAACCGGTTCAAGAAAGCCGGCGACGGTGTCTGGGTGATCCAATTCGACGAAGCACCTGTTGCTTCGTACGACGGGTCCATCCCCGGGTATGCCCCGACCGCAACGGAAGAAACCGGAGCGTTCCAACTCGATGCGGCCAGTCCGGCCGCGGTGAGCTACGCCGGTCTCCTCGAGCAACGTCAGGCAAAGCACATCGCCTCGATCGAAACCTCACTTGGCCGCAAGCTCAACATCCGACACTCCTATCTCTTCGCGGCCAACGGTATCGCCACCTCGCTGACGTGGCAGGAAGCGTCGCAGGTCGCTCGTGTCGCTGGCGTGAAAGATGTCCTCAAGGACACGCGTCACACGATCGACACCGATAACGGACCAGCTTGGATCGGCGCACCTTCAGCGTGGGACGGAACCAACGCGACCTCTGTGAGCACCAAGGGTGAAGGCGTGATCGTCGGCGTCCTCGACACCGGGATCAACCCGTCGAACCCATCGTTCGCTGACGTAGGTCCTGTCGACTCGTACGACCACAGCAACCCGTTCGGATCCGGCGTCTACGTCGGGGTCTGCACGTCGAATCCTTCACCGTGCAACGACAAACTGATCGGGATCTGGTCACTCGTACCAGGTTCGCCGTTCGGCGGCATTGACGACGACGGCCACGGTTCGCACACGGCCTCTACCGCCGCAGGCAACACCGTCGACGCTGCCATTGTCGGCCCGACCATCACCGAGAATCGGACCATTTCCGGTGTCGCCCCGCACGCCAACATCATCGCGTACGACGTCTGTGACGGAGCAGGATGCAACGGAAGCGCAATCCTCGCCGGTATCGATCAGGCAATCGTCGATGGCGTCGATGTGATCAACTACTCCATCGGCTCAACGAGTCCATCGAACCCATGGACATCCCCCGATGACATTGGCTTCCTTGCCGCCCGCGCGGCAGGGGTCTTTGTGGCGCACTCTGCAGGTAACGAAGGACCCGGTGTCGCAACGGTCGGTTCACCGATGGCCCCGTGGATGACCCACGTTGCCGCGTCCACCCACGACCGCAAGTACACCAATGCCGCCATCAACCTGACGGGTGGCGCCACGACGCCGCCTCCGGACCTCTACGGTCTCGGGTTCACTTCGTCCCTCGGTCAATACGAGATCGTGTATGCAGGCGACTACCCGTCGCCCGAGACCAGCACACCGGAATTGTGTGGAGCGGGTGGACAGCTCGACGAGAACACACCTTGGGACGATCCGAACACGTTCACGGGCAAGATCGTTGTCTGTGAGCGCGGTGTCTATGGCCGCGTCGAGAAGGGGACCAACGTCCTTGCTTCTGGCGCCGAGGGCATGATCCTTGTTGACAATGGTGCGGGTTTGTCTGGCGACGCCCACGACCTGCCAGCGGTCCACATCACCGCAGAAGACGGTGCGCTGCTCTTGGCGTGGCTCGCTGACGGGGGCACCGGCCATATGGGCGAGATCCTCGGTGCAACCCTTGATGTCGCCGACTCCAACGGTGACATCATTGCCGGGTTCAGCTCACGCGGACCGAACCGTTCGACCGACTTCATCGCACCGTCGATTGCTGCACCAGGCGTCGACATCATTGCGGCATACGGCATCGGCGACCCTGCCGGTGGCGTGTGGGACTTCGTCTCAGGCACATCGATGGCCAGCCCGCACATCGCGGGTGTTGGTGCGCTGTTCAAGGTGCTTCGACCTTCGTGGAGCCCTGCTGAAACGCAATCCGCGCTGATGATGACGGCCGTCGAGACGATGTTCAAGGAGGATGGTGTCACACCAGCTGACCCATTCGACATGGGGTCGGGTCGGGTCGATATTGCGGCCGCGGCCAACGCCGGCCTCATCATGAGCGAATCAATTGCGAACTACGAGGCCGCTGACCCATCGGCCGGCGGTGATGTCTCCACCCTCAACTTGGCTTCGATGTCCGACGCCAGCTGTGTTCTTGAATGCTCGTGGACCCGTACGTTCACAGGTACCGGATCGGCAACCTGGAACATCGCATCCGCCGCCAGCGGCGGCGTGGTGTTGAGCGCAAGCCCGTCGAGCTTCTCCATCACGAATGGCGGTACACAGGTCGTGACCTTCACCGCCGATGTCTCGGGAGCGGCTGCCAACCGCTACCACTTCGGCAAGTTCACGTTGACCAACGGTGCTGGCTTCTCGCCGGCACACCTGCCGGTGGCGGTCCAGCCGACGACGGGCAAGCTGCCTGACGTCGTGCAGATCACAACCGCACGGGACCACGGTTCCTGGCTGGTCAGGGGTCTCGAGGCTCTCGAGATCACCGACTTCCATGTGGATGTGATGGGTCTCGTCAAGGGTGAGCCCACCACGACAACCCTCGCAGAGGATCCGACGCCACTCGACGTCTTTGACGACATGAGCCATGTGTTGGTCGAAATCGTGCCGGTCCCGAGTGGATCGCACGAACTGATCATCGAAATCACCCAATCCGAAGCACCGGACCTCGACCTGTTTGTCGGGTTCGATGCCAACGGCGACGGCATCCCACAAGAGGGCGAGCTGGTCTGCCAGTCGGCAAGCGCCACCGCACTTGAACGGTGCCATGTCGACCCGGACGGGGACTACGGCAACTACTGGGCAATCATCCAGAACTGGGCACAGCCGGTCACCGGCGCCGTCCACGGGTTGACGTACGTGACCGCCGTGGTCAGCAACACCGATGAAGGCAACATGTCGGTCGAAGGGCCGACGACGGTCCCCGAGCTTGAGCCGTTCGACATCAGCATCCTGTTCGATGTCCCCGGTTCGGTGGACGGTGACCGCTACTACGGTGCCATCTCCGTCGGAACCAGCTCTGGAAACGCAGGGAATCTGGGTACGTTCGGTGTCGAACTGAAGCGGGTTGCTGACGACGTCACCAAGACGGTGGACGCGGCTACCGCGGAACCGGGCGACACGCTCACGTACACGATCGACGTGAACACGAACGTGACGAACCAGGACCTCGTGTACACGATCACCGACACCATCCCTGATGGTCTTACCTACGTCAGTGGTTCGGCGACCGGTTCACCGACAGTCACAGGTAACCAACTCGAATGGACCTTCGACATGGATTCCCCGGCACTCGCCGAGGGCTTCTACTCGGTGTCGACACCGGCGACGAACCCGTTCTGTGACACGGGCTTCGGTGGCTATGTCAACCTTGAAGACTTCGGAATCGCCGCCAATAGTGGCGTCACCGGTGACACGGTGCTGTTCACGACGTTCGCGTCTGCGAATCCGGTGCACTTCTACGGTGACATGTACAGCAACGGCGTGTCGTTCTCCGACGACGGGTTCATCATGTTCGACCCATCCGGCTACGGAGGTGATCCGTGGGAGACGCAGGAGATTCCTGATCCCACGGTGCCGAACGGTCTGGTGACGATGTTGTGGCAGGACTTCGAGTTCGTGTACACACCATCCACCGGTGCCCCGAACAGCCAGTCCGGGGTGAGCCTTGCGACGGCAGGACCCGATGTCAGGGTCATCGAATGGGACAACGTGCGGTTCCCAGCCGCGGCGTGGGGCTGGCCGACCGGTCCCACCGGTCCGATTCTCGACATGCAGATCGTGATCTACTCGACACCGGATCCTGACTTCCCCGAGATGGTGGTTGCGTTCCAGGATGTCGACTACGACGCCATCGATGACATCTATCTCAACATCCAGGACTACTCGTTCGGTGTTGAGAACAACAGCGGATCGGCGGGCCTGAACCATCTGTTCGGTCATCCGGCAGACCTGTTGGCGGAAGGGCAGATCTGCTTCGACTGGAACGGTGCAGTGTTCGACCCGGCGCAGTTCACCTACCAGGTGACCGTCGATGCCGACGCCCCATCGGGAGTCGTCACGAACAACGCGGTCCATATCACCGACAATCCGAACGACCAGGAGGCGACCGCTTCCGCTGAGGTCAGGATCATCGGTGAGAATCAGGCGCCTGTTGCAAACGATGACGGTCCATACGCAGTCGACTTCGGTGGCAGCGTCACGAAGGACGCCCCCGGCGTGCTTGCGAACGACACTGATCCCGATGGTGACAGTCTGAAGGCGCAGCAGCTCACGGATCCGGCACACGGAACCGTCGAGCTGACCTCCGACGGTGCATTCACGTACACCCATGACGGGTCGAACGTGAGCGCGGACTCGTTCACATACCGGGTCGTCGACAGCGAAGGCAACGCCTCGAACACGGCAACGGTGTCGTTCACGATCGGCGCACCGAACGGAGCTCCGGTTGCAAACGATGACGGTCCATACGTGGTCCCCTACCTGGGCAGCTTCACGAAGCATGCCCCAGGCGTGCTCCTGAACGACACTGATCCAGAAGGAGACAGCCTGACGGCCCACCTGGTGACAGGTCCGGGACTCGGGGTCGTGGACCTCAAGGCCAACGGCGAGTTCACCTATACACACCTTGTGGAGCCGGGAGCGACTACCCAAGACGGCGACGAATCAATCCCTGATTCGTTCACCTATCGGGCGAAGGACAGCCACGGGAACTACTCGGAGCCAGCAACCGTCTGGTTGGCGATTGACCCGAAGCCGAAGCCGAACCACGCACCGGTTGCGAAGAATGACGGACCCTACGACGTGGACTTCGGTGGCAGCGTCACCAAGCACGCCCCTGGTGTGCTCGGGAACGACACCGATCCAGACGGCGACAGCCTGACGGCCCACAGGGTGAGCGATCCGGCACACGGAACGATCAAGCTCAACGCCGACGGCAGCTTCACCTATACCCACAACGGGTCGTCCGAAGTCAGCTCGGATTCGTTCACGTATCTGGCGAAGGACAGTCACGGTATCTACTCGGACCACCCGGCGACGGTTTCGTTCACCATCGGTGCGAAGCCGGTCGATCCGGTCGATCCCGTCGATCCCGTCGATCCGGTCGATCCGACCGACCCACCGAAGGCACACTTGACGAGTCTCGTCGACACGGACCAGGGCATCTGGCATCTCTACGACGCCAGCGGAATCGAGACACAGTCGTTCTACTACGGGAACCCGGGTGACGTTCCGTTCATGGGTGACTGGGACGGCGACGGTGTCGAGACGCCTGGCCTCTATCGCCAATCGGATGGATTTGTGTATCTGCGCAACTCGAACTCACAGGGTGTTGCAGATATCAAGTTCTTCTTCGGCAACCCCGGTGATGTCCCCATCGCTGGCGACTTCGATGGCGACGGATACGACACGGTCAGCATCTATCGCCCATCCAACCAGACGTTCTACATCATCAACAAGCTTGGTGCGAACAACGCTGGACTGGGTGCTGCTGAGAAGTCATATGTCTTCGGCAATCCCGGTGACAAGCCGTTCGTTGGCGACTTCAATGGCGACGGTATCGAGACGGTCGGACTCCATCGTGAGTCGACAGGGCTCGTGTACTTCCTCAACAGCCACAAGCAGGGCAACGCAGACGTACAGTTCGTCTTCGGCAATCCTGGTGACCGGTTGATTGCTGGTGACTGGAACTCCAACGGAGTGTTCACTCCGGCGCTGTTCCGTCCGTCGAACACCACGATGTACTTCAGGTACACGAACGACCAAGGGAACGCGGACAACCAGTTCGTCCCCGCAGGCTCGTCGAGCAGTTGGTACCCGGTCTCGGGAGCCCGCTGACACCGAGCATCGTCGAACTGAAGTAGACACAAACACGAGAAGGGCCACCCGGCAAGGGTGGCCCTTCTTGTTTGGGTTCGTCGGATCGGCGCGGATCACACGTCGGGTGAAACTTCCAACGGCTCTTGGGGATCATCGCAATGTCTGACCGGGTTCGATCCCCCCTGGTGATACCAGTGTGAGGAACCGTCGACCATCAATTCGATTCGCACACCGTCGACGAGTGCCTGCGTGTAGGACATGCCCGGTTCCGGGCAGCCCATCGACCCGTCACGCCACGTGACCGACTCCGCGGTGACGACGGTGATGGCATCGGTGTCGACCGAAAGTAGGTCCGCCAGATCGGCAATGGCCGCATCGACCATCTCATCGATTTCGGAACCTGTCTCGCCCCCGGGCTCGGATACCTCACCCGGTTCCTGTGGCGGATTCACGATGGTGGTCGACGACGAGTCGGTAGGCCCGGTGGGTAGCGGCTCGTCACCACCGGTCGGCGAGCCACTGTCCGATGCGCATGCCGTCAGGACGACTGCTGCCATGGCTGTGACGATCATCAACTTCTTCATACCCCTCCCCATGTGTCTCAAGGGTATGACGCACCAGCCCGTCCTCGTGGTTCCCGATCGATCGTCACCACCTTGAAGGCTCCGAATCCGGTGGGGTCGATGAGAGCCGACACACCCACAGCCTCGGATCTGCTTCGCAGTTGCCCCATCACGTCGGACTCCGATGCGAGCAATCGTTCCTGCTTCTGCAGGTCCTCGATCATGTCCGACGCGCCGAGTTCCACCAGAAAGTCCCGCTGCGACATGGATCTGACGCTGGCACCGTGTCTCACACCGACGGCTTCGAGGGCATCCAGGTTCACATCGACGGTGATGTCCGTCTCACCGGGGTGGAGGAGGTAGTCGAAACCCGTACGTTGATGGCGATAGGTACGCACGACGTTGTTCGGCGTCCTGTCTGCGAGTTCCACCGCGGTCCCCCCGTAGTCGATGATGCACAGTGACACCCCGTCATAGCGGTCCAGGATGGTCTCGATGAGGGCGCCGGCGGCGAGTTGTACCGTCGCGACCGATCCGACATCCATGGGGCCGAGATACTCATCCGCCCACGCCGCCACGGCGGTTCTGATCGGTGTATCGGTGAGTTTGAGACCTTCGGCGTCGGCACCGACCGACACCTCGACCCAGCCATCGACGGTTCGTCTCACAAGGGCCGCAGGAACGTTGTCGAGCACCTCGTTCATCACGACGACCACATGGCTCGAAGTGATGTGGTCGATGTCAGGGACGACGTGGACACCCGCAACGGTGTCCGATATGACCGCGCGAGCGGCCTCGGATCGCTCGACCGCATACACGGGTGTCGCTGCATCGAGGCTGAGCACCATCTGGGCGATCAGACTTCCCGACCCTGCCCCGATCTCGACAACCGCCCAATCCGGGTCGCTCTGTTGGGGCAACCGCAGTGCCACCCATCGACCGACCAGCGCCCCGAATGCCGGACTGATCTCAGGGGAAGTGACGAAATCTCCACGCTCCCCCGGTCTGACGGCCCCGGCACTGAAGAACCCACCATCGGGGTCATACAGGCACATTTCCATGAAGACATCGAAAGTCATCGGCCCATTTGCTTGAATGTGCTCAGAGACACGCGGGATCATTGTGGAAAGTGTAGGTTCATCGTATGTCTGGACAAGATTGCGCCCTTTGCGCCGGATCAGCCATGGACGACGCCCTGATGCGGGCGGAAGTGTGGTCCGACAACCTTTGGAGGCTCACGACCGCGCTGGTCACCGAGGTTGCAGGCTTCTCGTATCTCGAACCGAAACGACACATCCCTGACATCACACAGCTCACGGGTCCCGAGGCCGCCTCATTCGGAACGACGCTGGCCAAGGCTTCAGCAGCCATCAAGGACGCGGTCGGCGCAGACCTCGTGTACATCTACGTGTTCGGTGACTCGGTTGACCACCTCCACGTCCATCTCGGCCCGCACCGCAGTTCGGGCAGTCCGCTTGTCGGTGAGATGATCAAGGGGAACAAGCACAAGACCCACCTCCCGGACGGATCGGAAGTGTGGTCGTCCGATCGCTATCCGCTCGTCGATCCGGCAATCGCCAAGATTGCGGTGGCGGACATCCGCAACGCGATGAACTGAGCGCCTGAGGAGGTTCGGCTCACCGTCCGGCGTTACGCCGGTTCGTGACCGCCGGTCGCCGTCTCGTGATCGAGCGGTGTGTTGATATCGACCGGTTTGGGGGAATCGACGACGAACTCGTGTCTCTGTGTCGGGTCAAGTTCCTTGATCGCACGCCACAGCGGCTGATCGGCCGACCGGTCGACGATGTCGATCAACCCGCGCGAAGCAACGATGGGATGACCCCAACCGTCGAGGTAGACGGGCACGACGGCGTCCGTGATTCCTGTGGCGAACGCACCCACGACACCATCGATCACCTCGACGCTGATACCAGGCATATCGCCGAGCACCACGACGACGCCGTCGATCGATTCATCCAGTGCGTCGAGACCGCAGACGAGCGAGGACACGTTGCCCCGATCCGGATCGGGGTTCCGAGTCGTTGCGACCACTCCACCGATCGAGGCTTCGACCTCGTCGGCGTGGTAGCCCGTCACGACTACCACGTCGGTCACGACGGATCTGCGAAGTGTCCCAAGGATGGAACCGATCACGTCGGAGTCGCCGTACGGCAGGGTCAGCTTCGACCGACCCATGCGCGACGCCGCACCGGCACCGAGAACAACGGCACCGACGCGTCGCCCCATCTCCACGGACGGTGTGCCTATGCGAGGACGTCCTCGAGGGCTCGCCTGACGTACACCTTTGCGAGGTGCGTCCGGTAGTCGACCGTGCCGTAGAGATCCTCAAGCACGGTGACGCCGTCTGTCGCCAACTCGGCAGCTGCCGCTATGGCATCGGGTGACCCACTGGTCCCGACCACTTCCAGAGCCGACGACGCCGCCAGATATGGCTTGGATCCCACCCCGGTCACTGCAATGCGAGCATCACCGATGTTCCCGCCGGCGGCATCGACCCAGACAGCCGCAGCCGCAATCGGGTAGTCGGAGTCCCCTCCGCGTCTACCCAGTTTGCGGTATGCCGACCGGCCACCTTTGGGGATCCTGATCGAGGTCAGAATCTCGTCCGGTTCGAGTGCGGAGGTCAACGTGTCGACGAAGAAATCCGCCGCAGCGATCTCGCGCGTGCCTCTCACTGATGACGCGACCATCGTCGCTCCCAGTGCCAGGACCGCTGCTGTCTGGTCGGCGGCCAGGTCAGCGTGGGCGACCGAACCACACGTCGTGCCCTGGTTGCGGACCTGGGCGTCTGCCGTTGCGCGCGCGGCCTCGGCCAACGCCGTTGCGTATTCGGCTACCAGCGGGCTGGTGGCTGTCGACGCCGTACGGACCATTGCACCGATCTCGATGTGGTCTCCCCTGTCATCGATCGAATCGAGACCGGGTATCCGCGAGATGTCGATGACCGTCGTCGGGCGTACCAGGCGGACCTTCATGAGAGGGATGAGTGACATCCCTCCGCTGAGGATCTTGGCGTTGTCCGCCGCGGCGAGTGCCGAGAGCGCCTCATCGAGGGACGTGGGGGCGACGTAGTCGAAGTTTGGTGGGTACATGGCTATCCCCTCGCATCCTGGATGGCTTGCCAGACTCGTTTCGGTCTCAGCGGCATCTCGATATGTTCGACCCCGAGATGGGCGACGGCATCGATCACCGCGTTCACGATCGTTTGCGCAGACCCGATCGTTCCGGCTTCCCCGATCCCCTTCACGCCGAGCGGATTGACATCCGTCGGTGTCACGGTCCGGTCAAGCGAGAACATCGGAAGGCTCTCGGCCGCCGGTAGCGGGTAGTCGATGAGCGAGGCCGTGAGCAGGTTGCCGTCGCTGTCGTAGATGGCTTCCTCGAAGAGCGCCTGGGCAATCCCCTGGGCGATGCCCCCGTGGACCTGTCCGTCGACAATCATCGGGTTGATGACGTTGCCACAGTCGTCCGTCGCCCAGTAGTTCAGGATCTTGACATCCCCCGTGTCGGGGTCGACCTCGACGAGCGCCATGTGCGAACCGAATGGCCAGGTCGCGTTCGGCGGTGAGAACACGACCGACGACTCGAGCCCGCCCTCCATGCCTTCGGGAAGCGTGTGGGGCTGGTATGCCGACCCTGCGATCTCTGCCCACGTGACGGAACGATCCGGACTGCCCGCGACATGGGCTCCCCCGTCGACGAAGAGGATGTCGTCGCGCGATGCCTCGAGAAGGTTGCCAGCGATCTGAGATGCCTTCTCCCTGACGCGACTCGTTGCCTCGAACGTGGCGGTGCCGTCAACAGCGATCGATCGGGAGCCGAACGTGCCCACTCCCATCGGCGAGTCAAGAGAGTCACCGTGTTGGACCTCGATGTTCTCCATCGCAATGCCAAGACCATCAGAAACGATCTGCGCCCAGGTCGTCTCATGACCTTGGCCGCTCGGCCCGGTTCCGATTGTCACGGTGCACGTGCCGTCCGGTTGTACCCGCACGACGCCAGAACCGCTGAACGATGTCGGGAGCCCGTATCCGGCCCACGAGAACCCTGTCCCCGCGAGAGCAGAGGGACCGAACCCGCACACCTCGACGTAGGTGCTCAAGCCGATCCCGAGGAGACGCCCTTCGGCACGGGCGGCATCCCGCTTCGCCTTGAGCTCCTCGTATCCGACGCGATCGAGCAGCGCGTCAAGGTTCATCGCGTAATCCCCGCTGTCCATGGTCAGCCCGACAGCCGTCTGGACGGGGAACGCCTCAGGGGGGTAGAAATTCGCCTTGCGTACATCAGCGGGATCCATGCCGATCTTCCTGGCGAAGTGGTCGATGATCCGCTCGAGGTAGAACGCCGCCTCGGGTCGACCCGCCCCCCGATACGCATCGGTGGTCATCGTGTTGGTCACCACACAATGGAGCTTGTAGGACGTCGGGATGTCGTACTGGCCCGACGCGACGAACAACCCGAGGAGGGGGATCGCCACCGTGAAGTTGTGCGTGTAGGCACCCATGTCACAGATGGCTTCGAGCTCGTATCCGAGAATCTTCCCGTCCCTGGTTCCTGTGATTGTTGCGGTGCCGACCCATCCTCGTCCCTGGATCGATGAGAACGCCGCCTCGCGTCGTGTCTCGGTCCAGCGGACCGGCCGTCCAAGTTTCTTGGATGCGAACACGGTCAGGATCTCGTCGGGGTAGACGTTGAGTTTGAGACCGAAGCCACCACCGACCTCGGGGGCGACGACCCGCACCTTGTTGGAGGGAATCCCGAATGTCATGCCGATCGCGCCAGCGACTGCATGGGGGATCTGGGTGGACGACCACAACTCCACGGTGTCGTAACCGTCGTGCCAGTGGGCGATGACGGCCCTCGGCTCGATGGCTGTGGGGATCAGACGTTGATTCACCATCTCGAGGCTCACCGAGATCGTGTCGTCGCGTGCCTTGGCTTCCTGGATCCCCGGTGAAGGGTCAGGGAGATCGATGACGCCGCCCCACCAGGCGTTGCCGTTCCATGTGAGCAACACGTTCGAGGCGTCGGCATGGACCTTGATGGCGTCCGAGAAAGCTTCCTTGAGGTCGACCACTGCCTGCCCGGGGTCGTAGTCGACGTACACAAGATCGGCGCCGTCCTGGGCGATGTACCGGTTGTCGGCAACGACCATCGCAACGGCTTCACCGACGTGCTTCACCTCACCGTCGGCGAGGAGCGGGCGAAGGGTCCCGACGGCCACCTGTGCGGGGTTGGGTCCGAGGTGGTTGACATCCTTTGCCGTGTACACGGCATGGACACCCTCGAGCGCCTCGGCAGCGCTCGTGTCGATCTCGACGATCTTCGCCGAGGCAAACGGACTCCGAACGAAAACGACAGCGAGCTCCCCGGGAATCTTCTTGTCGTCGACATAGAGCCCCTTGCCACGAACGAGCGACGGATCCTCTTTGCGGCGGACGATGCCGCCCATGACGCTTGTGGTGCTCACGATCGCACCTCCGCGGTCACGCCGATTTCGGGAGTTTCGCCTCGCATCCTTGCCCCGGCGAACTGGACTGATCGGACGATGTTGTGGTACCCGGTGCATCGGCAGAGGTTGCCCTCGATGCCGTGGCGGATCTCGTCCTCGGTCGGGTTGTCATTCGACTCCAAGAGCGCGACGGACGACATGATCATCCCCGGTGTGCAGAAGCCGCACTGGAGACCGTGGCACTCCCAGAAACCTTCTTGGACCGGATGCATCTCGTCGCCGTCGGCAACGCCCTCGATGGTCCGCACCTCGGCCCCATCGGCCTGCACAGCGAACATCGTGCACGACTTGACCAGGCGCCCGTCGACGATCACCGTGCATGCACCGCAATATCCGGTGTCGCATCCGACGTGGGTTCCCGTCAGCCCGAGGTTTTCTCTGAGATGGTGGACGAGCAGCGTTCGAGGCTCGACCTGACATCGTGTGGTGTCTCCGTTGACCGTGATAGTGACTTCCATGGCGGGCCCCTCCATTCGGCTACGGGTGCGACCGGTTCGGCGTCCCCGGCTTCTCCTCCAAATATAGACAATCAGGCACGGCGCGTGCTGAGGAAAGACCGACGATTCGAATACGGGGGTGGCGAACGCGGGATGTCCATCGCCCCCGAGTGACTGCACCCGTGGTCACTTCGTTCGGCTGAACAGCCTCTTGAACGACGCCCACAGACTTGCGAAGAAGAGCGAGATCCCTTTGACCTCACCCGCCTTGATCTCGGCTGCCTCGACAGGAGTCGCGGCGTCGAGTTTGGCCTGCAAGCAATCCGTGAACTCGCCGATGAGACGTTTGGAGACCTCAGAGACAAGACCCGTCCTCCCGAACTGGGCGATCGGTCCTGCCAAGGTCACCTTCGAATCGATGGACACATCGGTTGTCGAGGGACCTGCAGCGACGAGCACGACATCGACCGTGACCCTGCCCTGGGATCCACCCTTGCGATCGACGCCCTTCCCCTCGATGACCATCGAATGGTCTGCCTCGGTGGCCGTCACCGTTGCCTGTCCGTCGAACGATGCGGCGATGGGTCCGAGCTTGATCGAGAGCTTCCCCGAATATGTCCCATCGCCATGGTCCTCGGTCAACTCCGCACCGGGCAGGCACTGCGCAACCGTCGGGACGTCAAGGAACAGGTCCCAAACGGCGGCCATTGGCTGATCAACGCTGAATGTCTCTGTGATGTCCATGGACGCATCCTAGATGCGAGATCCACCGCTCCCCCAGCCGACCGCACATGCTGGCGCGTTCGCGAGATCGGCGCCGCGCCTAGGGTCGCTATCCCGCCCTGGAGTGGCTCGGGGCGGAATCGAGCAGTCCGATGACATCGACGAGATTCCGCGCGGTGCCAGCAGCCATCAAGTGATCCACGTGCGGAAGAGCGGCCGCCATCCCACCTGCCACCGGTTCGAACCCCACTCGTCCTGCAAGTGGGTTCAACCAGATCACCGAGTGGACCGACCTGGCAAACCGACGCATTTCGATGCCGAGGCGTTCGGGATCCCCGGTGTCCCAACCGTCCGAGATGATCAAGCCGATCGGTCCCCCGCTCGACACCCGGCGCGACCACCAGCGGTTGTAGGTCCCGAGCGACTCTCCGATTCTGGTGCCACCGGACCAGTCGGGAACGGCTTCCGAGACCATGGCGATGGCATCCGTCGGGTTCCGTCGTCTGAGCTCTCTTGTCACCCTCGTCAGGCGAGTCGAGAACACGAATGTCTCCACACGGCCGAACCGGTGTTGGGCGCCGTGAAGGAAATGGAGCAGCATCCTTGTGTAGCGCTCCATCGATCCGGATATGTCCGCGATGACGACGATTGGGCGTTGGCGGACGGTCCGCTCGACGAACCGCAGCGGTATGAGGTCACCCGCGGGTGACGCGGCCCTCCTGAGTGTCCGGCGCATGTCGGGGCGGGGACCCCCGGGTGATGGCTTCCATCGTCGAGATCTCGTTGTCGATGGTGACCAATGCATGGAGTCGAGGATCGCGGCCACCTGATCCGCTTCGTGGGGTTCGAGCTCCGAAAAGTCGACATCCATCAGGCGCTCCGCCGGTGAACTGCCCTCCACAGCGTCGACAAGGTGCACATCGCCGACATCATCCGGGGTGCTGTCCGAGATCCCGATCTCGGGTGCGGTGGGTTCCTGTTTGACAGTCGCCGCCCTGTCGTAGACGTCATCGAGCCGGTAGAGAATCTCTCCCCTGAAGAACGCGTCGAACGCTTCGTCGAACACACGATCCTGCGCCCGGTCCGTCACGACGAGGGCCCGGAATGCTGCCTTCACGTCCTCACGCGAGTGGAAGCCGACTGCTTCAGTCGCCTCGACGAGCAGCGACGTCGTTCCAGGCGCCGTCCGCAGACCTGCTTCGCGCAGGTACCGCACGAATCCGACAAGATTGGAGGTCGCCCTGACGCCCGGGGGTGTTGATCGGTCGGTCACACCAGTTCGTCGACGCCGTGAGCCCTGACGCGGGCGATGTCGTCCTGATACTTCAGGATGACCCCGAGTGTCTTGTCGGTGACCTCGCCCGTCAGTTCCTCGTCGTCGAGGATCGCAAGGGCGTTCGCCCAGTCGATGGTCTCCGCGACGCCGGGGGGCTTGAACAAGTCGAGGTCGCGAAGCTTCTGCATCGCGGTTGCCAACTGCTTGCCGAGACTCGCCGAGGTCTGGGGAGCCCGCCGGGAAAGGATCTCGATCTCACGGTCGATCGTCGGGTAGTCGATCCAGTGGTAGACGCACCGACGCTTGACCGCGTCGTGGATCTCACGGGTCCGGTTCGATGTGATGACCACGACCGGGGGCGTCTCTGCATGGATGGTGCCGATCTCAGGGATCGTGATCTGGAAATCCGAGAGCAGTTCGAGGAGGTACGCCTCGAACTCTTCATCAGCCCTGTCGAGTTCGTCGATGAGAAGGACCGTGGGCTTGCCCATCGATGCCGACGTGATGGCTTGGAGCAGGGGTCGGGCAACCAGATACTCCTCGCTCATGATGTCGGTGACATCGGCGCTCGATCCACTCGATTCGGCCAACCTGATGGCGAGCATCTGGCGGGCGTAGTCCCATTCGTACAGAGCGTGGGAGGCGTCGAGACCCTCGTAACACTGCAGGCGGATGAGCTCGCCATCGATGATGTTCGCCAGCACCTTGGCCACCTCGGTCTTCCCCACACCTGGCTCCCCCTCGAGAAAGAGCGGTCGCCCCATCCTGAGTGCGAGATAGGTCGCAACCGCAAGCTCGCGGTCGGGGACATAGTCCTCAGCGATGAGGGCCGCTTCAAGGGCATCAACCGATTCGGGCAGATTCATGCCCCCAACTTAGCCAAGGGAGAGGACAGAGGACAGAGGACAGACCTCACCTCCGGCTCGGTCGCGAATGTCTGGCGATGCCCGTGCGCAGTGTCACAGGTCACCAAACGGCGGAGGAGGCGCAGGTCGGGCTACACCGCCAACGTCTTGGCAATGTCCTTCATCAGCAGCACCAGATGCAGATCGTCGGTAGGTGATGAGACGAATTCCGGGACGAGATGCATGTAGAAGTCGCGGGCGTCACTTGACTCAGCGTGAACCAGGAGTCCACGACAGCCGATCTCCGCGCCGAGCGTCGCCGTGCGTCGAATTACATCTGTGAGAAGTCCCGCACCGATTCCGTTTCCTTCGTGTTCACGATCAACACCAAGCCGCGCGAGGAGGGCGATTGGCTGTGGATATCGGGCGGACCCCTTCCGGAGTCGGGCCGGCAAGTCCTCAACGATCACACTCGCCATCGCCCACGCGTAGTACGCGACCACCCGATCGGATTCCCGCGGTGTAACAACGAAGACCTTGGCCGTACCGGCCGCGTTGGCCTGGAGCGAGTGGTGTATCAGCCAGGCGGTCTGTTCCGCCGATTGACAGTCGAATTCAGCAACAGCGTCGGTCGATTTGAGAAGTCTTGGCCGCTGATACCGCGGTGTCACCCGTCACCGAACGGCGAAGGACGCCACATCAGATCTCTCAGACCAGCCAGATCACGGGCCGGTTCGTCATTGATGCGCTCCCAGGTGCGCCACTGTCGCTCATCCATCTCGAAAACCGTCCGGTCAGCGAGGAGTCGTTGTGCAGCAACCGTGAGATTCGACATCACAAAGGTGGTGAGATCCGATCCAGACACCGCCACTGCCCTATCGATGAGGACGCGTTCCGCTGGGGTTGCTCGCACTTCGATCCGCTCGCTCTTGATGGGTTTGGTTGTCACACGTCGCCCCGCTGATTGTGTACGGTCATTGTACGGACGCAGATCCCAACGGTCAATACCTTCACATATATCGAGAGGAACACCGAGGGGGCCGCCGAATCACACCTGCATCAACCGTCGAATTCCCGACTCTGTACTGTTGCTCCCTCTGGGCATGGGCAGGTGCTTCAGAAAGATGGAACCGAATTCTTGTTCCATTCGTGTGTTCTGGGTAGGGATGAGGACGGACATGGACGAACACGAAGAGGCGAAGGCTCCCCTCCGAGACGATTCGAACAGCCGCGCCTTCGATGCCTTCTACCAGATTCACTACGACCGGACGTACAGAGCCCTTGGTCTTGCGACACGAAACATCGACCTGGCAAGGGAGGCAACGGATGAGGCCATGACGAGAGCGTTTCAGCGCTGGGACACGATCGGTGGCTATGACGCACCGGAGCAATGGGTGTTCCGGGTGGGATTGAACTGGGCGATATCCCAGCAGCGTCGCAAACGCTTCGAACCTTCACCGATACTCGTTGAGCCGTCCGTCGAAGACGGCTTGCCCGAACCCGAAGTGGCCGAGGCCATCGCCGAATTACCAATCAAGATGCGGGCCGTTGTGGTGGCGCGGCTGTACCTCGACTGGTCGACCGAGACAACGAGTCGGGCCCTCGCAATCCCCGAAGGAACCGTCAAGAGCCGATTGAAGCGAGCAATCAAGAGGCTGGAACGACGATTGGACAACCAATGAATACCGAACAGCGCATCCGGGAATCTCTCAGGGCCGAGGGCGAACGGCTCCCCCTCGCAACAGAGTTCATGGCTTCCCCCAACGCAACCCGTTCGCGGCGCACCGGACCACTCGCGGCGTTGGTTGCACTTGTCGCAGTGCTCGTCATCGGTGCAATCACCGCTTTGATTGCGCAAGGGGACGGGACTGAGGAGGTGGTTGTGCAGTCGACAACATCGAGTCTCGCGTCCGTACCGACAACCTCAACGAGTGTTGCCGGTCCGAGCTTGGTCCCCGTCGCACTCGGACTCGACCTCCTGTTCTACCCGGGACGCGTCCCAGCTGATCTCAGCCTTTGTGAGGAAGTCAACAATCCGCCATCGATGTCTGTCACGGTGTGCGATGGTGCCAATCGGACGGTGAGTGTCTCAGTCCGACCCTCTGAGTTCCCCGAACTGGACGGTCAGCCTGTCGAAGGACACTCGGAATGGCGAATCGTCGAAGAGGGCGGCAATGTCACACTCGAGGTACCGATTGCGAACACTTGGCGGTTGCGGGCAGAGGCCAAAGGCCTCAAGTCCGACGAGGTTGTCGAGATAGTTGAGTCGACTCGTGTGGTGGCAAACCGAGATGCACTCATCACGGACTACGAAGTCGTTGTTCCCGTCGCCTTCGAGGATCTGACAGACGAACAGCTTCGCAAGATCACCGCCGGATCCATCAACCCAACGATCGTGCGGTCGGACCAAGACGGCATCACAATCACTGGTGAGACTGGCGACGTGGGCAGCTTCGCCCTCTTTGCAGGCACGGCCAGCCCTGCTGACCTTCTTGATGTTGTGTCGGGACTCGGCTCGGCTCGGCTCGTAACGTCTACAGATCGACCCATGATCGCTGGCAGTGGCATCGTTGGAGACGATCCCTCGCTCTGGGACTCGATGGTGTATTGGATCCAGCGAGGCAAGATGTGGACCCTCTTCACCCAGTCCGACAGCGACTCAGCAACAGAACTCGCCGTCGAAGCGAGCAAGGCCATTGCAGCTCTACCGCCGAGGACACGAAACTGGCAGGTCGATTCCTTGGCACCGAGCGGGACGACTTTCCGACTGGGCGACCGGATCACAGTCGAAGGCCGACTCTCAGGGTCGTTCCCAGATGAGATGATCTGGGTCTACCTGCTGCGTGCGGATCCGATCGAACTCGTCGACTACCTCTGCCGCGACCGTCCTGACGCCGATGGTTCCTTCACCTGCACCAGTTCTGCTCTGATGCTCGGCGGAACCTTCTCGTCGATGGGCTCAGGCGAGTATCTCCTCGCCGTCGGCGATCCATGGCACGTTGTTCCCGGTTCCAACTTCCACATCGTCACATCGGACAACTAGGGCGTCGCCGACCCGACATCGATGCGGTCGTACGGCCACGGGACCGGCGTCGCATCGTCAAGAACACTGCAGGCCGGAACATGATGTCCGGCCCTGGGGGTACGGGCGGAGCGGCAGGAGACTCCAGCGGGGCCATGGCCGCATTGTCGATCCGCTCGAACTCGCAGTCCGACCTCGATCGGCTGGATGCTCGCATCGCACACCTCGTGTCCGCGATCGAGCAGCGGACCGAATCCGGCTAGCGCCAATCCCGTACGAAGGCTGACGGATTCGGTTCTGAGGCCAGCTGGCCAAACACACCGTAAGTCGAAAAGTATCCACCAAACCGGGGCAACCAAAGGGCGAGGCTGCTGGCGGAAAGCGGAAAGCGGATAGCGCTGCTGGCCCGTTCTGTGGGCTGGGGACCCACATTTTTGTACCCGCAGAACCCAGGGTACGCGGAAATGGGCCTAGAGACCGATGGCTGCGAGGAATTCGGAGGAGAAGTTGCCGAGGTTGGCGACGAGGCCGGGGAACACGCCCAGGACGACAACGGCGATCGCTGTGACGCCTATGGCGAAACCGATCGGGCCCGGGATCTCGCCGCCCTCGAGCTTCTTCACATCGAGATCGGCTGGGACCGTGTCGAAGAAGGCTGACTTGAGCACGTTCAGGTAGTAGACGAGTGCCACCACCGCGTTGAGTGCCGCGACGATTGCCATCGAGTAGCCCCACCAGCTCCCCACCGAGATCGTGGCGCTGAACATGGCGAACTTGGCGAACCAACCTGCAAGCGGTGGGATACCCGCAAGGGACATGAAGAACACGGCGAGCGTCAGGGCAAGCCCCGGAGCCCAGCTCGAGAGACCCGACCACCGTTCGAGTTCGTAGGAACCGACACGGGTCCCGATGATGATCACGACCGCAAACGCACCGAGGTTCATGACGGCGTAGATGATGAGGTAGGTCACCGTTGCGCTGAACGCCTGACCGAGGTCGGCACCAGCCGCTGCAGCGGCACCGAACGGCGCAAGCATGAACCCGGCCTGCGCGATCGATGAGAAGCCGAGCAGTCGGATGATGTTGGTCTGTTTGATCGCCACGACATTGCCGATCGTCATCGACAGCACGGCAACAAGCCACAACACGGGTCCCCAGATCTGGGTCACGGACGGAAGGGCGAGATAGCAGACCGACAGCAGCCCGACGAAACCGGCAGCCTTCGATCCGACGGACAGCCACGCCGTCACCGGTGGCGGCGAGCCTTCGTAGACATCGGGGGTCCAGAAGTGGAACGGCACAGCCGACACCTTGAAGCCGAACCCGAGCAGCACGAAGATCACGCCGAGGATGAACAGCGGTGTTTCCTCGACACCTGCCGCAGCGGCCGCGACCTCGCTGAACACCTGTGACCCGGTGAGTCCGTAGATCAGTGACACACCGAAGAGCATCAACGCCAGCGCCAACACGCCGGTGATGAAGAACTTGAGCGATGCCTCGTTCGACCGCGGGTCGGCCTTGCGCCAACCAGCGAGCAGGAACCCGGTGCCCGACACGATTTCAAGTGCGACGATCATCGAGATGAAGTCCCTCGACGATGCCATGACCACCCCACCGAGTACGGCCGACACGATCAGGAAGTAGAACTCGCCTTCGTAGTACCGGTCGGTTTCGAGATAGCCGACGGACATCAACAGAACCACGAACCCGGCGAAGATGAACACCCCCATGAGTACGAGCGCATAGCCGTCGATGACGAACGATCCGCCGAACAGGACCCTGTCACCGGTGGACGTGCAGAACTCGAGGCTGTCACAGAACGCAAGCGTCAGAACAGGCACGAGTGCTGCGAACAAACCGATCATCGCGGTGATGGCTGCGTACGACTTCCGACTCGTGAAAAGGTCGACCAACAGCGTCGCCAACACAGTGATCCCCAAAAGGATCGCTGGTAGCAGCGCGTGGTAGTCGACAGCCATCATGCTCAGCCCCCGAAGGCCTTCTCGACGAGTGACACAACGGCGTCATTGGTCGCACCGAAGACGATCTTCGGGAAGATGCCGATGGCGATCGTGCCGACGATGAGCGGCGCCCATGCAAGCCATTCCGACGTATCGACATCGTGGAACTCCTTGCCAGCCCACTCGTCGGTCGGTTCGCCGAAGTTGACGCTTCTCAGCATGTACAGCATGTAGCCGGCGGTGAGCACAGTTCCGACCGCACCGATGACCATGAAGACCCTGAAGGTGGTGGTGGCCCCGATCGCCTCGAGCGGATTGAACGACGCCATGAGCGACATGAACTCGCCCCAGAATCCGGCCAGTGCCGGCAGACCGAGCGATGCCATTGCGGCGAATCCGAGCAGGAGACCCATCCTCGGCATGAGCACCATCGTGCCACCGAGGCGGTTCATGTCACGGGTGTGGAACCGGTGCGCCATCGAGCCGGCAATGAAGAACAACAATCCGGTGATGAGACCGTGTGCGACCATCCCGATGATCGCTGCGTTGATCCCGATGTCGGTCAGGGTCGCGATACCGAGCATGACGAATCCCATGTGACCGACCGACGAATACGCGATCAGACGTTTCATGTCGGTCTGTGCGAGACACGCAAGGGACCCGTAGATGATGCCGATCACCGACAACAGACCGATGAACGGCGCCCAACTCTCGGCTTCCTGCGGGAGGATCGGCAGGGCGATGCGGATGAATCCGTAGGTACCGAGCTTCAGCAGGATCGCAGCAAGGAGCACCGAACCGATCGTCGGCGCCGCGGTGTGAGCATCGGGAAGCCAGGTGTGGAGCGGCCACATCGGGACCTTGACGGCGAACCCGAGGAACAGACCGAGGAACACGAGGAATCCGAACGTCCCGACGAATGTACCCGCAGCACCCAGATCACTGAGTTCGACCATCGAGAACGAGTTGTATCCGAGCGTGTCTCCCGACTTGAAGTACAGCGCAAGGAACCCGAGCAGCATGAAGGCCGAGCCGAACAGCGTGAAGACGAAGAACTTCAACGATGCGTAGAGCCGCATCTCCAGCTTCCAGCCGAACATCGGCACTTCACGGATCCCGCGGTCACCCCAGACACCGATCATGAAGTACATCGGCAGCAGGACCACCTCGAAGAAGAGGAAGAACAGGACGAGGTCGAGTGCGACGAATGTACCCGTCATACCGGTGGCCAGGATCAGCACGAACGCCAGGAGGAGCTTCGGGTTGTGCGGCTCAGGCCAATGGTTCCACGAGTAGACGATCACAAGGACCGTGATGACGGTCGCAAGAACCACCATCGGCAACGAAATGCCGTCCACGGCGATGTGGAAGTGGGCGTTGATCGCCTCGATCCACGGTGTGTCGATCTCGGTCCCGAACTGATACGTGCTCGCAGCCGAATAATCGAACTGCACCGTCAACCACACAGCCAGACCGAGCGTGACCAACGAGAAGAGCAGGGCGGTCCACTTGATTGCGGACTCCTGTGCCTTCGGTATGGCCAACACGACCAGCGCGCCGACGACGGGCAAGAACACGATGAGGCTCAGGACCCAACCGTTGTCTAACCAATCCATCTCGTGCTCCTCCTAGAAGATGATGAACAGGACGGCGATCACAATCACGCCGACAAAACTGAACGCCGCGTACTGCTGTACCCGGCCGGTGAATGATTTCCGCAGAAGTGTTCCCGAGGCCCCGGTCCCGGCACCGGTCGCGTTGTAGACGCCGTCGACGACGTTTGTGTCCACCTCAAGGACGACCTGTGCAAGACCGTGCGCGCCGACACCGACACCATTGACCACCCCGTCGACGACATTCATGTCGAACCACAGCACGACCCGCGCAATCGGACCCATGACCGGGCGTACGACACCACTCATGTACAGATCGTCGATGTAGTACTTGTTCTCGAGCAGGGGCCACAGGACGGGAACGCGGAACTTGTCGCGCTCTGCGTTCGTGTCGGCATCCTTGCTGTAGACCAGCCATGCGATCACGACGGCTGCCAACACGAGCGCGCTCGACATGAACACGACCGGCCAGTCGAACCCCTCGGCGTGATGATCACCCATCCCGACGAGCGGAACGCGCGTGGCGACCCATTCCGTGAAACCCGTGTAGACGCCCGGGATGTTCACCCAACCAGCGGTGACGGCGAAGAACGCGAGACCCATGAGTGGAAGCGTCATCACCTTGGGCGACTCATGCGGGTGGGCATGTCCCTTGTACTCCCCGAAGAAGGTGAGGGCGATGAGCCGCACCATGTAGAAGGCGGTCACAAAGGCTCCGAGGAGACCGAGGACGAGGACGAAGTTCGCCACTCCCTGCCCATCCCCCGCCGCGTACTTGATCGACGACAGAATCTCGTCCTTCGAGAAGAACCCTGCGAACGGGAAAATACCGATGAGCGCAAGGGTCCCAAGGACGAACGTCCAGAACGTCACCGGCATCTTCTTGCGCAGGCCCCCCATGTCGGACATGTTGTTCGAGTGCACGGCGTGGATCACCGAGCCGGCTCCGAGGAAGAGCAGCGCCTTGAAGAAGGCGTGGGTGAACAAGTGGAAGAGTCCTGCGGTGTACGCACCCGCACCCATGGCAGCAATCATGTAGCCGAGCTGCGAAACGGTCGAGTACGCAAGCACCTTCTTGATGTCGTCCTGGACGAGGGCGATGAGTCCGGTCAGGAAGAGGGTCAGACCACCGATGACGATGATGATGTTTCTGACATCGCCACCGAACATGCCGCTGACATCGAGGTAGAACGGGAAGAGCCGCGCGATGAGATACACACCGGCCGTCACCATGGTTGCCGCATGCATCAGGGCTGAGACCGGTGTCGGACCCGCCATGGCGTCGGGGAGCCAGACATGGAGCGGGAACTGCGCCGACTTGCCCATGGCACCGATGAAGACCAACAGCCCTGCCCAGAACCCGAACTGTGCAAGCGGTCCGGCCTCGCCATGCATCACGACGTCGATGATCTCGTTGAAACTGAATGACCCGACGGAAACGGCCATGATGATTGCGCCGATGAACAGCGCAGCGTCCGCCACCTTGTTGACCATGAACGCCTTGTTCGCAGCATCGACGTTTGCGTAGTCCTCCCAGTAGTGCCCGATCAGCAGATAGGAGGCAACGCCGACCAGCTCCCACCCGACGATCAGTTGGAGCAGGTTCGGAGCCGAAACCAGGACAAGCATGCCGCCTGCGAAGAGCGAGAACGATGCGAAGAACCAGGTGAATCGGATGTCGCCGTGCATGTACGACTTGGCGTACACGAACACGAGCGTGCCGACGACGCCGACGAGGAAGTACATCATGATCGACAGTCCGTCGACCATCCACCCCCATTCGAGCTGGAAGTCGCCGAGCTTGGCGATCTCGAGGTGACCCTCGTAGACGATGCCCTGGGTGGCATTGAGTACGAACAGGATCGTGCCGTACACCCCGACGAAACCGATGCCGCCTACCGCGAGCTCCCAGCCGTCCATCGGCAGCTTCTTGCCGAAGAACAGGATCAGGAACGCAGCAACAAGCGGAACAACGACGATCAACCACGCCCATTCGACCAGCGGACCCGACGTGATCCCGGGTTCGACGCCGTGGTGTCCCGCGCCGGATTCCTCCGTTGCCAGGATGAGCTGCTGGGCGATTGCTGCGAACTGGTTCATCGTCAGCCCTTCATCAGACTGAGTTCGTCGACGTCAGCAGACTGACGATTGCGATAGATCATGAGGATGATCGCGATACCGATGCCCACTTCCGCAGCAGCAAGGGCAATGGTGAACAGCGTGAAGATCTGCCCGGAGTGGAGCGGATCGTCGAGGTACACGTCGAAGGCGACGAGATTGATGTTGATCGCAGCGAGCATCAGCTCGACCGAAGCAAGCACGAGCACAGCATTCTTGCGGGTGATGACCCCGTACAGACCGAACGAGAACAAAGCGGTGGCAACAAGGAGGAATTGGATGATCGTCACGACAACGCCTCCTCGTCCTTGCGGGCGATCGCGATGCCACCGATGAGGGCGGCGAGGAGCACGAACGAGACGACCTCGAACGGAATGACGAACCGATTGAACAGAAGCACGGACAGATCCGCCGTTGCGGTCGGTTCGAACGGTTCGAGCATGTTGTTGCCGAAGGCATCGATCAGCGCCCACGTGATCACACCGAACATGACGGTGGACAGAAGGGCCGCCGGAGCCTTCACGTTGGCACCGTGGCTGAGGTCGGCTTCCGTCCCGAGCGGAGCCCTCGTGATCATGATGCCGATGAGGAACAGGATGATGACAGCACCGATGTAGACGAGTACGACGGTCCATCCGACGAACTCGGCGCCGAGCATGAAGAACAACCCGGCGGTCCCACCGAGGGCAACGACGAGGTACAGGACCGCACGGACGATGTTGTTGCTCGTGACGGTCCGCCACCCTGCGAAGAGCGTCGGGATGGCGATCACGAGAAACGCCCAGTTGGCGGATTCCCTGAAGAAGTCTGAGATCGAGACCGTCATTACTTCTCCAGCGCGGGCGGATCGGGAACGGTGGCGAGCCACTCGGTCAACTTCTCCTTGTTGTGGAGGAGATTCGACACGGTCGGCTCGCTGTACTCGTACTCGGGTGTCCAGAACAAGGCATCGAAGGGACACACCTCGACACAGATACCGCAGTACATACAGAGGCTGTAGTCGATGTCGAACCGGTCAAGGGTCGCACGGACCCTCGGGCGGCCGCCTTCCTTTGCGGGCGGTTGTTCCTCCTTGTGTCCTTCGATGTAGATGCACCAGTCGGGGCACTCCCGTGCACACAGCATGCAGACCGTGCAGGCATCGACATCGAGGGAGATGACCCCCCGGGCTCGCGACACGGGGATCTCCTGGACCTGGGGGTACATGGTGACCGGGGCGCGTTTCACCATGGTCTTCAACGTCAACCACATGCCCTTGAAGAGACCGGGGAACGGGAAGATGATCTTCTTGTCGTCAGCCATCTAGAACGCCACCTTGAAGATTGCAACGAGACCGATGTTGGCAAGTGCGATGGGGATGAGCCAGTGCCACGCCAGCTTCTGGAGCTGGTCCTCACGCAGGCGCGGCCATGTCCATCGGATCCAGATGATCACGAACACGAGCAACGAGATCTTGACCAGCATCACACCCGGTCCCGCGAGGTTGGCCAGGCTGTCCGGGATACCGGGAGCCATGTAGCCACCGAGGAACAGGGTTGCCGCAATCGCGCTGAACGCGATCATCGACGCGTACTCACCGAGGAAGAACATCGTGAACCGGATGCCGGAATACTCCGTGAGATACCCCATGGTCAGCTCGGACTCTGCGATCGGCATGTCGAACGGGATACGGGAGAGTTCGGCAACGGCCGCGATCATGAAAATGATGAAACTGATGATCTGACCCTTGAGCAGGAACGGCACGGCTATGTCGATGCTCCCGATGGTGAACCAGGTTTCTGCCTGGGCTTCGACGATCCCGTTGAGCGACATGGTCCCCGCCTGGATGACGACGGCGGCGGCCGCAAGGACAAGGGGCAGTTCGTAGGCGATCAGCTGTGCAGCAGCACGCAAGCCACCCATCAGGGAGTACTTGTTGGCCGACGACCATCCCGCCATGAGGATTCCGAGGACCGACAACGACGAGATGGCAAGGATGTAATACACACCGAGATCGAGATTCCGAGCGACCATGTCGGGCCCGAACGGGATGACGACGAACACGGCGATCGTCGACATCATCACCACGTACGGGGCGAATCCGTACACGGTGCGGTCGGCGTCGGTCGGTGCGAGGTCCTCCTTCTGGAGGAACTTGAGACCGTCAGCAAGGGGTTGTGCCCAACCCCAGCGTCCACCGGCGTAATACGGCCCGATCCTGCTCTGCATGTGTGATCCGGCCTTGAGTTCGGCGTAGATGACGACGAGGGCACCCGTGAGCACGAACCCGAGGATCAGCACCAGCTTGATGATGAGTTCGAGCCAGAAATTCATCGGTCGACATCTCCGAGGACGAAGTCAAGTGAACCCATGATGGCGACGAGGTCAGGCAGCAGTGCGCCCTGGAGCACCCACGGAAGAATCGAGAGGTTGGAAAAGCTCGTCGAGCGGATCTTGAGCCTGTACGGCATCTTCCCGCCTTCGGACACGATGTGATATCCGAATTCGCCCTTCGGGTTCTCGGCACGCGAGTACACCTGCCCTCGGGGAGCCTTGAGGACACGCGGGACCTTGGCCTGGATGGGACCGGAGGGGATCTTGTCGATGGCTTGGCGGACGATCTTCGAGGACTCGCGAATCTCGTCGAGCCGGACCATGTAGCGGTCATAGCAGTCGCCACCGGGGCGGACGGCAATATCGAATTCGAGGTCGTCGTACGGAAGATAGCTTTCGACCTTGCGCAGGTCGTATGCCACACCCGATGCCCGCAGGTTCGGACCGGTCAACCCGTATTCCAGCGCCTTGTCGACCGGAATCACCCCGACGCCTACGGTGCGCATCTTGATCAGTTCGTTGCCGGTGACGAGGGCGTCGATGTCGTCACAGATCGTGTCCATACGATCCATCGCTTCACGGGTACGCTCGAAGAACCCGGCCGGCAGATCCATGGACTGCTTCTTGGTCGTCGACCCACCGCCATACACGGGTTTGACGCCACCGACCCGGTTGAAGTTCGGATGGAAGCGACCACCCGTCACCTCCTCGATGAGTTCGAGGATGTACTCACGCTCGCGAAGGGAGTGCATGAGCGGTGTGGTCGCACCGAGCTCGAGTGGGTACGACGACATGAAGACGAGGTGCGACGAGATCCTGGCAAGCTCGGTGAGGATCATCCGGATGTACTGCGCCCGTGGCGGTGCCTCGACCCCCATCAGTCGTTCGACACCGATGATGAACGGGACCTCGTTCGCGAATCCCGAGACCCAGTCGATCCGGTTCACAAGGGCCGTGATCTGGGCATAGGTGCGTACCTCGGAGATCTTCTCGTACCCGCGATGCATGTAGCCGATGACCGGCTCGACGCTCGACACCCGCTCGCCGTCGACGTTGGCGATCAGCCTGAGCACGCCGTGAGTGGAAGGGTGCTGAGGACCGATGTTGAGGGTCATGTCAGGCGTCTGGAGTTCGACCGACACAGCAGATTCGGAGCGATGGATCATCTCACGGGAGGTCATGATTCTTCGTCCTCGGTGTCCGCCGACTCGTCCGCATCGTCGTCACCCGAAGCGTTGGGCATCGGCTCGACGTCGACATCACCTGGCCATGGTTTCACCTCACGGCTGATCAGCGGATACGACTTGAGGAGTGGATTCCCGATGAAGTCGTCAGGGAGGTAGAGCGGGATGAGGTTCGTGTTGCCGACGAAATCGATGCCGAACATCTCGTGCGCCTCGCGTTCGTGCCATTCGGCACCGGCGATCGTCGGCGTGAGCGAGTCGATCGAGGGGTTCTCCCTGTCGAGGACCGCAACGAATATCGCACCGTCGGCGTTCTCGATCGATGACAGGCGACAGAGCACCTCGAAGCGCTCCTCCAACCCTTCGACATCGGCCACGGTCTCGCCGACCTCGACATCCTTTGACCAGTCGATGGCCGAGAGCCACGAGAAAAGCTGCATCTTCTTGCGGGCCTCGTTGATCGTCTCGACCCACTTCGAGCGGTCCACGTGGATCCTGACCGTGTCGAACTCGATGGTCGAACCGAGAGCGCCGAGCTCCTCGACGAGGGCGTCTGCCCATTCCTGGAGAGCATCGACGACCGCGACATCGGTATCGGTCTCGTCCGTCACCGTCGCTTGGGAATCAGGCGTGTCGCTCATCGACCCCGCTCCACTTCTTCTTCACGTCCTCGTTCTGGATCCGCGCCTGCAGCATGATGATGCCTTCGAGCAGTGCTTCGGGGCGTGGCGGACAGCCCGGGACGTAGATGTCGACCGGCATGACCTGGTCGACACCCTTCGTCACCGAGTACGAGTCCCAATACGGGCCACCGGTGTTCGAACACGAACCCATCGAGATCACGTACTTCGGCTCGGGCATCTGGTCGTAGAGGCGTCGGATCGCAGGAGCCATCTTGTCGGTGACCGTCCCGGCAACGACCATCAGGTCTGCCTGGCGGGGGGACGCGGGCAGCGGTGTGATCCCGAATCGCATGAAGTCGTATCTCGGCCCCGATACCGCCATGACCTCGATCGCACAACACGCAAGACCGAACTGGAAATACCACAGGGAGTACTTGCGGGACCAGTTGAGCAACCAGGAAAGGGGTTTCGGAGCACCGAACTTTTCGATCACTCCCATTTGAGGACACCCTTCTTGATGGCGTAGAGGAGGCCGCACAGAAGAATCGCGATGAAGATGAACATCTCCATCAAGATGAAGAGCCCCCTACCGGCTGCCTGGAATGCGTCGAGTTGTGTGGCCCATGGGAAGAGGAACACGGCCTCGACATCGAAGATCAGAAACAGGAGGGCGAACACGTAGTACCGGATGTGGCTCTGGTTCCAACCCCCGCCGATCGGTTCGATACCTGACTCGTAGGCGACGTCCTTGAAACCGCCGGGGTGGTTCGGTGCGATGAGTTTGGATGCACCGACCGCACCACCCACAAGGATGGCCCCGATAGCGACAAAAATCGCGACGGTGACGTAGTCGCCGTAGTACTGGTTAAGCACCCCGAATAGTCCTTCGAAACAAGCCGCTGCTCTGGTCTCTCACGTGCTGCGATTCTAGGTCCGACCGTGCCCCCACTCCCAATTCATC